>DASWAA010000121.1:0-13478 GCA_036391385.1 Streptosporangiaceae bacterium
TTCTCCCGCTCGGCCGTCTGGCCAACACCGATCATGCATACCGATGCCGTCACCGCGCCTAGCACCAGGGTCAGGACGGCTCCTGCGGCGATCCACGGCAGCGCTCCGGTATCGCTGAGCAGCCCAGGGGCACTGGCGGCATGGAAGACGCCGAACACCGTGATCAGGGCCATCCAGATGACCGCCACCGCGGCAAGCCCGAGCAGGAGGCCCTGACCCAGTCCGGCCAGGCGCCACCACCACACGACGCTGTCCTCGGCAGGCAGCGCCTCGCCGATCGCGGCCCCCACGGCTGCGGGAATCTTGTCGGCGCGCGATCGCGTCGCGGTGCGGACGGTCTGTGACCAGGGCTTGGGCAAGGGCCCGGCCATCTCGTCACCAAGCTCGGTGAGGGCATTGTCGATCTCAGCCTGCTGAGCACCTGCCGGGCCGACAGTCACCGAGCGCAGGTCGTTCCAGAGCATGCCAAGGCGAACCTTGCGCATCGGATCCCGCCCGGTCAGGCGCTGCGCGAGCCACGCCACCGGCCATCCGACGAAATCCGCGGCCCGCAGCTCCCTGGCGCTGCGCAGCGAGTCACTGACGGCCTCGAGTCCGGCCGCCGCCGCGAGCCGCTGCGCCAGCCGGTCCTTGCCGGCGTCCGGGACGTTCTCGGCAGGCGCATCGGTACCGCCCGCATATGGCTCGAAGCGCGCCACGACGTCATCGACGTCCGCCGAGATCCGGTCCGCCGCGGCTCGTCTTGCTGCCACGGCCTGCACCAGGCGAGCGCGCAGCCCGTCCAGTCCAGCCCCGGTGACGGCCGAGGTGGCCAGGATCGGCACGTCATGCAGGTCCTCGGAGTCCAGCAGCCTGCGCAGGTCGGCCACGCAGTCCTCGACACCAGAGTCATCAAGGAGGTCCGACTGGTTCAGGACGACCGACAGCACGTCCGAATGCCCGGCAAGCGGCACGAGGAAACGGCGGTGCACGGCCGCATCGGCGTACTTCTGCGGGTCAAGCACCCAGATCATGACGTCGCCCATGCCGACGAGCCGGTCGACCAGCTCACCCGCGTGGCTCATCACCGAGTCATGGTCAGGCAGGTCGAGCAGCACAAGCCCGGTCAGGTCGTCTTCGCCCTTGTCCAGCGCGCTGGCACGGGAGTACCTGTACCTCGCCGGGACGCCCAGCCAGTCAAGCAGCGCACGCGAGCCGGTGGCTCCCCAGACACAGGCGTGGGCGTCCTTGGTCACCGGCCGGGTCACGCCCACTGTCGAGAAGTCGGCCCCGGCCAGCCGGTTGAACAGCGATGACTTGCCGCTGCCGGTACCACCAGCAAGGACGACGACCGTGTGGCTGGACGAGAGCCGCATCCGCTCCCCGGCCCGGCCGAGCACCTCTTCGGCATCGGCGAGCAGCTTCTTGCTGAAACCATCCCGTCCGGTGCGAGCCGAGCCGATCTGGATCATCCTGGCCAGGGCCATCAGCCTCGCCGACAGGCCTGCTGTCCCGGGCTCGCCAGCGATCGCTGCCCCGAACGCCGCGTCGGCTGCGGGGATCCGCACGGGAAGGCCGCGCTGCTGGCTGGCCGGAACCCTGGTCGGCAAGGGCTCCCTGACCGGCTTGCCGGCGGCCGCCGCTCCGGCGCCTGACGTGACGGCGCCTGACGTGACGGCGGCCGCGGTGTCGCTCTTGTCCGGCCGGGTGCCCGCAGCGCCCTCCCGGTCGGCTGTCACCTGCCGAGATGCGCTCATCGGACGGACTCCAGAGAATCACTAGCGTGGTACAGGTCAGCCGGGGCGTTCTCGTCGCTAGCGCCGACGGCATCGATCAGCGCGGTGAAGCGCTGTGCTTCCTCGGTGAACAGCGCGGCGATCCGCTCATGCAGATTCTGCCGGGCCTGGCCCCCGATGTCGCGCATCAGGCCAGCACCGAATAGCGACGTGAGCAGGCGCTGCGGGACCGCGCTTGCCCCCTCGCTCACCTCGACATCGCCGGCACCGTAGCCGAGTGCCCCGATGGTCAGCACAAGCGCGAGCGACTCGGGATCGAAGGAAGCGACCCGGGCGATGGACCGCCTGGTGACGTTCTCGGTCTGCACCAGATGCAGCAGGTGGTCCTGCCAGGCGGCAATCGCCTGGCCGGCGCGCCCGGCGAAGCCGCCCGACGAGCGGACAAGCGCGTCCACGCCGCCTTCGGGAAGACGGCTCGCGAGGTCGCTCTGGTCGCCGGGGAAGCCCCACTCCAGCTCGCCCTCCCACTTGCGCAGCGACTGGTAGGAAAGCTCGGTCCCCTCGGGGGAGCGCTGTGCCTGCCTGGCCTCGTCCAGCAGGCCGGTCCCGGCCGGGCTCGCCTGCCAGCGCTCCATCGCATCCTCGGCGGCGCGGTCAGCCAGCGACGTGGCCAGTGCCTCGAGGCTGGACCGCAGGGCCGACTTGAGCGCCTGCGCCCGCACGGGCATCGCGGCGTGCCGCTTGGAGCGCTCGGCCGGCCGCTTGCCCTTGCTTCCCTTGCGCGGCTGGAGCGTGCGCAGCAGGTCGCCGGTTCCGGCGAAGTCCTGCCAGCGGGCCAGCACCTCGCCGCGGAGCAGCGATCCGTTCCTGATCGCCTCGTCGAGCTCGGCCAGTCCGGCCGCGTAGGCGGCATCAGCGGCCGACCGAAGCTCGCCCTGGAGCGCGATCTGCTCCTGCGCCCGGCCGGCCAGGGCATCGATCCGGTCCCTGAAGTTGTCGAGTACGCCGGACATGGTCTGCGTCAGGATCGCGATCCGCCGCTCGTCCTGGTGCGAGGTGTCCTCCAGCCAGCGCCTGACCGGCGCGGACACTTCCTCGGGCAGCTGCGCGTCGGTAACCGTCGTCTCCGGGATGACGAACCGCTGTACGTCGCCCAGCCCGTTCGCCTCGAGCATCGCCTCGAAATGAGCGGTCAGCTGCTTGTCCGACGATGGCGGGACCCTGGACAGCACGATGCCGAGCGACGCGCCCCTGTCCCTGGCGTCCTTGAGCATCTCCCAGACCACCGCGTCGGCGTAGCGGCGGGCAGTGGTGACGAAGAGCCATAGATCGGAGGCATCGAGGAACTGACTGGCGAACTGCCGGTGCGCGGCGACCACGGAATCGATGTCCGGCGTGTCGAGCAGCGCGACCCCCGGCGGCATGCCCTCGCTGGTCGCGAGCACGAGCAGCCCGTCCCGGCCCGGCATCGCCAGCCCCTGCTGCCTGACCCGCGGCAGCGTGGGCAGGAACACGTTCTCGGCGAACCAGTTCACCTCGTCCGGGTGACAGGCCAGGACGGGGCTGTTCGTCGTCGGCCGCCGGATGCCGGTCGCGCTGACCTGCTTGCCGACGATGCTGTTGAGCAGGGTCGACTTTCCGGCTCCGGTCGATCCGACCATCGAGATCAGGATCGGCGCTCCGGACTGCCTGAGCCTCGGGAGCAGGTAATCGTCGATCTGGTTGAGCAGCTGCTGCCGCTCTGCCCTCGCGGCCTCGATTCCAGCGCAGTCCAGCAGCAGCGGGACCCGGACGACGGCGTCGCGCAGCTCGATCAGCGCCGCCTCGAGCTTGCGTGCGTCGACCCTGACGTGCGGCTCAGCCTCACCTTCAGCGGGCTGGCCGACTCTTGCATGCTGACCAGGCGCTGCAGGCCTGCCATGCTCCTCGGCCTGACCGGTGTCCTCGACAGGCTCCGGGGCGCGATGCTTGGCGGCACGCGGCGGCCCGGACACCGCGGTGACCTCGCCCGCGCTGCCCGCCGCGTCACCCGCCCTCCCCCAGGGCACTGTTGCGGGCGCCACTACCTGTCCCTCGTCCATGCCTCCGGGCCTCCGCTACGCCAACTGCTGGTCGAAGCCCCATCCAACCAGTTCACCACCACATGCCACCATGGCCCGGCAATGCGGTTCGCTGCCCGCAAACGCTCCGGCCATGACGTAATTGTGCGCCGTCAACGCAGGGTACCGCCGACATTGCGTAAAACCGCACGCACGGTGATCGCGAACGCGCTCAGGGTATAAGCGCAGCGCCTGGTGCCTGTCCGTCATGTGCCCCCCGACGGTGCGAGAGCCTCCCGCAGCAGCGCCATGCAGGCGGCCGCTGCGACGGCAGGCCCGCCCTTCTCGCCGATGTTGGTCACCGCTGGCAGTCCGCTCTCGCGCAGCGCTCGCTTGGCGTCTGCCGCCCCGGCGAATCCGGCCGGCATTCCGATAACAAGAGCAGGCTGTGCTTCTCGCCGCACGATCTCATAGATAGCCACTGACTCACTGCCGACGACCCAGATGGCGCCGTACCCGGTCTCACCAAGCGCCAGCCGGACCGCGGCGGCCGCCGGCGGAATCCCGGCAGTCCTGGCCAGTCGCGTGGTCAGCGGCTGGCCTGCCTTGCAGATCGTCTCGCGGTCCGTGATTCCGGCCGCGACCATCGGCGAATCGGCGATGACCGGTGCTCCGGCCGCCAGCGCCGCTACCGCGGCTTGCAGGCAGTCCTCCGAGCACACGAGGTCGGCGGCGTACCCGACGTCGGCGCTGGCGCAGATGATCTGCTCGGTCACGGCCCGCGTCAGCGCAGGAAGACCTGCGAGATCGATCCGGGAACGCAGGATCTGGATGGCCTCGTCCGCCGCCGTGGCCCTGGCTGACGGCCCGGGATTGTCGTACTGCACGTTCCGCCAGGTCACGGTCCCTCGCAGTTGCTTATCAGCCTGGCCGCCCTGACGGCCCGTCAGTTGCGCAGCGTGATAGAACGGACACCATCCGTCGACTATCAGCATGGCACAGAACGGAACGGCAGGCCTTCGCATCAGATCAGGAAGGCATCACGATCGCACCGCAGTGCCGCAACCTCGCATTCGCATCGGAGTCGACCGATACACTGGCAGGGCATCCGCGCCTGCCGGCACCGCCGACGATCGCTCGAGGCAACCGAAGTTGACAGTCGGCCCGCGAAGACAACGGTCATTCCCGGGGACAACGCGGACGACCAGCAAGCTCTATGGTGTAATGACAAGCGATATACGCAAAATTATCCAAAACGTGCATAACGACTCGGAGATCGGGCCGGACTTGAACGGCCGTCCTGCGCGGGGAAGGTAGCGAGGAGCGTTGATGGCGGACGGGAGCCCGTCCCGGGTACTGGTCACCGGCGCGGCCGGGTTCATCGGCAGGCGCGTCGTCCGCGCGCTGCTCGCCGAAGGCCACGAAGTCACCTCGGCAGACAAGCACGAATTCCCCGACGACCAGGTGCGTTCCGTCGTCGGCGACCTGTGCGACCCGGCCGTGATCTCCGCTGCCGTCCGCGAGGACACCGACCTCGTCATCCACCTGGCGGCCATTACCTCCGTGCTCCGGTCGATGCAAGACCCGACCGGGACCTACAGGCTCAATGTCGAGGCGACGGCCAACCTGCTCGAGCACTCCAGGAAGCGCGGCGTCGGCGCGTTCCTGCTCGCCTCCACCAATGCCGTGACCGGCGACGTGGGCAGTGCCACCATCACCGAGCAGGCGGCGCTCCGTCCGCTGACCCCCTACGGCGCCACCAAGGCCGCCGGGGAGATGCTGCTCTCCGCCTACGTCGGCAGCTACGGCATGACCGGTGCCGCGCTGCGGTTCGCCAATGTCTACGGGCCGGGCATGGAGGCCAAGGACAGCTTCATCCCGAGGCTGATGCGCGCCGCGCGGGACGGAAAGGGCGTCCAGGTCTACGGCGACGGAACCCAGCTTCGCGACCTGGTCCACGTCGACGACATCGTCGCCGGCATCCTGACCGCCTGGCGAGCTGGCCACAACGGCCCCCTGATCCTCGGATCCGGCGAGTCGGTGACCGTCAACGACATCGTGTCGGCCGCGCGGGCAGTAACTGGAACCGAACTGCCGGTCGAGCACGTTCCACCGAAACCGGGCGAGATGCCGGCGGTCATCGTCGACATCTCTGCTGCCCGGGCCCTGGGCTATAGGCCTGGACATGACCTCAAGGCAGGCATCGCCACTGTGTGGCCCGAGTTCTCGGAGACAGCTAAGTGACATCGAGCCAGAGCAACTCCGCCGGCCACGAGGCCATCGACGACGACGCCGTCGACGCGTCGGCCATCGCGTCGTTCAGGGACCAGTACGGCGCGCGCGCCACGCAGATGCCGCCGCTGGCGATCGTCATCGCCGCCTACAACGAGGAAGGTGCCATCGGCCCCGTCGTCGAGGCGCTCCCCCCGGTCATCTCCGGTCTCGAGGTCGTGACTGTCGTGGTGTCGGACGGCTCGGCCGACGGCACGGTCAAAGAGGCCGATGCAGCGGGAGCGCTCGTCTGCGACGTTCCGGTGAACCGCGGTCAGGGCGCCGCGCTCCGGCTCGGCTACCGACTGGCCCGCGAGGGCGGTGCGCAGTACATCGTCACGACCGATGCCGACGGCCAGTACAACCCGGCAGAGATCCCCGCCCTGCTGGCTCCGATCCAGGCCGGCGAGGCCGATTTCGTCTCCGGATCGCGCACCCAGGGCAGCGAGGAGACTAAGGACCCGGTCCGCAAGCTTGGCGTCCGGGTCTTCGCGCTCATCCTCACCGTCCTGACCGGTCAGCGGATCACCGACCCGACGTTCGGCCTGCGCGCCATGCGAGCCGAGGTCACCGGGGCTGTCCTGCTGCACCAGCGGCAGTACCAGGCGACCGAACTGCTCATCGGCGTGATCGCCCACGGCTACACCTACGCCGAGCGTCCCGCCACGATCCACCGGCGCCACGTCGGGCAGAGCAAGAAGGGTCACAACGCCTTCTACGGGCTGCAGGTCGGCAAGGTGGTCCTCGGCACGTGGTGGCGTGAGCGCCACCGCCGCAAGTCCGCCGCACGCTAGGCGGCGGGCACGCGCTCAGCCCTGCGGGCGCTCCTGCTGCTGATCGTCGGACGTGGTGACGGTCGCGGCGACCGGGGTAAGCGACTCTGCCTCAACCGGGCCCTTGGCGCCGCGGTCGGCGAACAGCACGAAGTGGAAGATCAGGAACCTGGCCACGAACGTCAGGCAGTTGGCCAGGAAATACACCCCGCCGACCACGACGAAGTGCTTGAAGCCGTGGACGCCCATCGACTTCGCGATCTGGTGCCCGAGCTTGGTGGCGAGGCCCAGGACGAGCCACGCGCCAACCGAGACCAGCCAGAACGGGATGGTCTCCCGCAGCACGTTCGGCATGCCGCGCCGCTGCCAGGCCCAGCGGCTGAGGAAGTAGCTGACAATCGCGCCCACGATCGCCGCGCACACGCCCGATACGCCATAGGTCCAGTGCGCTACCGAGGTGAAGAAGAACAGCGCGACCTCGCTGGTCCCCAGGGACGCGGCTGCCACCAGAGCGAACCTGACGAACTGCCGGCCGGCCCGCGTCCTCAGGCGGTTTCCGAGTGCGGCGGGTAGCTTGTCGACAAGGTTAGGCATTGATGTCCTTGCTGGCCGGAGACATTCTGGGCACGCAACACGTATACAGTACGGGAACCGGCTCAGACCGACGCGAGAATGCACCCAACGCGGTCGCACTCTCGTTCGCCAGCCATGACGTCCAGGCCCCGGCACAGGTTAGTACCCCATGCGCGGCGGTCGATGCACCCGGCGGCACGCTGACAGCAGGAGCGACAAATTGAGGATCTTGGTACTAGGGGGCGACGGATACCTCGGCTGGCCTACCGCGCTGCATCTGTCCGAGGTTGGCCACGACGTCGCCGTGCTCGACAACTTCGCCCGGCGAGGCTACGACTTCGAGATGGGCGTCGACAGCCTCGTGCCCATCGAGACGCTGCAGTCCAGGATCCGCGTCTGGCACGAGCTGAGCGGACACGAGATCGCGTGTTATGTGGGCGACCTGACCGACGCCGACTTCACCTATCACGTCGTCAGCGAGTACCGGCCGGACGCGATCGTGCACTTCGCCGAGCAGCGAGCCGCGCCCTATTCGATGGTGGACCGCAAGCACGCGGTGTACACGCAGGTCAACAACGTCGTGGGCACGATGAACGTGCTGTACGCGATCGCCGAGCTCAACCCGGACATCCACCTGGTCAAGCTGGGCACCATGGGTGCGTACGGCGAGCCGAACATCGACATCGAGGAGGGCTGGCTGGAGATCGAGCACAAGGGCCGCAAGGACCGGGTGCTGTTCCCCAAGCGGCCCGGGTCGTTCTACCACCTGTCGAAGGTGCACGACAGCCACAACATCGAGTTTGCCTGCCGGATCTGGGGCATCAGGGCCACCGACCTGAACCAGGGCATCGTCTACGGCCAGCAGACGCCGGAGACCGCCAGGGACGACCGGCTCGCCACCAGGTACGACTACGACGCCGTCTTCGGCACGGTGCTCAACAGGTTCGTCATCCAGTCCGTCATCGGCGAGCCCCTGACGGTCTACGGCAACGGAGGCCAGGTCCGCGGCATCATCGAGATCAGGGACACCGTGCGATGCCTGCAGCTGGCCTGCGAGAACCCGGCCGACCGAGGCGAGTTCCGGGTCTTCAACCAGATGACCCAGTCGCTGTCGATCAACCAGATGGCGCAGACCATCGCGAGGGTCAGCCCGAGCAAGGTCGACATCGAGCACCTGTACAACCCCCGGGTGGAGGAGGAAGGCCATCATTACAACGTGGTGCACTCCGGAATGGTCGACCTTGGCCTGGAGCCGCACCTGCTGTCCGACACCCTGATCGAGTCGCTGTTCCAGATCACCAAGCGCTATGCCGACCGGGTACGCCCCGAGGCGATGATCCCGACGATCGACTGGCGCCGGTCCGCGAGCCAGATCGGGCTGTAGCCAGCGGCCAGCCGCTAGCCAGCCAGCTTCGTCGCCTTCGACCAGCCGGCGCCGGTCACCGAAGCCGTCCACAGCCTGCCCTGCCTGCCCAGCCAGAAGACGGCAAGGCTAGAAGTCGGGCTGCCTACCGAGGCGAACGGAGCCGAGCCGAGCCAGCCGACGCCTGCCGGGAATGGTCCCTGCCAGCCGACCGAGTTCCAGCCCTGCCCCAGCCGGTGCCGCAGGTAGTCGAGCTTGTGCCGCGATCCTTGCCACAGGACTCGCACGGTCCCGTCCGCCGTCGCCGGCCAGGGCACGGACTGGACCTCGCCGCCGAGGTCTCTCGGGCCGCGCCAGCCACTCCCCGGCCGGTAGAAGCCCTCCCACACCTTGGAGTTCCCCGAGCCGTGCCAGTAGACCTGGATGCCGCCGTCCTCCTGAGCAGTCGCCTGCGGCGGTCCGCCAAGCGGCCCCATGCCGAGGCTGCGCGGGGCTGACCACCGGCCCAGAAGTCCGCGGTGCACCCACCACAGGGCCTTGTCCGCCCCCTCCCAGAACACCGTCGTGGCGCCGGGCAGCGAGACAACCGGTGACGGCCCGGAGGCAAGGGCACCGCCGAGTCCCTGCGGGCCGTTCCAGCCGGAGCCAGGCAGATACTGGCCGTGCCAGAGATGATCGTCAGCCGAGCCGCGCCAGAAGACGTCGATCGTCCCGTCGGGCTGCGCGACCGCGCGCGGCGCAGATCCGATGATCCCCATTCCAGACAGCGTGCCGTGTGCCGTCATCCTGCCGCCCGGGCTGAAGGTAGCGATCCGCAGATGACCGGCCCTGTCCTTGTAGAAGACGTCGACCGACCCGCCGGTCCAGACCACGGAGGGGATGGACGACGCAACCGCACTGGTCTGCCGCGCCTTCGCCCAGCCGACCTTCGGAACGTAGCGGTCGAACCACAACTGGCCAGCGCGCGCCCGGTAGAACAGGTCGACAGAGCCGTCGGGCAGCGTGACAGCCGACGTCGCCTGGGCCGTCGTACGGCGAGGCCTGATATGCACGTCAAGGAAATCCTGGTCGATATTGATCGTGCGGCCGCCGAATCGCTGCGTGACGTTTCCGCTGAACTGGTGAATTCGACGGTGATGCCACTGGCCAGATCTGAGATTCCGGTCTCGTGTCGTCGCCCGGCCATTCCACAGAGCGTCGTAGACAATGTTGGGCATCGCGTATTTCTTCCTGGAGAACTCCCAGGACAGCGCAGCGATACCGGAGTCCGAACTGCTGTAGATACCCGACAGGTAGCCGAGCCGGTGCAGTTCGACGGTCCAGGCGGACAGGAAGCGCAGCGCCGACGCGCGTACCTTCGGCCCGAAGGCCTCCATGTCGTAGTAGACGGGTGTCCTGCGCCCGAAGCCGAGCGCGTGCATCTGCACGGCGGCATCCTGCGCCGCTGCCTTCCCCTGCCGCGCGGCCGCGTGCAGCTCGCCGAACGCCGCCTGCGGGCCCGCGTAGAGCGGGATGAAGTGCCACCCGGCAGCGGCCTGCGTCCGCACCCACGACTGGGTGAGATTGGGCTGAGCGCAGGCCCGGTCGGCACCGCCGACGTAGATGCCGATGGCCTGGTACGGCGAATGCTGGCGCCAGGCGTTCATCGTCGAACGGCTCGGGGCCGTGCACGCGTCGAAGCCCAGTCCGTGAAAGCTAGCCACGATGTTCGGCAGTGCCGGAGCGGCCATCGGGTGCCGCCGCCGGGGTACGCGGGACCGCACCTGGCCGGTCATGGTCGCTGCTCCGTCCAGGTGCGCGCGGGCGCTCGGTCCGCCGCCCCCGACCGGCTGTGACGGACTTGCCACGGCGACCACAGGCGCGGGCAGCGAGGCGCTGGCCAGGATCTGGTAGATGACAGTCGGGTCGGTGTCGAAGGTGGCGAAGACCGTGATCCCCGGCGCCCGGACGGTGATCTGCCGGGCGACCGGGTTCTCCAGCGATCTCCTGATGACGTGCGCCGGACCCGGCTGGATCAGGATCGACTCCGTCGTGCCAAGCAGCCAGCTTGGGCAGAACTCGTCTCCGCTGACCGCGCCCAGGTAGACGGCGTGCTGGTCGAACCTGACGCAGCCGCGCGACCCGGACCGATCATCGACGACTGGCCAGGACGCGGGCACCCGGAAGGCATAGCCGCGGTACCTGACGGTCTTCAGCCTGACGGGCTCGGCAGGGCTCATCCGCGCGTCAGCTAGGCCGGCCGATGCCGCACCGACGACGACAGCGCCGGGCACGGCGTGTCCAGCCGCCGGCCCGCCGCTCGTCGTGCTCAGTGACAGCAGCGCGCAGCATGCCGCGACAGCCAGTCCCCCGCCGACCATGACGCATCCCCCTCGTATGGCCGCGGAATTCCCCGGTTTGCGCGCGACCTGAGCGTCATTACTTATCCGCGACACCGGGCATTGCCATTTGATGGTCAGTACCTGGCGCGGCATTTACATTAAAGCCATCAGAAAGATAGATTAGCCGCCGAGCCTAGAACGCCTTACACCGACGCGCCGATAGGCCGCCGAAGGATATGCGAATCGAAGGAAGCGGAAATGTTGACCGCTCGCCGGGCACCGTAGTGCTATCGCCCGTCCCGGGACAGCAGCCATCGCCCGGAGGCAGAGTCCTGGCAGAGCCGGTATGTATCAGGCGGCACGTTCTTTCCCGCGGATGCCGTCACCCGCCAGCAGCGCATCACCGCGCCAGCCTCGCCGCTCACACCACCCGCGCCGCCGGCACTGCGCGCCGGCCCCAGGCCGGCATCACCCTCCGGAGCGGAGACCGGATCTGGCGTCGGCGGCCGCTCGATTACCGACAGCACCGTAAACAGCCGCCCGCGCCAGACGAACCTCGCCGGACGGCCGTCGTTCAGCCAGACCTCGGCCGGCTCTGACCGCACCCCGCTCACACCCGCTCACCGCCTGCCGGTCCGCCAGCGCCTTCGGCGCTCCTGAGTACCCGTCGCCTCGTCGGCTACCTCGGGGAAGACAGGCAGCTACGCTCCTGTTTCGAAAATATATTCGGGTCAAGCCAAATGCAAGGGTCATCTTGCCGAATCAGTGTTCGGCCAGGAAATGGCTGAGCAGCCCGGCCCCTCGCCGAGGGCGGGCTGCTCAGGTCAGTCGGCTAGGCGCTCAGGGCTGGGCAGCGAACCCCGGCATCGGAAAGCCCGCGAGAAGGTCACGGACCTGGCCGGCGACCCGGTCGATGACCGCGTCGTCCTGCTTGGTGGCGGCAGTGATGGTCTCGTCCATCCAGGCCGCGACCTGCGGCATGTGCTCCTCGGTCAGTCCCCGAGTCGTGATCCCCGCCGTCCCGATCCGCAGTCCGGACGGGTCGAACGGCTTGCGGGTGTCATAGGGCACCGTGTTGTAGTTCACCTCGATACCGGCCCGGTCCAGAGCCCGGGCGGCCGGCTTGCCGCCGATCTCCTGCGGCGTCAGGTCGATGAGGATCAGGTGGTTATCGGTGCCACCGGAGACCAGGCTGTAGCCGCGCTCGGTCAGTGCTGCCGCGAGCGCCTTGGAGTTCGCGACGATCTGGTGCGCGTACGTGCTGAACTCAGGCGCCGACGCCTCCTTGAGCGCCACGGCGATGGCCGCGGTGGTGTGGTCGTGCGGTCCGCCTTGAAGGCCGGGGAAGACGGCCTTGTCGATCGCCGACGCGTGCTCGGCCTTGCACATGATCATGGCGCCGCGCGGGCCGCGGAGAGTCTTGTGCGTTGTCGTGGTGATCACGTCCGCGTGGCCGACCGGCGTCGGGTGGGCACCGCCGGCGATGAGGCCGGCGATGTGCGCGATGTCGGCCACCAGAATGGCTCCCACCTCTGCCGCGACCTCGGCGAACGCCGGAAAGTCGATCGTGCGCGGGATGGCGGTGCCGCCGCAGTAGATGACCTTCGGCCGCTCCTTGCGCGCCAGGTCGCGCACCTCGTCGAAGTCGACCCGGCCGGTGTCCGCGCGCACTCCGTACTGCACCGGGCGGAACCACTTGCCGGTTACCGACACCGGCCAGCCGTGCGTCAGGTGCCCGCCCATCGGCAGTGCCATCCCCATCACGGTGTCGCCGGGGCTGAGGAACGCCAGGTACACGGCGAGGTTGGCCGGCGAGCCCGAGTACGGCTGGACGTTCGCGTGATCCACGCCGAACAGGTCCTTCGCCCGCTGCACGGCGATCGTCTCGATCGGGTCGATGAACTGCTGGCCCTCGTAGTACCTGCGGCCGGCATAGCCCTCGGAGTACTTGTTGGTCAGGACCGAGCCGCTCGCCTCGAGTACCGCCGCGGAAACGTAGTTCTCCGACGCGATCATGCGCAGCTTCTCGTACTGGCGCCTGGCCTCGGACTCGATGAGCCCGGCAATCTCCGGATCGGTGCTCGCGACGTGCGGAATCGGCGGCTGATGCATAGTTTCCCCTCCTGAGCACGAACCTACCTGGTGGCGTACGGGGCCCTGGCCGCCAGCACGGTCGCCCGGGTCAGTGCCACCATGATGCCGGAACCGGCTACCGTCCGTACACCCCGGGCGGACCAGTTCCGCCCTGACCGGGCGACGCGCGGCGAAGCCGGACCCGGCCAGGATCGTGGACGCCTTTCAGCGCGTGGTCGTCTGTCAGTCAGATCCGACTGAAAATCGACCATCTTGCGCGAGTCCCACCAGGTGCCAGCCAGGTGCCAGTCAGGTGCCAGCTGCGCTGCGGCGCGGGCTTGGCACCAACA
>DASWAA010000122.1:0-19241 GCA_036391385.1 Streptosporangiaceae bacterium
TGAGACCGCCCATCAGGCCGCCGCGGCCGCCACCGCCGCCGGCGTTCATTGTCTGTGACATCCTGATGCTCGTCGTCATCCACGCAAGCTCTCCGTGCGGGGTGATGACGGCCTCGCCCTGCTGCAGCGAGACCTCCAGGATGGGCATGGTCGAGCCCTTGATTTCAGCTTGCATTGAGTTATGTCCTCCATCTCGCCGAGCCATCGCCCTGACCGCGACGCTGACAGCCAAGGTAGCGGTCCGGCCGGGTCGCGAAAAGCCCGATCAGAAACTCCTGGCGATGTGCGACATTACTGGCGTGGAGGAGTACCAGTCCGTCAACAAGGCCAGCTGGGACGAGCGGGTCCCGGCGCACGTCGCATCCCCCGACTACGACGTCGAGCGGTTCGTCGCCGATCCGGCTCACCTCAGCAGCGTGATCAGGTTCGACCTGCCCAGGCTCGGCGAGGTCAGCGGGCTGCGCGGGGTTCACCTGCAGTGTCATATCGGTACCGACACGATCTCGCTCGCGCGGCTCGGCATGTCCATGACCGGAGTCGACTTCTCCGGACCGGCGGTGCGGCAGGCTCGCATGCTCGCCGAGCGAACCGGCGCCGACGCCGTCTTCATCGAGTCTGATGTCTACGACGCGGCCGACTCGGCCGGCCGGGGTGCCTTCGACCTGGTCTTCACCGGTATCGGCGCGCTGTGCTGGCTGCCCAGCGTCCGCCGCTGGGCTGACGTGGTCGCCAGCCTGCTGCGGCCGGGCGGGCGGCTGTTCATCCGGGAGGGCCATCCCATGCTCTGGGCGCTGCAGGACGGGCGCGAGGACGGGCTGCTGGTCGTGCAGTACCCGTACTTCGAGCGAGACCAGCCGACGGTGTTCGACGAGGGCGGCACCTACGTGAGCACCGACGCGGTGTTCGAGCACAACATGACGCACGAGTGGAACCACGGACTCGGCGAGATCGTGACCGCACTGCTCGACGCGGGGATGACCATCACCGCCCTGACCGAGCACGACAGCGTGCCCTGGGTGGCGCTGCCCGGCCAGATGGAGGACATCGGCGGCGGCGAGTGGCGGCTGGCCGACCGGCCGTGGCGACTGCCGCACAGCTACACCCTGCAGGCCGTCAAGACGTCCTGACCGACGGCTTCCAGGCCGCCGACCGCGTTCCAGGCCGCAGAGCCCGGCGGTGGAGCCGGGCGCGGGAGCCCGGCGCGGGAGCCCGGCACGGGCCTTGTCCCGCGGGCGTCCCTGTCGTCACCGATGCCCCGCTTGTCAGTATCTTCAAAGTTTTGAAGTATTGTAGATGTCATGCCCCATAATGCGAGGCCCGTCCACGAGGTGAAGGCGACGCTCTTCCGGGTACTCGGTCATCCGGCACGTGTCCGGATCCTCGAGCTGCTGTCCGGCGGCGAGCAGTCGGTCGGTGCCCTGCAGGCCGCACTCGGCCTCGACTCTGGCGGCACCTCACAGCACCTCGCCGCGCTGCGGCGGATAGGCCTCGTCGAATCGCGGCGCGAGGGCACGACAGTGTGGTACCGGGTGTCGGACGAGCGGGTCTTCGACATGCTGGCCGCTGCTCGCGACGTCATTACCCGTCAGCTGGCCACCCAGCAAGAGATCCTCCGCGAGCTCAGAGCGTCGTGATCGCAGCGCTTCTTGGCGCGGCCGCCTCCGGGCTCGCCGCAGGTACCGTATTGAGCCTGGCTCCTGGTCAGAAGAGCCGTGGCCTGGCCCTGCAAGCCGCCTCGGCCGCCGTGCTCGCCGTCGCCGGGTTCGCGGTCCTGCTCAGCGGGCATCCGGCAGGTTCCTCCTTTACCAGTCACCTCACGCCGCGCTTCGGCGCGGACCGGCTGAGCGGCCTCTTCCTCGGCACGCTCGGCCTGGTCGCGGTGCCGGCCCTGACCTATGCGACCCGCTACCTGGACGACAGCCTGCGCGGCCGCGTCACGGCGGCCATGACCGGGGCGTTCGTGCTGACCATGATGTCGCTGCTGTGCGCGCGCGACCCGGTCACCTTTCTCGGCAGCTGGGAGCTGATGACGCTGCTTCCGGCGGCGATCATCCTGATCAGCCGCGGCGCCGACCGGCAGGCACGGTGGACCGTGTTCGTCTACCTCGCCATCACCCACCTCGGCGGGGCCGGCACCTGGATAGCGATCCTGCTGCTGGCGAAGGCGGGCGCGCTCGGCGGGCACGGCGTCATCGCCTCCGGCTCCGGCCCGCAGATCGCGATCGCGCTTGCCGCGCTGCTCGGCACCGGAACCAAGGCAGGCCTGGTCCCGCTGCACTCATGGCTTCCCCGGGCACACCCGATCGCGCCCGCGCCGGTGTCGGCACTGATGAGCGGCGTGATGATCAAGCTCGCGATCTACGCCATGATCAGGGTCCTGGCGGACTGGCTCGGCGTGCTGCCGGTCTGGCTCGGAGTGCTCGTGATCGTGCTCGGCGCGGTGTCGGCCGTCGGGGGCGTGACGTATGCCTTGTTCCAGCATGAGCTGAAGCGACTGCTCGCCCTGCACTCGATCGAGAACGTCGGGATCATCGTGCTCGGAGTGGGGGCGTTCCTTGTCCTGCGGGCTCGCGGCGCGCAGGAATGGGCGGCGTTGGCGCTCGCCGCGGCCCTCCTGCACACGCTCAACCACGCCGTGTTCAAGGCGCTGCTCTTCCTCGGCGCGGGATCGATCGAGCGCGCGGCGGGCTCGCTGCACCTCGACCGGCTCGGCGGACTGCTGCGGCGGATGCCGTGGACGGGCGGCGCCTTCCTGCTCGGGGCAATGGCCATCGCCGGCCTGCCGCCGCTCAACGGATTCGCCTCCGAATGGCTGACGCTGCAGGCGCTGCTGCATGTTCCGATGGCGGGGCACTTCGGCGACGGACTGGCCGGAGTCGTCGCGCTCGCCGCGCTCGGCGCCACGGCGGCTCTCGCGGTGCTGTGCTTTGTCAAGGTCACCGGCCTTGTCCTGCTCGGGCCTTCCAGAAGCGACGCCGCCGCCGAGGCCCGGGAGGCAGCGGTCCCGATGCGGGCGGCCGTCGCAGCTCTCGCGGCGGCCTGCGTGGCACTCGGGCTCGCACCCGGCCTGCTGCTCCGCCCGCTGATGGCCGCCGCGTCGTGGCATGGTCACCTCGGTCTGCTGGCCGGCCTGCGCCTGCCCGCAACCGGCGGGCTGCCCACGATCGCCATCGCGATCGTGCTGTGCGCGGGCGTGGCTGCCCTGTACGCGCTGCGCGGCCGGCCCTGCGCAGCATCAGCGCCGACCTGGGCGTGCGGCCAGGCCGTGACACCGCAGCTGCTCTGGACAGGCGCCGGTTTCACCAAGCCGCTGCGGCTGATGCTCGAAGGCGTGCTGCGCCCGCGCCGGGAGATCGACGTGCACACTCGCGGCGGACTGGTCACCGAGGTGGCCTATCACGGCGAGGTGCCCAACCTGATCGACGAGCGGCTGTACCGCCCTGCCGTCCGCCGGTCGCTGGCGATCGCCGCGCACATGCGCCGTCTGCAGAGCGGAAGCCTTGGCGCATACGCCGCCTACCTGATCGCCCTGGTCGTCGCGCTCCTTGTCGCGGCCCGAGCGGGGCTGCTCGGATGAGCGCTGCCGCGGTGACCAGCGCCGCTGTTCAGGTGGCTGGCGGCGTCGCGCTGTCGCCGCTGCTGCCGGGTCTCACCCAGCACTGGAAGGCACGGCTGCAAGGCCGGCGCGGGCCGTCACCCCTGCAGCCCTACCGGGAGCTGGCCAGGCTCTGGCGAAAGAGCACGGTGCAGGTCGAGGGCACCACGCTGGTCTACCGGCTGGCGCCGGCCATCGTGGCGGCCAGCCTCGTCGCGGCGATCGCCGTCGTCCCGGTGACCCGCATTGCCCCGGACCTGGGCACCGGGCATGACGTCCTCGCGCTGGCCGGGCTGCTCGCGCTCGGCCGGTTCGCGGTGGCGGCAAGCACCTGGGACGTGGCCGGCGGATTCTCGCTCATGGGCGCGAGCCGCGACCTGACGATCTCGGTGTTCGCCGAGGCCGCCCTGCTGCTGGCTCTCGCGGTGGCCGCCATCACGGCAGGCAGCACCGACTTGACGGCCATGATCGCCGCCACCGCCGGGGGGCCAGCCTGGTCCGGCCCCGCCGTTCCGCTCGGGGCGGTCGCGTTCGCGATCGTGGCGGTGGCCGAGACGGGCCGCCAGCCGTTCGACAACCCGGACACCCATCTCGAGCTGACGATGATGCACGAGGGGCCGCTGCTGGAGTACGCCGGACGGGATCTCGCCTACCTGCATTGGGCGGCCGCGGCCAGGCACTGGCTGCTGCTAGTGATCGCCGCCGAGGTGTTCCTGCCGCACCCGCACGACGTGTGGCAGCAGCTCGCCCTGCTCCCGGTCGTACTCGCCGTGCTGTGCGCTGCCCTGGCGGTAACCGAGACGCTGCTGGCCAAGATGCGCATCCTGCTCGCGCCCCGGCTGCTCGGTATCGCGGCCGTGACCGCTCTGCTCGGCGTCGCCGCGCGACTGGCGGGCGGCTGATGAGCGGGCTAGCGGCCTGGCTGCTCGCTGGCCTCGGGCTAGGCGTCGTCGTGGTCCGCCAGCGACCGCTGGCGGTCGGACTGGTGACGGCGCAGGCGCTGGTGCTCGCCGCCATGGCAGCACTGCAGCCCGGCTCGGGCTCCGGCGTCATCGAGGCCGCGGCGCTCGCGGTCAGGGCGGTCGCTCTCGGGGCGCTCTTCGGCTTCGCGGTCGCGCGCAGCCGGGAGCCCCGGCCGGTGCCGACGCGGTACACGCCCGCCGTGCGGGCCAGCATCGCGGTCGCGCTGATCCTGGCACTGACCAGCCTGGTACCGCCGCTAGGCCTCACCTCGCCGGCGGCTCAGCGCACGGTACTCGCCCTCGTCGCGACCGGCCTGGCGTGCGTGGCGACCAGGCGCGCGACGCTCTTCCAGGTGCTGGGCATCGTGCTGGTGGAGAATGGGCTCGCGCTCGCCGCGCTCACCTCATCGCACGCGTCCTCGCTGGTCATCGAACTTGGCGTAACGGCCGACCTGGCGCTGATCGCGGTCGTCGCCGCACTGTTCCACCTGCGGATCTTCAGCGAGCTTGGCGCCGGTGACAGCTCGGTCCTGAGGAGCCTGCGTGATTAGCCCGCAAGACCTGGCCCTGGCGACACCGCTGACGGCGGTCGCCGCCGCCGTGCTCACCGCCCTGGCGCCGCGGCGGCACGCGGCGCGCGTGGCACTGGCCGCGGCCGTGCCCGTCGCCGGGATCGCGCTCACGCTGGCCGGCCTGGCCCTGCACGACGCCGCCGACCCGGTCGCGGGCAGGTGGATCGTCGTCGATGCCGCCGGAGGGCTGCTGGTCGCGGTGATCGCGGTGATCGGGCTGGCGAGCACGGCGACGTCGGTGTCCTACCTGCGCGGCACGTCGACCTCAGTCCTGACCCGGCTCGGAACTGAGCGCGGCTACTTCGTCGTCCTGCTCCTCTTCTGGGCCTTGCTGCTCGCCGTGCCGCTGGCAGGCAACCTCGGCGCCGCCTGGCTCCTGATCGAGGCGACTACGGCCGCTTCCGCGCTGCTCGTCGGGTTCAGCGGAAAGGCGCAGGCGCTCGAGGCAGGCTGGAAGTACCTGATCCTCACTTCGCTGGGCCTGGGAGTGGCGCTGCTCGGCATCGCCATCCTGATTACCGGGCTGCCCGGCGGAGGCATCGACGGGCTGACCTGGCACCGGCTGGCGACGTTCAGCTCGGGACGGCCAGCGGCGCTCACCGCCTACCTGCTGCTGCTCGCCGGACTGGCCGCGAAGATCGGCTGGGCGCCGGTGCACAACTGGCTGCCTGACGCACATTCGCAGGCTCCGCCGCCGGTCTCGGCCCTGCTGTCGGCAGCGCTGCTGCCAGCGGTGCTGCTCGTCGCGTGGCGCAGCCAGCGCGGGCTGGCACCGGTGATCGGCGTGCACCCGGCACGGGAGGTCCTGCTCGGATTCGGCCTGGTGTCGGTGGCCGTCGCGGTGCCGTTCCTGTGGCGGCCGATGCCCTTCAAGCGGCTGCTCGCCTATTCCAGCCTGGAGCACCTGGGCGTGATGGCGCTCGGCCTCGGCTTCGGCTCGCCGCTGGCGCTCGCGGGCGTCGCTCTGCACATCGCCGGACATGCCGTCGCGAAGGCGCTCGGCTTCTACAGCGCCTCCCCGCTGCTGGCGCACGAGCCCCGGGCGGCCCGGCGCGCGGTCAGCGGCATCGGCCGCACCTCACCTGCACTCGGCGCGGCGATCGGCGTCTCGCTCGGCACGCTGTCCGGCCTTCCGCCGTCGCCGTTGTTCGTCAGCGAGGTGCTGATCCTCGCGGGCGGGTTCGCCTCGGGGCAGACCTGGGCGGCCGCCGCGGCCGCCGTCCTGCTCGCGCTCGGGTTCCTCGGCCTCGCCCACGCGACGATCGAGACGCTGGCCGGCGATGCTCCCCGGCGCGATCGGGCCGCGCTGCCCGGCCTGCGGCTGGTCACCGTGCTTGGCAGCGCCGCCTTCGTCGTGCTCGTCGGGCTCGCCGCTGTCGCTCCGTGGCTGCCGGGCACCAGTTTCGTCGCCGCACTGGTACGAGGTGTGCCATGACCGTCGCGACCGGGCCAGGCCTGCGAGCCGCGGTCTCGGCGGCGCTCGCGGCAGGATGGCGAGCGCGCAGCCTGTACGTCCGCGCGGACCGCCGTTCCGTCGGGATCGTGCTGACCGGGCCGGACGGCACCGCGAGGATCGAGACCACACCGGTCAGCGCGGACGGCGCCGTGCCGTCGGTCGTCGACCTGGCGCCCGCGATGGCGTGGGACGAGCGCGAGGCGCACGACCTGTACGGCATCACGTTCGGCGGGCACGAGCCGATGCGACCGCTAGCCGACCATTCCGCGCCGCTTGACAGCTGGACCACTGCGGTCCGGGGGCATGACGCGTATCAGGTCGCGGTCGGGCCGATCCACGCCGGGGTGATCGAGTCCGGTCATTTCCGGTTCCACGTCGTCGGTGACCGCATCCTGCACCTGGACGCTCGACTGTTCTACAAGCACCGCGGGCTTGAGCAGGTCGCTGCGGGCATGCCGGTCGAGCCCGCGCTCTCGGTGCTGTCGCGCGCCTGCGCGGCGTGCGCGGTAGCCAACGGCGTCGCGTTCGCCACCGCCGCCGAGCAGGTGCTCGGCCTGCAGGCCGGCCCGCAGGTCGCCCGGGCCCGCGTGCTGCTGCTGGAACTCGAGCGGCTGTGGAACCACCTCAACGACATCGCCGCCATCTGCGCCGGAGTCGGAATGGCGGCGGGCAGTTCCTGCTTCCTCGCGCTGACCGAGCGGGCCAGGCGGCTCAACGCCCGGCTGACAGGCCACCGGTTCCTCTTCGGGGCGGTGCAGGTCGGCAGGAGCGAGCTAGACCTCGGGGCCGGGCTCGCGGCAGAGCTCGGCTCCGAGATCGCGCGGATCGACGCGGCCGCGCGGGCCGGCTGGCGCGAGCTGAGGTTCAACGGCTCGTTCACCGGCCGGCTGAACGGCGTCGGAGTCGTCGACGCGGCGGCTGCGGCCAGGCTCGGCGTGGTCGGCCCGGCAGCCAGGGCCGCCGGGCTCGCCGAGGACGTGCGCACGACCTCCCGGTACGCGGACTACGAGGGATGGCGCCCGGTGACGGCTAGCGATCCGGCCGGGGACGTCGCGGCCCGGCTCGAACTGCGCATGCTCGAGCTGCGCCAGACTTTCGACCTGCTCGGCGCCCTGCTCGACGCCGGGCCGGTATCGCCAGCGGGCGCGCAGGCCCTCGGCGCCGGCCGGCCGGCCGGCGTCGGGCTGGTCGAGAGCCCGCGGGGCGCGACCAGCTGCGTGCTGGAATGCGCCGACGGCGTGGTGCAGCGTGTCAGGCTGCGCACCGGGTCCTATGCCAACTGGCCGGCCGTGGCCCACGCCGCGTCCGGCAGCCTGCTCCCTGACTTCCCGCTGATCAACAAGAGCTTCGAGCTCTGCTACGCCTGCGCGGATCGCTGATGTTCACCTTGCTCAGGGACCTGCGCCGGCTGCGCCGCGATGTCGCGCTTCCCCGGCCCGATCATGGCCGCAGCCTTGCCATCCGCCATGTCGACGCGGGCTCGTGCAACGGATGCGAGCATGAGCTCACGCTCACCGCCGGGCCGCACTACGACCTGGCGCGGTACGGGCTCGGCGTGGTCGCGTCTCCCCGGCATGCCGACGTCCTGCTGGTGACCGGCGTGGTGACCACGCGCATGCGCGAGCCGCTGCTGATCGCCTATCGCGCCATGCCAGAGCCACGGCGCGTCGCCGCGCTCGGCCATTGCGCGATCGGCCGGAATGTCATCGGCTCCGCTGGCAGCCTGGCCGGCGCGGTCAGTGACATCCTTCCCGTCGACCTGGTGATCCCGGGCTGCCCGCCCTCCCCCGAGGCCATCAGCCAGGCTCTGCTGGAGCTGACCGGCAGGCGATGACCGACCTGATGATCACGCCGTACAGGCGGTGCCAGGTGATGGACCTGAACCCGGCCGCGGCGAGCAGCCTGGTCGCCCGCAGCGGGGTCCTGGCCCGGTCGCGCCTGGTGCCCACGAGCGTGGGAAGCAGCAACGGCGAGCACAAGTCGGTGAGCACGAGATGACCGCCAGGGGCGAGCACCCGATGGCACTCGGCCAGCCCGGCTCCCTGATCGGCCCAGTGGTCGAACGACGTCGTGGTGACCACGAGGTCGAATGCCGCAGCGGGGAACGGCAGGTGCTCGGCCGCTGCCCGGACATACCTCAGCCTGGGATCAGCCGCCCTGGCCCGGGCCAGGGCGACCACCGCCGCCGAAGGGTCGATGCCGGTCAGCCCGGCGGCAGCGGGAACTCGCCGGGCGAGCTGACCTAGCAGTACTCCCGTGCCGCAGCCCACGTCGAGCACGCGCTCGGGTGCGGTGAGGTGAGCGAGCGTGAGGTCGACCGAGCGGCGCACGATGTCCCGGTGCAGCCGGCCCAGGTACCCGCTCTCGTAACCCGGCGCCCGCTCCTCGAAGGCCTGGACGTCACGATCGCGGATCATCAGCTGATCCTCACCCGCGCGACCCGGAATCCGCAAGGCCGCAGGCAGGCGGCAGAGCCCGCGCCGGCGACCTGCGCTAGGCTCGGCTCTCTGCGGGCGGGCGAGCGGATGGGGCGGACGATGGGGCGGCAGGCATCCCGGCCCCGGCTGCCTCGCGAGATGCGCAGGCTGCTGATCTTCGTCAGCGCTCTGGTCTTCACCGACACGATCTTCTTCACCGCGCTCACTCCGCTGCTGCCGCACTACGTCGGCCTCGCCGGGCTCACCAAGGCCGGAGCCGGCGTCCTGGTCGCCGCCTACCCGGCCGGAACGCTGGCCGGGGCATTGCCCTCCGGCCTGCTGGTCGCCCATCTCGGCGCGCGACGCGGAGCGCTGGCCGGCCTGGTGCTCATGAGCGGCTCGACGCTGGTCTTCGGCTGGTCGAGCACCGCGGTGATGCTCGACTCGGCGCGCTTCGTTCAGGGCCTCGGCGGCTCGTGTACCTGGGCCGCCGGGATGGCCTGGCTGGCCAGCCAGGCGCCGGCGGAGCGCCGGGGCGAGCTGCTGGGGACGGCACTCGGCGCCGCCGTCGGCGGCGCCCTGTTCGGCCCCGTGGTCGGAGCCATCGCGCACCAGGTCGGCACCGGGCCCGCGTTCTCCGCCGCTGCCGTTATCGGCGCGGCGCTGATCGCGGTCGGCTTCACCATCCCGCCGCCCGCGCACGCCGAGCCGCAGGGCCTGGGAGCCGCCTTCGCCTCGATCTCAGACCACGGCGTGGCCATGGGGCTGTGGCTCACCACCGTCGCCGGGATGGCGTTCGGAGTGCTCGATGTGCTCGCCCCGCTCCGGCTGAACCGGCTCGGCGCGACGTCGATCGTGATCGGCGCGACGTTCCTGGCGTCGGCGGCGGTGGAGACGGGGCTGTCACCGCTGTCCGGCCGCCTCGCGGACCGGCGTGGTGTCTACTTCCCGATCCGCATCTCGCTGCTGGCAGGCGTGGTGGTCAGCCTGCTCGCCGCCGAGCTCGCACCGCTTGGCCTGCTGGCCGCGATGCTGATCGTCGGGATGCCGGCCTTCGGCACCCTCTTCGCCCCGGCGAGCTCGATGCTGAGCGCCGCCGCGCACCGGCTCGAGCTGCACCAGGGCCTCGCCTTCGGCCTGGCCAACCTGGCCTGGGCGGCCGGCCAGGTGGTCGCCGCCGCCGGCGGCGGCGCGATCGCGCAGGCGACCACGGACTTCGTGCCTTACGCCATGCTCGCGGCGATCTGCCTGGCGACCTTCCTCGCGCTCCGCGGCCGCTCCGCGACCTAGCGGCAGGCTGGCCCGCCCGCCTGGCAGCTTCGGGAGCAATCCGGGCGACCGGGATCCCGGCCTGCTGAGAGGATGGCTTCCGACCGCGCTGTCCCGCCGCGCCGCTGAGAGGTACCGATGTCCCTGCCGCCGTTCCCGACCTCACTGGTCGGCAGCTATCCGCAGCCCGACTGGCTGATCGACCGAGGCCGCCTGGCCGGGAGGTTCCCGCCCAGGGTCAGGGCCAGGGAACTGTGGCGGGTCGATCCTGATTACCTGGAGCAGGCGCAGCACGACGCCACCCGGCTGGCCATCGCCGACCAGCGCGAGGCGGGCCTGGACATCCTCACCGACGGCGAGATCAGGCGCGAGAGCTACTCGAATGCCTTCGCGACCGCGCTCGACGGCGTGGATGTCGACAACCCGGGAACGGCCCTGGACCGCAGCGGCCACCCGAACCCGGTGCCGCGCATCGTGGGGCCGATCAAGCGGCGGCACGCGGTCAACGTCGCCGACCTTGACTTCCTGCGCTCTCAGGCCGGACCTGGCAAGACCGTCAAGATCACCGTGCCCGGGCCGTTCACGATGGCACAGCAGGCGCAGAACGACTTCTATCCCACGCTGGAGGAAGCCGCGTACGCCTACGCCGCGGCGGTGCGCGAGGAGATCGCGGACCTCTTCGCCGCCGGAGCCGACGTCGTCCAGGTCGACGAGCCCTACCTGCAGGCCCGTCCGGACGCGGCGCGCGAGTTCGGCGTCGGCGTGCTGAACGCCGCACTCGACGGCATTACCGGAACGACCGCCGTGCACCTGTGCTTCGGCTATGCGGCCATCATCCACGAGCGGCCGAGCGGGTACTCGTTCCTGCCCGAGCTGGCCGGCTGCACCGCGCAGCAGATCTCGATCGAGACCGCGCAGTCGGAGCTGGACTGCTCAGTGCTGGCCGGGCTCGCCGAGGCCGGCAAGACGGTCATCCTCGGCGTGATCAACCTCGGCGACCATGCGGTCGAGAGCTCCGACCAGGTGGCCGACCGCGTTCGCCGGGCGCTGCCCTACGTGCCCGCCGAGCAGCTCGTGCTCGCGCCCGACTGCGGCATGAAGTACCTGCCACGCGACAGCGCACTCGGCAAGCTGAAGGCCATGACGGCAGCCGCGGCGAAGCTGCGCGACGAGCAGCACTGACCGGCCGGCGTCGGCCGGCTAGCGCTGGCCGGCCAGCCCAGGCGGGCCGGCACTAGCCGGTCATCCTCGCCGCGGCGGCAAAAGCATGACAACCGAGGGCGACTCGGGCGCGTCTTCACGTCAGGGGCTGACGCTTCGCTGAAGGCCAGGTGGTTGCGATGGCACGGGTGCTGGCGCGCGGGCGCGCCGAAGGCTGGACAGTCGGACAGCCTGCGGACAGTTCTATCGCGATCGCGCCCCGCCGCCGGGCTGGCCGCACCGTGGCAAGCGCGGTCGCCGCGGTCTCCGTGCTGGCACCCGTCAGCGCGCTGGCGAGCGCCTGGCCGCACGCGGGAACACGGACCACGAGCGTGGCGACCGCGGGCACACTGCAGGCCTGGGGCAGCAACCGGTCCGGTGATCTTGGCGATGGGACGACCGAGAACAGGGACGTCCCGGTTCCGGTGCGGCTGCCCGCAGGAACGAAGGTGGTCATGGCACGAGCCGGACGCGACCACAGCCTGGCTCTGACCTCGGCCGGCCACGTGCTGGCCTGGGGCGGCAACATGCTCGGCCAGCTTGGCGACGTGAGCTCGGCAACGGCAGCAGGCGCTCCAGCGACCTTCCGGTGCGGGTCCGGCTGCCGCAAGGCACCACGATCAGGGCAATCAGCGCGGGGTGCTTCTTCAACCTCGCACTTACCACAACCGGCGAGGTGCTGGCCTGGGGACGCGACTACAACGGGTCACTGGGCGACGGCCGCCTCAACGCGAGCAGCCCGGTCCCGGTCCGGGTCCGGTTGCCCGCCGCCGTCACGGCCACTGCCATCGCTGCGGGCGAGTTCTGGCCGCGTGACCGAAGTAGCGTGCGGCAACGACCACGCGCTCGCGTTTACCTCGCGCGGCATCGTGCTCGGCTGGGGTCTCGACGACGCAGGGCAGCTCGGCAACGGCAATGGCCACGTCGGCGAGACCGTCCCGACCCCGACGCCCATCAGCATGCCGACCGGTGACATTGTCACGGGGATCGCCGCCGGGTTCGACCAGAGCTTCGCCGTCACCTCAGCCGGCCAGGCCCTGGCCTGGGGCCTCAACGAGCACGGCCAGCTCGGCATCGGCAATTTCAGCACGACCGGCACGCCATCGCCAGTCATGCTCGCCTCGGGTACCGTCGCCGTCGCGCTTGGCGCCGGACCCGAGGCGATGCACGGCTTCGCGGTCAGCCGGGTCAGCGCGCGCTAGCGGGCGCGGGGCTTGGCACCGGAGTGCCCGGGCTCGGCTGTGGCTGGTGGGGCACGCGAGACCTGCCGACCCAGAGCATGACCTGCCCCGGCGCCCACGGATCAGCGTCGTAGACATACCAGTTTCCGGGCACCTTAGAGGCCGGCCAGATCGCACCCAGCCCGCTGGCGGACGTGACGTGGAACACCGGCACCGTGACGTGGCGCTGCCCGATCAGCCGCACCGCCGCCCGGACGGTCAGTCCCCGGATGGTCAGGCCGTGCAGCGCCTCGCCAGGCGCGGTCGCTGTCGTTGTCGACTCATAGCGCTCCCCCGGCCGGGCGGCCCGGCCGAAGACGAGATCGGCCTGGCCGCGGAAATTGACCGGCACCCGTAGCCCGACCGGGCACCGGCTGCCGCCGCCGCCGGTGATGCACCGCTCCTTCGCGGTGATCACCTTGATCGCGGAGGTTCCGGTACCGCCGAAGTACACGACCGTTCCGACAATCGACGGCGAGGCTGGGACCAGCTTCAGCGTGACGTCGAGGTGGTGGGCGCGGAACTCGGCCCGGTACCGCCTCGGGTCGGCGAGCGGGTTGCGCACGATCACGTCGATGTAGTGGCCGTGCCTGGTGAAGACCAGGGCGGCCTGGGCCTTTGCCGGGCCGATGCTCACGGGCCCGAGCTTGTCTCCCGGGCTGCCGAGTGATGTGGCGACGAGCGCGGCCGCTGCCAGCGCGGCGACGGCGGGCACGCCGATCATCCAGCGCCGCCGCATGGCACGCCAGCCTGTGCGCGCCGGCTGCCGCCCGGGCCGGCCGGCGTAGTCCGCGGCCATGATCGATTCGGCCAGGTCCGCGTGTGCGGCGGCGCTGACCAGGTGAGAGGCTTGCTCGTCGGAGATGACGGCTAGCCGGCTAATGCTGTTGCTCATGTCAGTCACCTGCGTTTCCGTTAACGTGCGCGATGGTCGGCACCGGCCGGCCGGAATAGTGATTCATGGCGCTGGCGAACCTGGCGCGCGCCCGGTGCAGCCGGATCCGCACGGCATTGCGCGAGCAGCCGAGTGCCGCCGCTATCTGCCCGTGGTCCAGCCCTTCCCAGCCCACGAGCGTGAGCAGCTCACGGTCAGGATCGGACAGGCTGCGGAAGGCGGTAGCGATCTCCTTGCTCCGGCCGGTGTACTCGCGATCCAGGTGCACCGCGCTGAGCTCGGCTCGCATCCGATCTCCGAGCTCGGACCGCCGGCGCTCGCCCCGGCGCTGGTTGGCCAGCACCCGGCGAGCCACCCCGTACAGCCACAGCCGGGTCCCGTCCTCGCCCGGCACATCGTCCAGCCGCCGCCACGCCGTCAGAAACGTCTCCGCGACCACATCCGCCGCATCGTCTGACCGGTCCGTCCGCCGCAGCGCGTACCCCAGAATCGCCGCGCAGTTCGCCGAGTACATCTCCTCGAACTGCCGCCGGCGCTGATCCCCAGCCACTTGCTTCGGGTATCTCAAGGCCTCTCCTTTCGACACCCGTCACATGTCCGCACCGCCCGGAGCATTTCAGCGGACAGCCGCCGGCGACGAGACCCGCGCTCAGTCTCCGAGTTCCGCCCGACGGCGATTCACGTAATCCTCAAGCTCGGCACGTACCGCGTCATCCAGAGCAGGAGCCTGATACTCGTCCAGCCTCTTCGCCACGATCTCGCTCGCCCGGGCGGTAGCGTCCTTGCCTCCCATCCGCAGCCACCGCTCGTAGTTCGCCGTCGACGACAGCAGCGGCCGGTAGAAGCAGTCCCGGAACCGCTCCATGGTGTGCGCCGCGCCGAGGAAGTGGCCGCCGTGCCCGACCTCCTCGTGCGCGCCGAACGCCAGCGATGCCTCGTCGATCTCCAGCGGGGTGAACTGGACCTGGAGCATCCGCAGGATCTCGATGTCGACGATGAACTTCTCGTAGCACGAGACCAGGCCGCCCTCCAGCCACCCGGCCGAGTGCATCACCCAGTTGGTGCCGGCCAGGAACGTCGGCAGCATCGTCATCAGCGATTCGTACGCAGCCTGGGCGTCGCAGGTCTGGCTGGACGTCAGGCCGCCTCCGGTGCGGAACGGCAGCCCGTAATGCCGGGCCAGCTGGCCGGTGCAGAGCAGCCCGATCGCCGATTCCGGCGTGCCGAAGCTGGGCGAGCCCGACTGCATGTCGATATTGGACAGGAACGACCCGAAGACGACCGGGCAGCCCGGCCTGATCAGCTGGGCGAGCGCGATGCCGGTAAGGGCCTCGGCAAGCTGCTGCGCGAGCGCGGCCGGGATCGACACCGGTGACATCGCGCCCATCAGCAGGAACGGGGTCAGCACGACAGCCTGATTCGCCGCGCAGTACTCGAACTGGGCGTCCAGCATGCGGTCGTCCCAGCGCAGCGGCGAGTTGCAGTTGATCAGCGAGATCGTGGCCGGCGTGGCCTCGATCGCCGCCCGGCCGCCGAACAGGATCTCGGTCATCTTGATGGTGTCGGCGGCGTTGGGCCCGGAGACGACGTTGCCCATGTAGATCTTGTCCGTCAGGGTCTGCAGGGCGTAGATCATGTCCAGGTGCCGTGAGTCGAGCGGCGCGTCGTTCGGCTCGCAGATCACCCCGCCCGCCGAGTCGAGTTCGGCGAAGGACTGCGACAGCATCGCGAGCTTGCGGAAGTCGTCCAGCGAGGCGTCCCTGCGGACACCGCCCTCGCGGACGAACGGCGATCCGTAGACCGCGCCGAACACCATCTGGTCCCCGCCGATGTGCACGCTGTTTGCCGGGTTCCTCGCCTGCAGGTCGAACTCGGCCGGTGCCCTGGCGACCTGCTCGAGCACGAATTCGGGGTCAAACTTCACGACCTCGCCGTCGACCGACTGCCCGGCCTTGCGGAACAACTCGACCGCCTCCGGCTTGGCGAACTGGACGCCGATCTCCGAGACGATCCGACGCCAGCCTTTGTCCAGGACGCCGACCGCGTCGGCGGAAAGGATCTCGTAACGGGGCATCTGGTTGCGGAACATGGCGACCTCGGTTCGACGCGGGGGCGGACGGATGGGTGGCAGTCGGCTTCTGCGCTAAGGACAGTCTTGACCGTTATAGCCTGGAAATCTAGAATCACATAGTAGAACTTGGTTCCGTCATATGGAACTGACGTCGGAAGGACCGGTCGTGACGAGCGCCAACGGGACCCAGGCCATCGACCGGGCGGCGATGCTGCTGACCCAGGTGGTGCATGGCACTGAGGCCGTCAGCTTCACCGAGCTGACCGCGGCTTGCGGTCTGGCCAAGTCGACGACGTCCCGGCTGCTGATGGCGCTGGAGCGGCACCAGCTCGTCCGGCGTGACGACGACGGCAGGTTCTGGCCCGGGGCACTGTTCGTCAGGTACGCCTGGCGTGGCACGGCCGACGCGGACCTGGTCGCGGTCGCACAGCCGTTTCTGGACGAGCTGGGCGGGCAGACAGCGGAGACGATCAATCTTGGCGTTGCCGTAGGCAGCGCCGACGAGACGAGCCGGGCAGGCGGGGCAGCGGCCCCGGCTCACGCGGGCGGCACTGCCCGCGCAGGCGGGGGCGGCGCGGGCAGTGCCGTCGGCGGCATGATGGTGGAGCAGATCGCCCAGGTGAACAGCCGTTACCTGATCGGCGGCACCAACTGGGTCGGGCTCGCTGTGCCGCTGCATTGCTCGGCGCTCGGCAAGGTACTGCTCGCCTTCGGGGCCGCGAGCCTGCCCGCCGAGCCGTACGAGGCTCGCACCGACCGCACGATCACGACCCGCGCTGCGCTCGACGCCGAGCTCACCGTGGTCCGGGATCGCGGCTACGCGGTGACGGACGAGGAGCTCGAGCCGGGCCTGGTGGCCGTCGCGGCCCCGGTCTTCGCCGGCGGCCCGGCCGCGATCGCCGCGATCTCCGTCTCCGGGCCGGCCTCCCGGCTGAGCGGCGCCCAGATCCCGGTGGTCGCCGCCCAGTGCGTCCAGGCCGCCCGCGCCCTGTCGGCCACGCTGACCGGGCCGGCTGACCTCGGCGTCGGCCATGACCAGACCGCAGCGTGAACGACCTCGTCCGACCTGACCGCCTAGCTACCCAGAACTTCCAGTCCCGACCAGCCCCGAGCCCGACCAGCCCCTAGTCCCCCGACCTGCCCGGACAGAAGGTGCACCATGACCAACGACGAGCTGCTCCGCCAGCTGTATGACCTCACCCTGGTCGGGAACGGCCCGGCCGTGCTCCAGCTCACCAAGGACGGCCTCGCGGCGGGCATGGGCCCGGAGATCTTGCTCTACGAGGCACTGATCCCCTCGCTTGAAGAGGTTGGCGCACGGTTCGAGCGCGGCGATTTCTTCGTTCCCGAGATGCTGATCGCCGGCAAGGCGATGGCAGGCGCGCTTGAGGTGCTACGGCCGCTGCTGGCCGAGACCGGCGCGGAGGCGATCGGCACCATCGTGATGGGCACGGTGAAGGGCGACGTGCACGACATCGGCAAGAACCTGGTCAACATCATGTTCGAGGGCGCTGGCTTCCAGGTCATCGACCTTGGCGTCCAGGTCGCACCGGAGAAGTTCGTCGAGGCGGTCGCCGAGCACCAGCCCGACATCGTCGGCTTCTCGGCGTTCCTGACCACGACGATGCCGATGTTCAAGGCCAACATCAATGCGCTGACCAAGGCGGGCCTGCGCGACAAGGTCCTGGTCATGGTCGGCGGCGCGCCGGTCACCCAGGAGTACGCCGACGTCGTCGGCGCGGACGGCTACGCGTCGGACGCCTCGGCCGCCGTCGTCAGGGCCAAGCAGCTGATCGCGGGGCGCCGCTCCGCGGCGCTGTCCGCCTGAACCGGACGGCGTGGCCATGGACACCGTGCTTCGCTCGGCCAGCAGGGAAGTCGTGATCGGCGCGGACAAGCCGTTCTGCGTCATCGGCGAGCGGATCAATCCGACCGGCCGGCGGATCTTCCAGGAGCAGCTTCGCCGTGGCGACCTGTCGCGAGTCGAGATCGACGTGGCCGAGCAGGTGGCCGGCGGCGCGATGGTCCTCGATGTGAACATGGGCGCCCCGCTGGCCGACGAGGCTGAGCTGATGGTCGCGGCGGTCCGCCTGATCCAGTCGGTGACGGACCTGCCGCTGTGCCTGGACTCCTCGATCATCGAGGTGCTCGAGGCCGGGCTGGCCAGCTACGAGGGCAAGGCGCTGGTCAACTCGGTGACCGCCGAGGACGAGCGGCTGGACGCGATCCTGCCGCTGGTGGCGCGGCACGGTGCGGCGGTGATCGGGCTGCCGAACGACGAGGAAGAGATTCCGGAGGAGCCGCGGCGGCGGCTGGAACTGGCCCGCAAGATCATCGATACCGCGACCGGCAAGTACGGCATCCCGATCGAGGACGTGCTGATCGACCCGCTGGCGATGCCGATCGGCGCGGACACCTCCGTCGTGGTCCGGACGCTGGAGACGCTGGAGCTGCTGCGGTCCGAATTCGGCGTCAACACCACTCTTGGCGCTTCCAACGTCTCGTTCGGCATGCCAGACCGTGCCGCGATCGTCGCCGCGTTCCTTCCGATGGCCAGCGCGGCCGGGCTGACCAGCGCCATCATGGACGCCCGGTCGCCCGAGCTTGTCCGGGCCGCGCGGGCGAGCGACCTGCTGCTTGACCGGGACGAGTGGGGCGGAACCTGGATCGCCGCGCACCGGGCGCAGGCGGCCAGGGCCGCGGCAGGCACAGCAGGCACGGCAAGCACAGCCGCTCCGGCAGCGACCTGACGTGACCCGGCAGGCCGAGATGACGTCCGGCGAGCTGGCCGAGCCGGCGTCGGCCATGGCGCCGAGAGTGGACCTGGTCTTCGTTACGAATGGAAGCAGAGTCCGGGTCCCGTCCGGGGTCACCGTCTTCGACGCGGCCAGCTGGAACGGCATCGCCATCGACTCGACCTGCGGCGGCCACGGCACCTGCAAGAAATGCAAGGTCCGGATCACCGGCGGGTCGGTGCCGGTGTCGAAGGTCGACACCCGCGCGTTCTCGGCCGACGAGCTGCGGGAGGGATGGCGGCTGGCCTGCCGGGCGGCGGCCACCGGCGATCTGCAGGTCGAGGTGCCGCCGCTGACCACTAGGCCCAAGGCCGCGACCGTCGGCGTCGGGCGTCAGGTGATCCTGCGTCCTGCCGTGCAGAAGCGGTACCTGGAGCTGGCCGAGCCGTCGCTGGCCGACCAGCGCAGCGACATCGAGCGGGTGCTCGACGCGCTCGACGACCTGGAGCTGAAGGTCGACCTGCCCGTGCTGCGCACGGTCGGCCGGGTGCTGCGGGCGGCCGACTACAAGGTGACCGCCGTGATCGTCGACGAGGCGCTGATCGACGTCCAGGCTGGTGACACGTCCGAACGCCGGTACGGGGTCGCGTTCGACCTGGGCACGACAACCGTCGTCGCCACGCTCCTTGACCTGTCCACCGGCACGCCGATGGCGGTCGGGTCGATGCTCAGCAAGCAGCAGCCGTTCGGGGCCGACGTGATCAGCCGGATCAGCGCGGTGATGCTGGAGCCTGCGAACCTGGACCGGCTGAGCAGGCTCGCGCACGAGTCGCTCGGCGAGCTGACCGG
>DASWAA010000123.1:0-7110 GCA_036391385.1 Streptosporangiaceae bacterium
GCGGCCGCGCACGCCGCGGTGGCCGAGTTCGGTGCGCCCGGGCAGATCGTCTCCGCCTTCGTCGCCGCAAGCCCTGCCCGGCGTGCGGCCCGCCTGCTGCTGGCTGCCGGGCCCGTCGCCGGCGTGTGCTGGGGCGCCGTCCTGGTCGCGGGAAGGGCCTGGGCCTGGCCGGTCCCGCTGGCGGCACGAATACTGTTCGGTGCGGTGCTGGCCGCCATCGTCGGCCTGCTGATGACGGCGGCGGCGAGCCGGCGTTACCGGGCGGCAGCCCGCGCCGGAGCGGCTGGATGCGTCGGCCTGGCCGCTCTGGACGCGACCATGATCACGGCAATCCTCGCGTTGCGTCCTGCCCTCACCTGGCCGGTGGCGCTGGCATGCGCCTTCAGCGCGGCACGAGTCCTGCTCACGTTCAAGGTGCTGCGCCCGATCCTGATCAGCTGACCGATCAGGAGGGCAGGAGTTCGGCCAGGAGCGACCGCACGCGGCTGTCGATCTCGTCGCGGATGCGCCGGACGGTAGCGGCGTCCTTGCCCGCCGGGTCCTCGAGTTCCCAGTCGAGGTAGCGCTTGCCGGGGAAGAACGGGCAGGCGTCGCCGCAGCCCATCGTGATCACCACGTCGCTGGCCTGCACCGCCTCGGTCGTCAGCGGCTTGGGGAACTCCCTGGACAAGTCCAGCCCGACCTCGGCCATGACCTGCGTCACCGCCGGGTTGATCGTGTCAGACGGTGCCGATCCGGCGGAGCGGACCACGACCTTGCCTGCCGCGTAGTGGTCGAGCAGCGCGGCTGCCATCTGGGAGCGGCCCGCGTTGTGCACGCACACGAACAGAACTTCAGGACGGCTGGTCATCTGGCCTCCGTGCGCTGGCCTAGCGGTTGCGAGTCCTCTGCCTGGTCACGAAGCTGCGGGACGACGACGTCGGCGGCTTCCGCCCGAGTCACGCCGGGGTAGAGCATCCGGACCACGGCGATGGCGAGGCCACCGCCGATGACCTGGGCGACGATGAAGGCGGGAGCCGAGGACGGTGCGATGCCGGCGAACGTGTCGGAGAACATCCTGCCGACGGTGATGGCCGGGTTCGCGAAGCTGGTCGAGGACGTGAAGAAGTAGGCAGCGCCGATATACGCGCCCACCGCCGCTGGCGCTGTCCCCGCCCGGCCCGTCCTGGCCAGGGCGAAGATGACGAGCAGCAGGCCCAGGGTCGCGATGATCTCGGACAGGAAGTGCCCCGGCGTCGCCCGGTGCTTCGTCGACAGGCTCACGGCCGGCTGGGAGAACATCAGGTTGGCGACGATGGCGCCGCCAGCGCATCCGGCTACCTGGGCCGGCAGGTAGGCGGCGGCGTCACGCCAGCTCAGCCCGCCGAATGCCGCATCGGCGAACGACACGACCGGGTTGAAATGGCCTCCGGACACAGGCCCGAACATCAAGATGATCGCGAAGAGCCCGGCCGCGGTCGCCGCGGCGTTCTCGAGCAGTTGCAGGCCCACGTCGCCGGGAGTCAGGCTCGCTGCGGCGATGCCGGATCCGATCACGATCGCGGCAAGGAACGCGCTGCCCAGCAGTTCGGCGATCAGCCGGCGCCAGAGCGGTAGATTGATATTCATCGATCTGAGGGTATCGGATTCACATCGATAGATGTCAATGGGAGGCGGCATGTCAGCGGTTCGCGCGAGAACTGACCTGCCCCTGGCCGACATCGCCCTGTGCGGCCCGGCGATTACCGAGGTGCCTTTGTCCGCGACGGACGCCGTCAGCCTGGCTGCCGTGCTCGCCGCGCTGGCTGACCCGGCACGGCTACGTCTGCTGTCGATTCTCGCTGCTCAGGGGGAAGTCTGCAGCTGCAACCTGCAGCAGCCGCTCGGCAAGAGCCAGCCCACCATCTCCCACCACACCCGCGTTCTCGCCGAGGCCGGCCTCATCGAGGGCGACAAGCGCGGGAAATGGACCTGGTGGCGCATCGTCCCCGAGCGGCTGGCAGCCGTCCGCCAGGCACTCGGCGGCCCGTAGGCCTCCGCCCCGAGGCCTGGGCCGGCGGCTCGCGCGGTCTGCGTCCCGAGCCGGGGCCGGGGCCGCCCGCTCGCCCGGTCTGCGTCCCGAGCCGAGGCCGGGGCCGCCCGCTCGCCCGGTCTGCGCGCCGAGCCGAGGCCGGGCCCGCCGGCTCGCCCGGCCAGGCGCGCCCCTCAGCTAGCCGACGGAGGTCCCCCCGGTCCGGGCCCTACGACCGCTCCGCCGCGGGCCCGCCCGCTCTAGCGTGTGAAGAGTGAGCGGACTGACCGGCCTTGAGATCCTCGGCCTCCCCCTGCTGAACAAGGACGCGGCGTTTACCGAACAGGAGCGCGACAAGCTCGGCCTGCGCGGGCTGCTCCCCTGGCGAATCGCGACGATCGACGAGCAGGTCGCGCTGGAACTCGAGCATCTTCGCCGCAAGCCCGACGACATCGAGAAGTACATCGGGCTCACCGCGCTCGAGGACAGAAACGAGACGCTGTTCTACCGGCTGCTCTGCGATCACCTCGAAGAACTGGCTCCGATCGTCTACACCCCGACGGTAGGCGAAGCCTGCCGCAAGTTCAGTCACATGCTGCGCCGGCCGCGAGGGGTGTGGATCACCCCGGACGACGTCGGCCGCATGCCCGAACTGCTGCGCAATGCCGGGAAGCCGGGCGTCCGGCTGATCGTGGCGACCGACAACGAGCGCATACTCGGCCTCGGCGACCAGGGGGCCGGCGGGATGGGCATCCCGGTCGGGAAGCTCGCGCTGTACACGGCGGGGGCTGGCATCGAGCCGCACCTGACCCTGCCGGTGTCGCTCGACTGCGGCACCGACAATGAGGACTTGCTGCGCGACCCGCTCTACCTGGGCTACCCCAAGCCGCGCCTGCGCGGGGTGGCGTACGACGCCTTCATCGAGGCTTTCGTGCACGCCGTCCGCGAGGTATTCCCGCACGCGGTGCTGCAATGGGAGGACTTCAAGCAGCACAACGCTATCCGGCTGCTCGATCGCTACCACGCGATCTTGCCCAGCTTTAACGACGACATCCAGGGGACTGCCGCCGTGGTAGTGGCTGGCATCATGGCCGCTCTGCGGCACGGCGGTGAGCCGGTCGCCGCGCAGCGACTGGTCTTCCTCGGCGCCGGAGCGGCCGGCCTGGGGATCGCCCGGCTGGCAAGCCAGGTCATGCGGCGGGCGGGCGTCGCGCAGGACGACATCCGCTCGGCGATCGTGATGCTGGACTCCCGCGGCCTGATCTTCGACGGCCGCGATCACGTCGAGTCCGACAAGCAGCCCTTCGCGCTGACAACAGCGGCACTGGCCAGGTACGGATTCGAGCCGGCTAGCCGCCCCGACCTGCATGCGGTAATCCGTCAGGTGGCTCCGACCATCCTGATCGGGACGAGCGGTACGCCGGGCGCGTTCGACCAGGAAGCGATCAGCGAAATGGCGGCGCGCACTGCGACTCCGATCGTGCTGCCGCTGTCCAATCCGACTTCGAAGTCAGAGGCGACCCCTGCTGACGTGCTGCGCTGGACCGGCGGCCGGGCCCTGGTCGCGACCGGCAGCCCGTTCGCGCCGGTCGACGTCGAGGGCACCACCAGGCAGGTGGGCCAGGCGAACAACGTCTTCATCTTCCCCGGCGTCGGCCTCGGCGCGATCGTCTCCCGGGCGCGGGAGGTCACCGACGGCATGTTCCTGGCCGCCGCCGACACGCTGGCCAGCCTGGTGAGTGCGCAACGGCTGGCCGCCGGGGCCCTGTACCCGAGGCTGGCCGACCTGCGCGAGGTGTCGCGGGCGATCGCGATCGCCGTAGCCGAGCAGGCTCGTGAGTCCGGGGTGGCCCGGCTTGACGATGGTCAGGATCTCGCCGCCGCCGTCGACGGGGCGATGTGGTCACCCGCTTACCGGCCCGCTGCCCTAGTCGACTAGGGCGCCGGCCCGGCAGCCTTCACGGGGGCGAACATCGTTACCGCTAGCTCATCCGCCGCGGCCAGTCACCCGCTGTCTTCCTCCGCTGCTCAGCTAGGTCAGGAAGATCTGAAGAACTGGATATATAAGAACACAGAGCACAGTTGTGCCGCGCTCGAGTTGGGGGGCTTGGGTTGGGGGGTGCAGGCCGTCGCGTCCATGGTGAGCAGGAGCTGATCTGGCGCCTGGATGCCATCGTCGATTCCTCGCCCGACGCGATCCTGGGCGGCACCCTGGACGGGGTCGTCACGTTCTGGAACCGAAGCGCGGCCCGGATCCTGGGCTACTCGGCCGACGAGGTGATCGGGCGCAAGATCTCGGTGATGGTACCGGAGGACCGGATGTACGAGCTCGCGCACGTCCTTGACGAGGTGAGCGCGGGCAGGCGAGTCGGTCCCTTTGACACCAGGCGGCGGTGCAAGGACGGGAGCATGATCGACATCGCCGTCTCTGTCTCCCCGATCAAGGACGCGAACGGCGAAGTCGTCGGCGCCGTGACGATCGCGCGGGACATTACCGAGCGGCTGCGGGCGCAGGAGGAGCGCCGTGCCCTGGAGGCTCACCTCGAGCAGGCGCTGCGGATGGAAACCGCCGGGCAGCTCGCCAGCGGGATCGCCCATGACTTCAAGAACCTGCTGAGCGTCGTCATCGGGTACGTCGAGCGGGCCGAGGACCTGGCCGCCGGCGGTGACGCCGAGCTGCAGGCGACCCTGAGCGAGATCCGGGTCGCCGCGGACCGGGCCGTCGTCCTGACCAATGACCTGCTCGCCTTCAGCGGCCGGGTTCGCGTCAAGCCCATGGCGATCGATCTCGACGACCTGATCGCGGGCATCAGCGACCTGCTGGACGTCGCTCTCGGCAGCAAGTGCCAGGTGGACTTCAGGCCGTCGTACGGCGACCGGCCCGTCGTGCAGGCCGACCGTGGCCGGCTTGAGCAGGTGCTGCTCAACCTGGCGGTCAATGCCCGCGATGCCATGCCTGACGGGGGCACGCTGACCATCATGACGAGCTCAGCCGAGTTCGACGAGGATCACGCCCGGCTGCGACCGGGCCTGAGCGCGGGGCGATATGTCGAGCTCACCGTGCGCGACACCGGGGTCGGCATGAGCGCGGATGTCGCCGAGCGGATCTTCGAGCGATTCTTCACTACCAAGCCGCCAGGGACGGGTACCGGCCTCGGCCTGTCGACGGTGCACGGCCTCATCGCCGCGGCCGGCGGCAGCATCGAGGTTGATACCACCGAAGGCCTCGGCACGACGTTCCGGATCTACCTCCCGGCACTGCCCGGCACCGGGGACCAGCACCCTGACCGGGCAGGCTAAGCCTCGATCCACCGGCCGTTAGCCGATGATCAGGTTCCTGGCGTTTGCGGCGGGCGTGTTGTTATCGGCCGGGGTTCCGAGCGCGGGCGTCCCGCCGCTCACTTACCTGTCGTGCGGCTTGTCCTGAGCAGCTGATCGGCGTGGCGTGGGGGGTGGGCCTGCTGGCCTGTGAGGGCGTGGTGACTGGTCCGGGCGGGTCAGGCGGCGCGGGTCCGGGGCGGGCCGCAGCCGGCTTGGAACAGGTTGTCCCATTCGGCCTGGCGGTGCCAGCCGGCCGGGAGGTGCAGGACGAGGCGTCCTCGGCCGTGCCGGGCTGCGCGGGCCGCGACGTGGATCAGGTCGCGGCGGATGGTGGCCCCGCGCGCCCGGGCGTGGAAGGGCGAGGCCAGGGTGCCGGCGGCGCGGAGCAGGTTGTGGGCGATCGCGGCCAGGGCGAGCCAGGCGGCGTTGGCGGCGAACACGCCGGATGGGGCGTGGGCCAGCGGCCCGCTGGTGAGGTCGGCGAAGACCTGCTCGATGACGGCGTGGTCGCGGTGCTGGGCCTCGGCCTGGAGCAGGGTGAACGGCGAATCGGTGAAGACGGCGTGGTACCGCCAGACCGGGAACAGCTCGCCCTGCCCGGCGGCGCGGGGGCTGAGGTCCTTGACGCGGCGGACGATCAGCCGCGCGGTGACCTGCTCGCTCTTCTTTCTGGACGTGAACGCGCAGTACGTGGCCTGGGCGACTTCGGCGTCGGAGATCCACCGGGCCTGCTGGTCGTCCCAGACCGCGCGGGGATAGCAGATCGGCGTCCAGGCTTCCTCGCCGATCGCGGCGATCGCAGCCCGGATCGCGGGGTCCATCCGGGCAGTGACCGAGAAGAACGCCCCGGCCCGGGAACACGCCGCCGTGAACCCGGCCGAGTAGTACGCCGAGTCTGCCCGGACGATGACGGTCCCGCCGCAGCCGGCGTCCCGCGCGGCGGCCACGGCCTCGGCGGCCAGCCGCGCCGCGCCGCGGGCGGAGTTCGCGTTCCCGCCGCGCAGCCGGGCCGCGGCGATGACCGGCGCGGGCGCGTCCGGGGTGGTCACCGTAGCGACCAGCGCGTTCAGGCCGCGGACCAGCACCGTCTTGCCCTGAATCTTGGTGTGGCCGAACGCCGCGCCTTGCTTGGCGTGCCCGTAGACCCGCCGCTGGGTGGAGTCGATGTCGATGAACGCCAGCTGGCCTGCGCCGGGCAGCAGGCTCGCGCGGCCGGCCAGCTCGGCCAGCAGCAGCCGGTTCACCTTGCCCAGCTGCAGCACGCTGCCCCAGGTGAACGAGCGCAGGAACGATCCCAGCGTGGACGGCGCCCGCAGCCCGCCGAACACCAGCGGCATCGCGCCGTGGCGCAGCACGCCCATGTCGTCGATGCTGTCCGCCCCGCCGGCCATCCCCGCGACCAGGCACCCGACCTTGAATCCGGCGTTCGCGCCGCACGGCCCGGCAACCGTCACGTGCTCGCGGACCAGGGCGAACAGGCCCGCCCGCTCGGCGAGCGCCATCACCGGGATCAGCCCCGCGCGCGACACGAGATTCGGGTCATCGAACCGCGCCGACGTTTTCAGAAGATCATGAGACAATCGCACCTGTCGGGTGTCCTCTCGGCCCGGACCTGGAAGCTTCGCAACTCCCATCGTCCCAGCCCAGAGGACACCTTTCACTTTGCCGCGCTGCAATCAACCCATATCAGCCGGTGAATCGAGGCTAAGCCGGCCGCACGATAGAGGCCGCTAGCCGTTTGCGTAGCCCTTCTCCGCCGATCGCGGTGATGTAGTCGAGGTCACCGCACACGACCAGGC
>DASWAA010000124.1:0-20383 GCA_036391385.1 Streptosporangiaceae bacterium
GCTAGCCCTCGTTCGGCGATCACGCGCCGTGCGGCACCCAGAATGTGCGCACGTACTGCGTCCGCCGTGCCGTCGCAGACCGCGAGCACAGGCGCGCGCAGTGGTCGTGACATCAGGTTCCCCTGATTATGGGCGATCGATCATTATGACGATCCTGATAATGGGCACCTGCTCAGTACTTGTCAAGCGCGATCTGGCCTTAGGCGGGGAGAGTCCGCGAGAGGCGGTGAAAGGCCAGCGTCGGCCCGGACGAGGCTGAGCCTCGGGTGCGGATGTGAGCGCGGGCTGGTGGGCCTGCCGCGCCACCGCTCCCGTCCTTGACACATTTTGAGCGAGCGATCACAATTCATGGGCAATGAAGCACGACAAGATCGGGGGCGGGCACCTCCACGAGCCCGATGACGCGGACGAGCATGCTGATCACGAACATGATCACGACCATCAGCACGACCATGTCCATCAGGGCGGCCTCCGCGGCTTCCTGACGTCGCTTGTCCGGCCGCACACCCACGATTCCGCCAGCAAGATCGACTCCGCGCTCACCGCGAGCGCCGCGGGGATGCGGGCGCTGAAGATCTCCCTGGCCGGGCTGGCGGTTACCGCGGCGGCTCAGTTCGGGGTCGTGCTGATCTCGGGCTCCGTCGCGCTGCTCGCCGATACGATCCACAACGTCGCCGACGCGCTCACCGCCATCCCGATCGGCATCGCCTTCATCGCTGGTCGCCGGGCCGCCAACCGCCGGTATACCTACGGCTACGGTCGAAGCGAGGATGTGGCCGGACTCTTCGTCTTGCTGGCCATGACGGCGTCGGCAGTGCTGGCCTGCTACGAGGCGATCAACCGGCTCGTGCACCCGCACGCGATCACCAATCTGGGCTGGGTGGCGGTCGCTGGCCTGATCGGGTTCCTGGGCAATGAGCTTGTGGCGCTCTACCGGATCAGGGTGGGCCGCCAGATCGGCTCGGCCGCGCTTGTCGCCGACGGGCTGCACGCCCGCACCGACGGGCTGACGTCGCTGGCGGTCGTCGTCGGGGTGGCGGGCGTAGCCCTCGGCTGGCCGACGGCCGACGCGGTGGTCGGCCTGGTAATCAGCGTGGCCATCCTGGGAGTCCTGCGCCAGGCGGCGCGCGAGATCTACGGGCGGATCATGGACCGGATCGACGAGCCGCTGCTGACGGCCGCCGAGCAGGTCGTACGCGAGATCGACGGAGTGCAGGTGCTCGACCGGCTGCGGATGCGCTGGATCGGGCACGAACTTCTCGCCGAGGTGGAGATCTCGGCGGACTCGTCGCTGTCACTGGCCGAGTCTCACCACATCGCCGAGACGGTCCGGCATGATCTGCTGCATCAGGTCCGACGGCTAGCGGACGCCACGGTGCATGTCAGCCCGGTTGGTGACGGTGACTCCGACCCGCATCATCAGACTGCGCACCACTTCACGAGCACCTCGTCCCGGCCGGTCGCGGACGAGCTTGCCGGGCACTGAGCGTCGCGGGCCATGATCGTCACGGTCACCCTCAACATCGCACTTGACGTGACGTACCGGGTCGCCGCCCTCAGCCCGGGAAGAAGCATCAGAGTCAACGCTGTCGACCAGCGGGCTGGCGGCAAGGGGGTCAACGTCGCCCGGGTGCTGCACGGCATGGGGCATGAGGTGACCGTTGTCGGTTTCGCGGGCGGTGTCTACGGCGGGACCGTGACCGCTGACCTCATGGCCGAGCAGCTGCCGGGTGACCTTGTGCCGATCGCCGGCCAGACTCGCCGGACCGTGACCGTGGTCGATGCCGCCGGGGAGGCGACCGTCCTGCTTGAGCCGGGGCCGGTGATTGCCCCCAGCGAGTGGGCCGGCCTCGTGACGCGGGTGGCCAGGCTGGCGCCCCGGGCTGACGTCGTCGTCCTGTCCGGCAGCCTCCCGCCAGGAGTCCCCGAGGACGCTTACGCGCAGCTCGTCAGCACCGTCAGGTCGGCGGGCGCGCCCGCCATCCTCGACACCAGCGGCGGAGCCCTCTCCCGCGGTCTGGCAGGGCGGCCATCGGTGGTGAAGCCGAACCTCGACGAGCTCGTCGCCGCGACTCCGGGGCAGGACTGGGCGCCCGGCTGGCTGGGAATCGCACAGCGCGCCGACCGGCTGCGCGCTGCCGGCGCAGAGGCGGTCGTGGCGTCGCTGGGCCGGGACGGGATGATCGCGACCACGCCCGGCGGCTGGTGGCACGCCCGGCTTCCCGCACCGCACGAGGTCAGGGGGAACCCGACCGGCGCTGGAGATGCCGCGGTCGCGGCGCTCGCCGCCGGAATCGCGGCGCGGTGCTCGTGGCCCGAGCTGCTTGCCGACGCGGTGGCGCTCTCCGCGGCGGCGGTCAGGCACGACCTAGCCGGCAGCGTCGACAGCGCGGTCTACCAGGACCTGCTCGGTCACGTGCAGGTAGCGGAGATCGATGCCGGCGGCTAGGTCGACCGGACGGCTAGCCGACGGGAGCCAGGCGAGCAGTGCCAGGCGACGGGAGCCAGGCGAGCAGTGCCAGGCGACGAGAGCCAGGCGCGCAGAGCTAGGCGACTGGCAGCTGCTGCATGGCGAGCTGAGCGCCGTTCTCGACAGCCTCGGCACGGCTAGCCAGCCGCCCGGTCCCGCCCCAGCCTGTCACGGCCAGCGAGCCGCTGGCGACGGCCCGGCGCAGCGCCTCTGGCACGGCAGCGCCGTCGAGAATCCCTGCAAGGAACCCCGCGTTGAAGCAGTCCCCGGCACCGGTGGTGTCCACCGGCCTGACCGGCCGCCCGTGCACCCGCGTGCCGCCTTCGCGTCCGACTGCGATGGCCCCTTCCGCTCCGAGCTTGACCGCGACGTCGGGTCCGAGCCGGTGCAGGACGAGCGCCGCGGGAAGCAGCGGCATGCCGTCAGCGTCACGGGCGCCAGATCCTGCCGGATCGGGCACCGGATCGAGCACCAGGTCAAGCGCTGGGTCGAAGGCTGCCGCCAGGTGCGCGCACTCGGCCGCATTCGGCAGCAGGTAGTCCAGGTGGTGCAGGACTGGCCCGACGGAACTCCACTCGCCGCGCGGCGCCCAGCCGGTATCCAGCGACGTCGTTGCCCCGGCGGCCCTGGCGGCGGCGAACAGCTCAGGCAGGCCGGCCTGCAGGCCGCGCTGCAGGAAGTAGGAGCTGGCATGAACGTGCCGTGCGTCCCGTAGCCGGGCCTGCGGTACGTCGGCGGCGCTGAGCTCGGTCATCGCCCCGCCATAGGTAAGGATGGCGCGGTCCCCGTCGGCGCGGGTCAGCACCACGCTCAGTCCTGTCCGAAGGCCGGGGCGCCGGATCACCCCGGAGACGTCCACGCCATGTCCGCGGAGCAGGTCGGTCGTCCACTCGCCGATCGGATCGTCTCCGACCACCGCGCAGACGGCGACGTCAAGGCCCTGGGCAGCCGCCGCGCAGGCCGTGATCGCGCCGGAGCTGCCCAGCGTGATCGTCGCGTTGTCGACGAGCTGCTCCACCTGCCCGAACCGCACCTCGACGTCGCCCGACGACACCAGTACGTCAGGATTGAGCTCGGCGAGGACAAGGAGATCCACGCCCGGCAGCGTATAGCTTGTCAGCACAACTGCTGACATCAGGTCATGGAGAGACGCAATGAAGATCTACAACGGCGCGGACGAGCTGGAGGCGAGCGTCGGTGAGGAGCTCGGCCCCACCGAGTGGCTCACGATCGACCAGGACCGGGTCAACGGCTTTGCCGACGTGACCGAGGACCACCAGTGGATCCACGTCGACGCCGAGCGCGCGGCTGCGGGACCGTTCGGCGGGACCATCGCGCACGGATTCCTCACCCTGTCCCTGCTGCCGCACCTGACCAGTGCGCTCCGCGGGGTGGAGGGCGTCCGGATGGGCGTGAACTATGGCCTGAACAAGGTGCGCTTCCCCGCCCCGGTGCGCGTAGGCAGCCGGATCCGGGCGCGCGCCGAGACCGTCAGCGCCGAGCGCACGCCGGACGGCGCGGTGCAGGTCGTCAACCGCGTCACGATCGAGATCGAGGGCGGCTCCAAGCCGGCCTGCGTGGCCGACATGGTCAGCAGGTTCTACTTCTAGACGGGCGCCTCCGAGGCGGGCGTAGTCTCGGCGAGTGCATCTGGCGGGCCGCGGTCCGGGGACCCGGCCCGCCCTTGATGCCTGGCGAGCCCTAGCCGGCGGCGGCCTGGGTCAGGCGCCTGCGGGTACGGGCATAGGGGCCCTGCTTCATGTCCTTGCGCCACTGCGGGAACTCGTCGCCGAACTTCTGCTGTTCCTTGCCGGCCGTGGCGTAGACGACATAGCCGCCCTTGAGGATGCTGAACGGAGCCTTCAGCAGCCCGAGCTTGTCGAACTGCGCCGAGGGACCGGCCAGCGGGTCAAACCAGGCCGGCGTCACGAAGTTGGAGACCGACACGCCGCTGACCGTGTAGCCGGGAGCCTCCACCGGGTCACAGACCTCGAAGGTATAGATCGAGCCCTTGCCGTCGTTGGACCACAGGTTGCAGTTGGGGTCGACGAACATCTCGAGCACCTCGTGCGAGAGCACGCTGGAGACGCTCCAGTCGCCGGTAGTAACCTGACCGCCGTTGCTCAGTTCGGGCTGGGCGGCTACGACGCCCCAGAGCTTCCCGCCCTGATCCTCAGTGTGGTACCCGAGCACGCCAGTGGGCTGATCCTTGATCGTGTCGGTGATCGTGATGACATGCGCCTGCGGCGGGATAGCGGAGGCGTCGGCGTAGAAGATGACCGCTGCCGGAGAGCGATCCCACAGCGGTGCCACGTCGAGCTGAATCTGACTGGCGATGGCTTGCGTCATCGTAGCTGCGTCCGTGTTGGAGACCAGGCTGGACTGGTTGACAATGGCGACCAGCAACGATCACCCCTCCTTGGGTGGTAGCCGACATTGGCGCTTACCTTGCCATTCTCGCTTACGTTACAGCATCGCGATGTCACTGTCGGTTACGGAAGTTGGGATCACCACTGCGAGCGCCACACGTGAATCCGAGACGGTATCGTCTCGATATAGGGTCTCGATCTGCCGTGACCCCGCGCAGGCGACTGCCGTGTCCGGCGGCTCGCTATCGCGCCAAGGCGCCCATCGGGTCCCAGGCGGGCAGCACGATCGGACTGGCTGCCAGGGCCTGGCGCAGATCGTCGGGAAGCGCGTCCCGGCGCGCGGCGATCTCGAAGACGTACTCGTCGAACCAGGAGTCGTTCATCGTGTAGAAGCCGTCCTTGCCCCGGGACGAGCCCCAGCTGTTCTCCACTCGCCACCGGCGCGGGAGGCCGTCGAGCAGGTCCACGCCCGTGAACAGCATGGCATGGGTCATCTGCGTCTCGCGGTACAGCAGCCGATCGGCCTTGCCGAGCGTGAAGTCGGTGCCGTAGACCGCGGGCAGGTCGAACAGGCCGGTGTCCCACAGGCCGTAGTCACTGCTCATCATCTTGTCGACGTCGCAGCCGAACCACACAGGCTCGCCGTCCTGCAGGCTGCGCGCGGCGATGTCCTTGATCAGAGACATGTCGACATTCAGGTAGGTGACCGGCGGCGCGCCGAGCACGTTGCCGAGGTACTCGACGGTGAAGGTCCGTCCGGCCGGGCTGGACGGCCGTGGGTCGTGCACGAGGCAGACGTAGTCATCGAGCGGCAGGTCCACGTACTTCGCGGCGAACTCCTGCGGCGTGATCACGCCGTCCCGGTGGAACTCCCGGTCCTTGTCAGTCCACTGCCAGTCGAAGGACTCGGGCGGGGTGCCGAGATGGATGCACAGCACCCGGTAGATCACCCGGAGGATGTCGGCCTTTTCTTCCCGTGCGGCCTCGACGCCGCGAGCGGCCGCCTCCCGCAGCGACCTGGCGCCCTGGCGGAGCAGGCTGCGCAGGACCGAGTTCATCCGGCCGGTGTTCGACGAGCTGTTCGTCTCCGGCATCACCGACTTGGGCACCAGCCCGTGCTTGCCGACGATGGCGACGAACATGTTCCACTGGCCGCCGTCGTCGGCGACCGACTGCATGAGGTGCGCGACCGTCCGGTCGTCGATGTCCCGGTCGGCGGTCTCGATGACGGCCTCGAGGAAATAGTTGGCGCGCTCGACCTTGTCCCAGAACATGGCGTAATTCTGGGAGAACTCGAAGTCCTTGAGCCCCATCTTCTGCATGGCGCCGACGCGCAGCAGGTTGAGCCCGGCGAAGAGCCAGCACCGGCCGCTGCGCTCCTGATTGGTGACCTTCCAATCGTCGAGCAGCACCGACTGCGAGTGGTCGGTCGTGGTGATGATCTCCCGGTTGATCGCCACGTCGTCAACGCTCACGCGGGTCACGGCATTCTGCATGAGCCGGTAGGCCGGATTCGCGGAGAAGTCCTTGCGGAGCAGTTCCAGGTCGCCAGCAACCAACGTCCCGTCCATGCACGCTCCTTTTCCTCGGCCGATGTTCCCGCGGCTTCTCGCCCGCTTGTCCGCATTAAACCTACCAGCGGCGGTGCTGGTCCCGGCTAGCCGCGCGAGACGCCCCGTCAGGCAAGTCCTGGCGGCCAGCATCGCCCGTTGTGACCCCGCCCATGCCGATAGCTGCCATCATGTCCTCGTACGCCGTCGATCTACAGGGAAGGGAAGTTATGCATCCCGTTCGACTGTCCATCTTCGCGGGAGTTACCGCCACCGCACTTGGCGTGCTCAGCGCGCTGGCCGGGCCGGCGGCGGCCACCGTGGGCGCCACCCGCGTCCCCGCCGCACGCGTCCCCGCCGCGAGCGGGCCGTTCAAGATCGGCCCCGCGAACTCGGCGGGCACCGTCGCCCTGACGGCGAACGGCGGCAAGGTGGCCGTCTTCGACATCAAGTCCGGCCTCGGCAAGACCCACGTGTGCCTCATCGCCCCGACCGGCCGGACCTGCTGGCACAGCACCTATCTCCTCCCGCCTGCGTCGACGGACAACACCTTCGGCAGGCCCGGGGTATTCACCCCGTCGGCTGGGCACGTCGTAGTGCTTCAGCAGACCTGCTGTGAGGTGAACCCGAACAGCACCGTCCTGTACACCTCCAGTGACGGCGGAAAGACGTTCTCCGCGCCAGTGCGGGTGGGCGCGCTGGGAGTGGACGCCTCCGAGCTCATCGGCGGCCAGATCCTCTACACCTCGCAGAACAACGCCGGCGGCCTGCAGGTGGTGAGCGTGCCGGTGGCCGCGAGCGGACCCAGGCCGACCGCCAGGATCTCGTCCCGGGTGGCCTACGACGTGGGCCTCGGCCAGTACAAGGGCAGCGCGCTGGTCGGGACGGATTTCATCGGCAGCACGTACACCACCTACCTCTACCACGCCGCCAAGGGCAGCAACTTCGACGTCGCTACCTCCTACAGCAGCGTCGCCAAGTTCGCAGGCGAGTCGCTGCTCGCGATGTCCGGCGGCGCGCTGCTGACCGACCGCGTCAAGGGCGACGCGGTCCTGCTGCGGATGTTCAACGGCACTGCGTACGGGCCGGCGCACGTGGTAGCGCACATCCACGGCGGACTCGGCACCTGGCTCACGGTCAATCAGGACCCCAGCGGCCACGTGCACGTCTTCGCGATCATGAGCACGGCGAACTACCACATGCTTGAGGTCTCCACCTCGACTGGCGGCACGGCCTGGACGCGTGCGACGGACCTCGGCAACGCGATCAGCAGCACCGCCCTGTCCGCGGCGACTGACTCCACGGGCCGCGGCCTGGTGCTAGGCACCGTTCCCGCCTGGGGCTACCCGGTCCCGTAACGCGCGGAGCCGGATCTGACGCGGAGCGGGCGCTGGCCCGCTCCGCGTCAGGCCCGATGTGGTTAAGTATCGGCATGGATCTGCGCCTGCACCCGGGAATGCACGTCGAGGTAGATCTGGCGGGCATGACCGTCGGCGGCATGCCGTGTGGCCCGGGGCCGTGGCTGCCGGGTGTCGTCGTCGGCACCGACGGGGTTGGCATCACGCTGACGGTCAGGCTCGACGCTCCGGTCGCCGGCCAGGACATGGTCAGCGTGGAGCAGGCCAGGGCCCGACCGCGCGACCCGGCCGCGTTCGGCGGTGACGTCATCCCGGCCGAGGTCATCGCGCTTGCCCGGGCCGGCAAGACGGCGAAGGCGATCAAGGCCTACCGCCAGCTGAACGGAGCCAGCCTCGCCGAGGCGCAGGCCGCCATCGCTGGCATCTCCTGACCGTCACCGCTGCCAGGTGCGCTGGACGTGCAGGAGGTACTCCGGCCGGCTGAGCGGGTTGTAGTCCGACCGAGGCCGGACCGGCACGGGACCGTGCACCGGCTGGTAGCTGTCGAAGGCGCATTCCATCAGGCCCTCGCCCCGCGTGAGGCCCGGCAGCCGTTCCCGCAGCGCATGCACCTGAGCGGCCGGGACAACACCCTCCACCACGCACAACGGCCCCCTGGTGGCCTGTGCCTGCCCGATGGCACGCAGCCGTGCCAGCGCTGGCAGGAGCGGTCCCAGGGTGTCTGCCGGGATCTCGAGCCGGAACCTGTGCACTGGCTCGAGCACCCGGGTGCGGGCCCGGGCCAGCGCGCTCATCAGGACCAGCGGCGTGAGATTGCGGAAGTCACCTGCCGAGCTTGACCACTTGCTCCAGCCGTGCGGCGGCGGCGGTACATAGCCCGAGTGCGTCATCGTGACGGCGCAGTCGATGACCGGCCAGCCGTACAGGCCCTGCCGCAAGGACTGGTGCACGGTCTCGTCGACGGCCTTGATGAAGGACGCGGGCAGCGCGCCGTTCTCGATCTCCAGGCCGAACGTCACGCCGACGCCGGCCGAGGCGGGACCGACCCGCAGTCCTAGCGTCGCGCGGAACGGATTCGGGGCGCTGTCCATGTACTCGACGGCTGATCCGGCGCCGACCAGTTCCTCCACGCAGATCGTGGTCGTCTCGCGGAACGCCACCTCGATGCCGAACTCGTCCGCCAGCGTGGCCGCGATGACTTCCTTCTGCACCTCGCCGTACAGCGACAGGGACAGTTCCTGGCGGACGTCGTCCTGACGCAGGCTGATCAGCGGATCCTGCTCGGCGAGCAGTACCAGGGCAGCGTGCAGGGAGCCTCGGTCGGCCTGACGCCGCGGGGCGATGACGGTCTCCAGGGTGGGCGGGGCGAACGACCGGCTTACCGGGCCGTCCGGCGGCTCGCCGAGCGCGTCGCCGACCTGGAGGCCGGCCAGTCCCCAGAGCTTGGCGATCTGGCCGGCCGCGGCCGAGTCACGCCGGACGGCCGGCCCGCCGTCGAACACGCTGATGGCGGTGACCTTCGCCGCCTTGCCCGGCCCGAAACGCAGCCGGTCCCGCGCCCGCACGGTCCCCGACCGCAGCCGGGCGTAGCCGATCTTCTCCCCGGCCGGACCGCGCTCGACCTTGAACACGGCGCCACGGACCGGTCCGTCCGGGTCGCCGCGGGCGGCCGGCAGCAGTTCGGTGATCCCCGCGATGAGGCAGTCCACGCCAGCGCCGGTGATCGCCGATCCGAAGAACACCGGATGCACGAGCCCCTGCCGGGACTGGGCGGCGAGCGACCGGGCCAGCCGGTGATAGGCAATGGCGTCGCCAGAGAGATAGGAGGCGAGCAGCGAGTCGTCGTGCTCGGTCAGCAGCTCAGCCAGCCGGCTCGTGAATGCGGCGTCACCGGCCCCGAACCGGGTGAATCCGGCGGCGCTGGTGCCGAGGTCCCGCGTCGCTCCCATCGCGACGGCCGCCGGGGTCAGCCGCTCGGTGACCGCCTGAAGGACCCGGCTGGCATCGGCACCGGGCCGGTCGATCTTGTTGACGAAAAGAAGGGCGGGGATCTTCAGCCGCTGCAATGCCCGCATCAGCAGACGGGTCTGCGCCTGGACGCCCTCGACAGCCGAGACGACGAGTACCGCACCGTCGAGCACGGTCAGCACCCGTTCGACCTCGGCGATGAAGTCAGGGTGGCCGGGCGTGTCCAGCAGGTTGACGGTAACGCCACCGACCGCGAACGAGGCGACGGCGGACTTGATGGTGATGCCGCGCTGGCGCTCGAGCGCGAGCGTGTCGGTCTGGGTGCTGCCCTTGTCGACGCTGCCGATCTCGTCGATGACCCCGGCGGCGTACAGCAGCCGTTCGGTCAGGCTGGTCTTGCCGGCGTCTACATGAGCCAGAATTCCGAGGTTGAGCGTGTGCACCAAGCGTCATGTCCTCTGCGGCGATAGATCCTTTCTGGGCTGGACATGAACGCTGCGGTCATCTGGCTGCTCCCGGTTCGGTAGTTGTCGCAGGTAGCACAGCAGTGCCGGGTACCGGGGGTCAACTCATTTTCGCTGGGTGCGACTCGCCGGCAGGTCATTACCGGCCAATCTCATTTAGCTGGCTAGTATTGCAAAATCGAACATATCTCCTGATCGGCATGCGGGAGCTGATGCCAGTGGTCGTCAACGGCGAGGCGTGCGTCGTCGGGCTGCCGGCGCAGGCAAGGGACTGAGCGCGAGCATGCTGCGGCGATGGGACGAGCGTGCCGACGACCTGCCGGACGAGCCGGACTGGATCGACCACACCGAGCGCGCCGGCGAACTGGCCGGGGCGGTGCGGCCGTTCAGTGCCAGGGCCGAGCTGTACTCGGCGGACCAGGCGGCGGCCATCGCGCAGTGGGTCGAGACGGCACTCAGCGCCCCGCCGGATGTCGTCAGGTCCTTGCTGTTCCTGCTGATCCGGCGGGCTGGCGAGGAGGGAGGCTGGAGCCACGACGCGAGCAGGCTGGTGCACCATCTGCGGCGGTCGCGCTTCAGCGTGTCGGCCAGGGACGCGGCCTACGTACTGCGCACGTCGGCCTCGCTGCCCGACACCTGGCAGGCCAGCGACGTGCTGGTCTGCGCGTCTGCCCTGGCGGCGAGGACGGACGCTCCGGGTCACTGGCGGCTTGAGCGAGCAGTCGCCGAGTTCACCGGGTCAGTGACCGACCGCAAGTACGTTCCCGCGGCTGACCGGAGCCGGATCCTGCGGAACCTGCGCCAGTTGCGGCCACGGCCCGGCCCGCGCGCACCGGTCGACACGACGGCGATCGCGGCTAACGACGGCTGGTCAGCGGTCGTGCTGGCCGAACTAGCCGGCTGGGCCGGCCCGGCGGACCCGGTCAACGCACTGCTGCACCACCTGAGCTCTGCGGCCGGGAGCAGGCCGACGAGGAAGTGGCTCGCCGCCGCCGCCGAGGTGCTCGCCGCGGATGAGGCGCGCCAGGTGCTGCGGATTCTGCTGGAGGCAGTCGCGTCGGCCGAGGGCGTCAAGGCGCCGGACCGCTACGGCTGGGGCCTGGTGAACCTGGTGGTGTCCGGCCAGAACGCGGACCTGGTCCGCACCGCTGGCTGGGCGGCGGCTGTGGTGAAAGAGGACTGGGCCGTCGGCGCGCTGGCAGCGGTCGTCAGCCGGGCACTCAGCGGTACGGACGACTCGGGATACATCGAGTCGGCCAAGGTGCCGCACGCGTGCATCGCCAGCCTCGGGATGCTCGGCTCGCCGGATGCGGTCGCGGCGCTGCGAGGCCTCCTCGGCACCGCGACCGACGCGCAGGTGCGCAGGCAGGCCGGCGCCGCTCTCAGCGTCGCGGCGCGGCGGTCCGGCCTTCGCCCGGGCGAACTGGCCGAGCGGCTCGTTCCCCGCGCAGGCCTGGATTCCGGCGGCGAGCGGATCGTCGCGGCTGGCGAGGTGACGGCGCGGGTCAGGGTGGCCGGTGACGGTGAGCCCGAGGTGCGCTGGCGGGGCCGGCGCGGCTGGGTTCAGCGTGCGCCGGCCCGCGCGGCCGGCGCCGAGCCGATGGTGCGGGCAGCCGTCAGGGAGATCGGCGAAGCACTGGCGGGGGAGCGGCGGCGCCTGGAGTGCCTGCTCGCGCAAGACCGGCTCTGGTCGGTCGCGCAGTGGCGAGAGCTGTACGGCGAGCACCCGGTGACCAGAGTGATCTCGCGCGGCCTGGTGTGGGTGTTCGACGGCGGCAGCTGTCATGGTGGCGCAGGCGACGCGGTCAGTGTGGACGCGGTCAGTGCCGACGCGGTCACTGGCGAGGCCGGCACTGGCGGCGCCTTCACGGGGATGCCGTCCGCGGACGGCAGGCTCGTCACGCTCGACGGCATGCGCGATCTCCCGGCCGCGGGCACCGTGCGGCTGTGGCACCCGGTGCGCGCCGAGGCCGGGGAGGTCGCGGCCTGGCGGGATCACCTCCTGGCGTGCGGCACACGCCAGCCGTTCGAGCAGGCCTTCCGCGAGGTGCACCGGCTGACGCCGCAGGAGCGCGAGGCACAGCTGTACTCCGGCCGGCACGCCGGCCAGGTGCTGTGCTACCCCCGGCTGTTCGCGCTGGCGGGCGAGCATGGCTGGACGGCGCGCTACCTGGACCCGCTCGAAGGAGGCACCCAGAGCACTGCCAGCCGTGACTTTCCCGATGCCCGGCTCACCGTGGTCTTCGGGCACCAGGCGCTCGGGGTCCAGGCCGGGGACCTGCAGGTCGACTGGTGCGCGGCGGGCCAGGTGATCTTCTGCAAGGCTGGAGACCGGGCACGCAAGCCGGTGCGCCTGGACAAGGTGCCCGACCTGGTCTTCACCGAGGCGATGCGCGACATCGGTCTGTTCGTCTCAGTCACCGCAAGACGGGAGTGCTAGCGCCATCGCGGATGTGCATGATGCCGAAGCCGGCCGGATCGAACTGCTGGGCGACCTGGACCGGCCGGGTGCCTGGATGCTGCTGGCCGGCGGGGTGCCGCAGTCGCACGTCGACCTCGGCGATCCGCTGCACCTGGAGCTTGAGTACATGCGCCGGCTCGGTCACCTGGCCGACCTGGCCGCGCCGCCCAGCGTTCCGCTGCGGGTGCTGCACCTCGGCGGCGGCGGCCTCACGCTCGCCCGCTACGTGGCGGCGACCCGGCCGGGCTCGGTGCAACTGGCCATCGAGTCGGACCCTGAGGTAGCCGAGATCGTCCGGCAGCGGCTGCCGCTCGCCCAGCCGCCCGGGCTGGCGGGCACCGGGCTGGCGGGCACCGGGCTGGCGGGCACCGGGCGAATCGACGTGCGGGTCGGTGACGCGCGCGCCGCACTCGGCGACCTTCCGGCGGAAGGATTCGACCTGGTGGTCGCTGACGTGTTCACCGCCGGTCAGACTCCGGCCCACGTAACGTCGCTGGAATTCACCCGCGCTGCCGCCCGGGTGCTCGCGCCGTCCGGCCTTTTCGCGGTCAACGTCGGCGACGGCCCGCCGCTTGAGCACGCCCGCCGCCGGCTGGCCACGCTCCGATCGGTCTTCGCGCATGTCTGCGTGATCGCCGAGCCCGCGGTCTGGCGCGGACGCAGGTTCGGCAACCTCGTGGTCGCCGCCGCCCGGCAGCGGCTCCCGGTGCAGGAACTGTCCAGGCGGGCCGCTGCCGACCCGTTCCCGGCCCGGGTCGTCGGCGGTGCCGCGCTCGGGCGGTTCGTCGCCGGAGCGGCCCCGATCACCGATGCGGACGCCGAGCCATCCCCGGTCCCGCCGCCAGGTGCACTCACCTGACGCTGACTGCTGCCCGGTCAGGACGCCTGGAAGGCGGCGTAGATGATGGCACTGAGGCGGTCGATCATCTCCTCGCGCGGCAGCCGGACCTCGACGCTCAGCAGGTAATTGACTCGCTCGAGCATCATCAGGCAGGCCAGCGCGGTGAGCTCAGCGTGCTGGGCCTGGCCGGTGTTGGCCGCACGCTCGCCACGGCTGGCGGCAGCCGTCATGCCCTGGGCGATCGCCTCGGACAGCCGGAATAGCAGTCTCAGCCCGTCGCCGTAGACCTCCTCGCCGACGATGTCCGCCTGGCTGAGGATCCGGATGACGGTGGCATTGTCGGCGTAGGTGTCGGTGAACCGCTGGATCCACTTGCGCAGCGCAACACGACCAGCCTCGTTGCTGGTCACAACCGGGAATTCCTCTGTGACAATTTCCATGTCATGTAGCGCGTCAAGCAGCAAAGTCCGGAATAGGTCATCTTTGTTAGAGAAGTACAAATAAAAGGTTCCGTGGGAGGTCTTAGCCCGTCGCACGACATCGTCGACCCTGACCGCCTGGAACCCTTTCTCGTCAAACTCGGCCAGTCCGGCGTCGAGCAGCTTGCGGACCGTGAGCCGCCCCATGGTGCCGAGCTCACGCTGCTGAGCTGGGGTTCCGCCGCCGAGTGAAGGCCGTCGGCCGAGCGCGTCCCGACGCCTGCTGTCTGCCTGGCTGGCTGAGCCCGGATCGCTGAGGTCCGGCCCGACCCGGTCGGCCGCATTGCCGCGATCCGGCTCGGCGGCATCAGCTCCTGGCCTCGGCGTGTCCCCGGCCATCGTGACCTCCGGGGAAGAGTCCCTGTTCATGTCGCGAGACTAGCCCGCCGGAAGATCCCTCGTCATCGTCAGCCCGGGTCCTCGCGGCCTGGTGTCGCGGCGGCTCGACGGCTCACTATGATAACTTCGCCCTTAGCGGGAGAAACTATCCCAACATATAATAAGCATGGGTATTCGCGCGGCAGCGCATTGTCGGTGGTCAGTCCGCCAAAGGCGACACGGGCATCAGGTGACAGCTATGTCATTGTTTGCATTCGAAATGCGAACGTGAACGAATAGGCCTCGTGACCGGTCAGGAGTACGGAGCCGCAGGTAGCGGGCTCGTCTTGCGGGCCGCCGGGGAACCGTCGGCGGCTGTGGCAGCCGTGCCCGGCAAGGACGTGGGCGTCAAGGCTGCCGCCGAGAACTTTCCGGTGGCACTGCGGCTGCTCCCGTCGCGGCACCGACGGCACCTGATGGCGGTCTACGTTTTCGCGCGCGCGACCGACGATGTCGGTGATCAGGCCCCGCCAGCGGAGCGACTCGGACTGCTGGCAGAGCTGGAGCAGGACCTCCGCCGCCTGTACGCCGGGCCGGCGAACGGCAGCCCGCCGGCCCTAGAGGCTGTCAGCGGCCTGGCCCAGACCGTCGCCGAGTGCCAGATACCGGTCCAGCCGTTCCTGGACCTGATCGAGGCTAACCGTCAGGACCAGGTGGTCAGCAGGTACGAGACCTTCGATGACCTGCTCGGCTACTGCCGGCTGTCCGCGAACCCCGTCGGCCGGATCGTGCTCCAGGTCTTCGGCAGCTTCTCGCCCGAGCGAGCCGAGCTGTCCGACTTGATCTGCACCGGCCTGCAGCTCGCCGAGCACTGGCAGGACGTGGCCGAGGACCTGCAGGCGGGGCGGATCTACCTTCCGGCGCAGGACCTGCGGCGTTACGACGTCAGCGAGGACGATCTGGCCGCTCCGACCGCACCTGCGGCGGTGCGTGAGCTGATGGCGTTTCAGGTCAGCCGGGCCGGCTCGCTGATCGACGCGGGTGCGCCGCTGATCGGCCTGCTCCGGGGCTCGGCCCGGGCCGCCGTGGCGGGTTACGTCGCAGGCGGGCGTGCCGCGCTCGCGGCGATCAGTGCGGCAGGCTACGACGTCCTGGCGGCGACGCCAAGGCCGCGCCGGAGCCGTACCGCGGCCGAACTCGTCCGGGCGATGGCAAGGGCCCGGTAAGGGTGGGCATGACACGCGCTCTTGAGGCCGACGTTCGGGCCGCCTACCAGCGCTGCGAGCAGATCACCCGGCAGCAGGCGAAGAACTTCTCCTACGGCATCGTGCTGCTGCCGCCCGCCAAGCGCCAGGCCCTGTCGGCCGTGTACGCCTTCGCCAGGCGGATCGACGACATCGGCGACGGCACGATGCCGGTGGCGGACAAGCTCGCCGCGCTGGAAGCGGCCCGTGCGGCGGTGGACTCGATCTCCTCGGGCGGCAGCACGGACGGCGATCTGGTGCTGCTCGCGCTGGCCGATGCCGCCAGCCGGTTCCCGATCCCGCTGAGCGCGTTCGGAGAGCTGATCGACGGCTGCGAGGCCGATGTCCGCGGTACCCGGTACGCGACCTTCGCCGACCTGGAGCACTACTGTCGCTGCGTGGCCGGCTCGATCGGGCGCCTGTCGCTCGGCATCTTCGGCAGCCGCGACCTCGCGACGGCAGCACCGCTCGCCGACGCCCTCGGCGTCGCCCTCCAGCTGACTAACATCCTGCGCGACATCCGCGAGGATCTCGGCAACGAGCGGGTATACCTGCCGGCTGAGGATCTCGAGCGGTTCGGCTGCACCCTGCACCCGGGCGGGACGGACGGCGAGATGGTGCTGGCTGGCGACCTGGCAAAGCTGATCGCCTTCGAGGCGCAGCGGGCCAGGGACTGGTACGGGACGGGCCTGCGGCTGCTCCCGCTGCTCGACCGGCGCAGCGGTGCCTCGGCCGGCGCGATGGCGGGAATCTACCGGCGCCTGCTCGAGCACATCAGCGCGGCTCCCGAGCAGGCCCTGGCCCGCCGGATGTCGCTTCCGGCGGGCGAGAAGGCGATGGTCGCGGCAAGTGCCCTGGCTGGCATGGCCAGGCGGCGGCCGGGAGCCCGGCTGTGAGCCCGGCGCTGGCCGGGAGCCCGGCAGTGAGCCCGGCGCTGGCCGCAAGGCCGGCAGTGAGCCCGGCAGTGGCCGGGAGCCCGGCGGTGCGCGGGCGGCACGTTGTCGTGATCGGCGGCGGCCTGTCCGGACTGAGCGCCTCGATCGCCCTGCGCGACGCGGGCCTGGACATCACCATGGTCGAGGCCAGGCCGCGGCTGGGCGGTGCGGCGTCGTCCTACCAGCGCGGGGACCTGACCGTCGACAACGGCCAGCACGTCTTCCTGCGCTGCTGCACGAGCTATCTGGAGCTGATCGAGCGGCTAGGCGCGACCGGTTCGGTCGCCATCCAGGAACGGTTCGATGTCACCGTGCTGTCGCCTGGCGGCCAGGCCAGGCTGCGGCGGACCGGGCTGCCGAGTCCGCTGCATATGACCGGTGCGCTGAACCGGTACCGGCACCTGTCCATGGGTCAGCGGCTCCGGGTGGCCAGGGCGGCGCTGGCACTGCGCCTCCTTGATCCGGCCGACCCCGAGCTCGACCGGATCAGGCTCGGCGACTGGCTCGCCGCCAGGGGCCAGGACGAGCGCACCAGGCGAGTGCTGTGGGACCTGTTCGTGGTCTCCTCGCTCAACATCGCCGGGGACGAGGCCAGCCTGTCGCTGGCGACGACCGTGATCAAGACGGCCCTGCTAGGCGCGCGGGACGCCGCCGACATCGGCATGGCTAAGGTCCCGCTGGGTGACCTGCACGGCCGGGCGGCCGCTGACCTGCTCGCCAGGATCGGCGTCCAGGTGCGCCTTGCGACCAAGGCGTCGGGCGTGCGGCCGCTGGAGGGTGGCGGCATCGAGGTCGCCGCCGGCGGCGAGGTGCTGCGAGCCGACGCAGTAGTGCTCGCCGTTCCGGCAGGGCAGGCCGCCAGGCTTGCCGGCGGAGCGGGAGTCGAGGCAAGCGACCGGTGGGCAGACCTGGGGGCCTCGCCCATTGTCAACGTGCACCTCGTCTACGACCGGCCGGTCACGCACCTGCCGCTGGCCGCCGCGGTGGACTCACCGGTGCAGTGGGTCTTCGACAAGACGAGGCAGTCAGGAGTCGCCGCCGGGCAGTACCTGGCGGTGTCCCTGTCCGCCGCTGACGACTACGTGGACGTGCCGGTCGCGACGCTCCGCGAGCAGTTCGTGCCCGCCATGGAAGGGCTCTTCCCGGCAGCGGCGCAGGCGCGGATCACCGACTTCTTCGTCACGAGGGAGCGCCGGGCCACATTCCGGCAGGGACCAGGTGCAGGCGGGATCCGCCCGGGCAGCCAGACTCCCGTCCGGGGTCTGGTGGTGGCCGGCGCGTGGACCGACACAGGCTGGCCAGACACGATGGAGGGTGCTGTGCGAAGCGGGCATAACGCTGCCCAGGAAGTCATCAGGCAGGCCGCGGCAGGCCTGCCAGGACCAGCCGCCGGGACGCAGCCAGACGGGCTGACCCGGCCGGCGATGGCAGACAGCAGGGCGGCCCTGTGACGGCCACTATGCCGGCGGGCGTGGCAACGGCGCGCGACCTCGTCGGCCCGGCCATCGCGGCCGCCGTGGAGCGGCTGAGCCCGGATGTCCGCACGGTCGCTCGCTACCATCTGGGCCTGGCCGACGAGAACGGCCGCACGGCGGGCGCGCCCGGCTCTGGCAAGGCGCTGCGGCCGGCGCTCACGCTGCTGTCCGCCCGGGCCGCTGGCTCGGTACCGGAGAAGGCGCTGCCCGCGGCCGTCGCTGTCGAGCTTGTGCACAATTTCTCGCTCCTGCACGACGACATCATGGACGGCGACACCGACCGCAGGCACCGTCCAACCGCGTGGACGGTCTACGGGGTCGGTCCCGCGATCCTGGCCGGGGACGCGCTGCTCGCGCTGGCTCAGGACCTGCTGCTTGAGGAGAACTCGCAGCAGGGCATGTGGGCTTCGCGCTGCCTGCTCGCCGCCGTGCAGCGGCTCATCGCCGGGCAGGGCGCGGACCTGGCGTTCGAGCGCCGGAACGACGTGCGGGTGACCGAGTGCCTGGACATGGCGGCGGACAAGACGGCCGCGCTGATGGCCTGCGCGTGCAGCATCGGCGCGATCTACGTCGCCGCGCCGGCCAACCTGGCGATGGGCCTGGCAGCGTTCGGAGCCTATGCCGGCCAGGCCTTCCAGCTGACCGACGACCTGCTTGGCATCTGGGGCAGCCCGGAACTGACCGGCAAGCCGGTCTACTCCGACCTGCGGGCCAGGAAGAAGTCGCTGCCCGTCGTCGCCGCCCTCAGCAACGAGAGCTCCGCGGCCCGCGAGCTAGGCGCGCTGCTCGCCTCGGCCGACGAGCTTGACGAGGACGACCTGCTCCGCGCCGCCAGGCTGGTCGAGGCCGCGGGCGGCCGTAACTGGGCCGAGGCCGAGGCAGACACCGCCCTCGCGGCCGCGCTGTCCTGCCTGAACGAGACCGAGATGCCAGGCGACGTGCGGGCCGAGTTCGCGCAGATCGCGGAGTTCATCACGGCGAGGCAGTGGTGAATCCCGAAGCCGCGGCGCTCGCGGAGTTCGCAGCAGCCGCAGCGCCCCAGCCGGTCGCAGGAGCCCAGTCGACCGCCGAACCGCAGCCGACCGCCGTACCCCAGCCGACCGCCGTACCCCAGCCGACCGCCGAGGTCGCCAGGGCGACCCTGGATCGCGCGGTCGGGCACCTGCTCGGCCTCCAGCACTCCGGCGGCTGGTGGAAGGGCGAGCTCGAGACCAACGTCACGATGGACGCCGAGGACCTGCTGCTGCGCGAGTTCCTCGGAATCCGCACGGCCGAGCAGACCGAAGCGAGCGCGCGGTGGATCAGGTCCTGCCAGCGGGCCGACGGCACCTGGGCGGTCTTCCGCGGCGGTGACGGTGACCTGTCCACCACCGTCGAGGCCTACGTCGCGCTTCGCCTGGCCGGGGACCCGGCAGAGGCCGGGCACATGACAAGGGCCGCGGCGTGGATCGCGGCCCGCGGCGGGATCGCGGCGACCCGGGTGTTCACCCGGATCTGGCTGGCGCTGTTCGGCGAGTGGTCGTGGGACGACCTGCCGGTGATGCCGCCTGAGCTGATCTACCTGCCGGCCTGGTTCCCGCTGAACGTGTACGACTGGGGGTGCTGGGCGCGGCAGACCATCGTTCCGCTGACCATCGTCGGCTCGCTGCGGCCCGTCCGGTCTCTGCCGTTCAGCGTGCCGGAACTGCACGTCGCAGGCTCATCAGGCGCGGCCACTGCCGATCCGGACCCCTGGAGCAGGGTGTTCGGTGCGCTTGACCGGGCGCTGCACACCTACGAGCGGCACCTCGTGAGCCGCGGGCCCGCGGCCGCTGTCCGGTCCGCGGCCTTCCGCCGTTGCGCGGACTGGATCATCGCCCGGCAGGAGGCTGACGGCTGCTGGGGCGGAATCCAGCCGCCCTGGGTGTACTCGCTGATGGCCCTGCACCTGCTCGGCTACTCACTGGACCACCCGGTGATCGCGCGCGGCCTGGCGGGGCTTGATCGGTACACGGTCTGGGAGGACACCTCCGACGGTCCGGTGCGGCGGCTCGAGGCGTGCCAGTCACCGGTCTGGGACACGGTGCTTGCGATGATCGCGCTGGAGGACGCCGGCCTTGCTGCCGACCACCCGGCGCTGCGATCCGCGGCCACCTGGGTACTGGCCGAGGAGATCAGGGGGCCGGGGGACTGGCAGGTCCGCAGGCCAGGGCTGGCTCCGTCCGGCTGGGCCTTCGAGTTCGACAACGACGGCTACCCGGACGTGGACGACACGGCGGAAGCGGTACTTGCGCTGCGGCGAGTGTCGCTGCCCGGCGGCACCGGCGATGGAACCGCCGCTCACGCGGCGCTGACTGCCGAGCGGGCGTTGGCCTGGATGGCCGGAATGCAGTCCAAGGACGGCGGCTGGGGCGCCTTCGACGCGGACAACACCGCGAGCCTGGTCACCAAGCTGCCGTTCTGCGATTTCGG
>DASWAA010000125.1:0-3683 GCA_036391385.1 Streptosporangiaceae bacterium
CGGACGCCCAGGTGCCGCTCGGCCAGCCGGCTGAAGACCTTCGCCAGCGACACGAACGCGTCATAGTCCGACCTGGTCTCCCAGGGCGGCGCTATCGCCGCGTTGAACGCGTGCACGAACGGGTGCATGTCGGTGCTGGACAGGTCGTACTTCTCGTACCAGGTGGCGGCAGGCAGCAAGATGTCGGAGAACAGCCCGGTGCTCGTCATCCTGAAGTCCAGGGAGAGCAGCAGGTCGAGCTTGCCCGCTGGTGCCTCGTCCCGCCATCTGACCTCCCTCGGCCGGCGGTCCGGCGGTGTTTCCTCGGCGCGGATCGCGGCATCGGTTCCCAGCAGGTGACGGAGGAAGTACTCGTTGCCCTTCCCGGACGAGCCAAGCAGGTTGGCCCGCCAGACGGTGAGCACCCTGGGCCAGTTCGCCTCGGCGTCCGGGTCCGCGCAGGCGAAGCCGAGCCGGCCCGACGTCAGCTCTCCGGTCACGTACTTCCCGGCCGGCTGGCCGGCCTGGCTGGCGGCCTCGGCGAGCTCCAGCGGGTTCCGGTCGAACGTCGGATACGAGGGCGTCCAGCCCAGCCGGGTGGCCTGCACGACGCAGTCGGCCAGCGCCCGCCCCGCGAACAGCCCGCGGCCCAGCGGCGTGGCCAGCTCGTCCGCCCCGAACCCGTCGTAGCGCCACTGATCGGTGGCCAGGTACCAGTAGGTCGTGCCCGCCATCTGCCTCGGCGGCCGCGCCCAGTCCAGGCCGAAGGCGAGCTGCGCCCAGCCGGTGAACGGCCGGCACTTCTCCTGCCCAACGTAATGCGCCCAGCCGCCGCCGTTCACGCCCTCGCATCCCGTCAGCACCACCAGGGCGAGGATGGCGCGGTAGATCTGGTCGGAGTGGAACCAGTGGTTGGTACCGGCGCCGAGGGCGATCATCGACCGTCCGCCCGATTGCTCGGCGTTGCGCGCGAACTCCCGGGCGATCCGCGCGGCGGCCGCGGCGGGCACGGACGTGATCTGCTCCTGCCAGGTGGGCGTGCCGGGCTCGGGGTCGTCGTATCCGGCGGGCCAGCTGCCGGGCAGGCCGTCCCTGGTGACGCCGTACTGCGCCAGCATGAGGTCGAAGACGGTCGTGACCAGGCGTCCCCCGACCGTTCGGACCGGAACCCCGCGGACGATCGAGCCGCCTCCCTCGCCGCCTATATCGAACCGCGGCAGCGCGACCGGGACCGCCTCAGCGTCGTCCCCGTAGACCGAGAGCGCGGGTGTCACGTCGCCGAGGTCCAGGTTCCACCGGCCGGCGCCCGACTCGGTGTGCCGGAAGCCCAGCGAGCCATTCGGGACCACCGGCTCGCCGGTCGCGCCGTCAAGCAGGACCGTCTTCCACGCGGCGCCCTCACCGTCGTCGCCAAGGTCGGCCGCGGTCAGGAAGCGGTCTGGCAGGTAGTCCGCCGTTCCCTCCTGCTGCCGCAGGGTCACCAGGAACGGCAGGTCGGTGTACCGCCGCACGTAGTCCTCGAACCGGGGCACCTGGCGGTCGACGAAGAACTCCTTCAGGATGACGTGGCCCATCGCCATCGCCAGCGCCCCGTCCGTTCCGGGATGGGCCGCCAGCCATTCGTCTGCGAACTTGGTATTCACCGCGTAGTCAGGGCTGACCGCGACGACCTTCTGGCCCCGGTACCTGGCCTCGGTCATGAAGTGCGCGTCAGGGGTCCGGGTGACCGGGATGTTCGAGCCCCACATGATCAGGTACGAGGCGTTCCACCAGTCGGCCGACTCCGGCACGTCGGTCTGGTCGCCGAACACCTGCGGCGAGGCGATCGGCAGGTCGGCGTACCAGTCGTAGAACGAGATCATCGCCCCGCCGAGCAGGCTGGTGTACCGCGCCCCCGCGGCATGCGAGGCCATCGACATCGCCGGGATCGGGGAGAAGCCCGCGATCCGGTCCGGTCCCCACGTCCTGATCGTGTGCACCTGGGCCGCCGCCGCGATCTCCAGCGCCTCGTCCCAGCTCGTGCGCACCAGGCCGCCCTTGCCTCGGGCCTGCTGGTAGCGACGCCGCCGCTCCGGGTCGGCCATCAGGTCGGCCCAGGCCAGCACCGGGTCGCCGAGTCGCTGCCGCGCCTCGCGGTACATCTCGAGCAGCACGCCGCGGACGTAAGGGAACCGGACCCTGGTGGGCGAGTAGGTGTACCAGGAGAACGCGGCGCCCCGGGGGCAGCCACGCGGCTCGTACTCCGGGGAGTCCGGCCCGACGGACGGATAGTCGGTCTGCTGGGTCTCCCAGGTGATGATGCCGTCCTTGACGTAGACCTTCCACGAGCACGAGCCCGTGCAGTTGACGCCGTGCGTCGAGCGGACGACGCGGTCGTGGGACCAGCGGTCCCGGTAGAACGTGTCACCCTCGCGGCCGCCCGTGTGCGTGATGGTCCGCAGGTCGGCACTGATCCGCTCGGGCTCGAGCAGCCGCCTGGTCCGCAAGATCGCTGCGACGACGTCGCCGTCGGTGCCGTGGCGGCCGTTCTCGGTCACGGTGACTCCTTCGATCGATGGCTATTCACCCCGGAGGGTGCCTGACGGTCGGCGAGCCGCACCACGCAGAGCAGCGGATCGTCGGCCACGAACGGGTCCAGTCCCGCGACTTCGAGCGGAGCATCGAGGCGCTCGGCCGTGGCTTTGATCATTCCCAGATGGATGCCGCAGACGATCGCGCGGTTGTCCCGCGCCACGTCCGCGAACGGGCACTGGTGCAGCAGCAGGCGCTTGCCCTGGTCGTCTGGCTCTGGCTCGAAGCCGAGCCGTTCCAGGATGCCCGTCAGCACGTCGATCGCCTCGTCCGCGGACAGCGGCTGAGCGGGTAGCGGCCGATCGTCCAGCGCGGCGGCCCAGCGGCGTCCGGCCCGCACCGCCGCGTCAGGGACGTCGCCGCGCTCGGCGAGCTGGACGGCGAGCATCCGGGCGAGCTCTCGGTAACCAACCTGACTGACCTGGGCACGCTCGGCTGACAGGTACTCCGACGCCTCCGGAGTCGGGGCGTAGAGTACTCGGGGCCTGCCGCGGGTACCACGCTTGTCTACGCTACGCCTGAGCAGTCCGGCCGAAGTGAGCACGTCGAGCTGGACCCGGACGGTGTTGCGGTGCAGGCCGACCAGCCTCGCCGCATCCTCGACATCCACCGGTCGGCCAGCCGCCACCAGGGCGGTGAGCAGCGCGTGTCGGCTGCGCCCGGCCAGCGCCCGGTACGTGGCCGGACCTGCCGGACCTGCCGGGCCGGGCAGCCTGGCCGGGCCAGCCGGGCCGGGCAGCCGGGCCGGGCCTGCCTGGCCGGAGGGGCCTGCCGGGCCTGCCTGGCCGGAGGGGCCGGAGGCACCCGGGCCATGCTTGGCCATCAGCGGCCAGGCAAGGCGCAGCGGCGCACCGGCGGTGTCGGATGCGGTGTCATGGTTGCATTATTACCCGTGCTTAGAATAGAAACAACTTAGCCCGGTTAAAACACTCCTGGAGGCGATGACCGCCATGGCCGGCACGGATGTCGAGACAGCCAGCACCTCAGTCAGCGGGCCGGTCACCCGGGCGGTTCGCGACCTCCCGCCCGCCGCCTTCGCGTTCGTGATGGCCACCGGCATCATCTCGACCGATACCTTCGTCCAGGGCCCGGCCTGGCTGTCCCGGCTGCTCCTGGCCGCGGCCGCGATCGGC
>DASWAA010000126.1:0-12491 GCA_036391385.1 Streptosporangiaceae bacterium
CTGGCGACCGGTGCGGCTGGCCCGCTGCGGCTGCGCTACGGGACCCCGCGGGATCTGCTGCTCGGGATCACGGTGGTACGTGCCGACGGGACGGTGGCGAAGTCGGGCGGCAAGGTCGTCAAGAACGTGGCCGGATATGACCTCGGCAAGCTGTTCGCCGGCTCGCGCGGCACGCTCGGGCTGATCACGCAGGCGACGTTCCGGCTGCATCCCGTTCCGGTCACCACCGCCTACGTGACCGTTCAGCGCGCGGCGGCCGTCGACGCGTGCCAGGCGATCGGGGTAGCACTCGAATCACCGGTGGCACCGGTCGCCGTGGAAATCGACTGGCCGTCCGCGGCCGGACCCGTCACGGTCAGCATCGCGCTCGAAGGTGACCCGACGGGCGTGGCCCAGCGCGCCGCTGCACTGGCCGATCTGCTCGGCCGGACGGAGCGGTCGCCAGCCGGCTCGGGCACGCCGCCGCCCTGGTGGGGTGCCGGGCCGGCCGCGCAGCCGGACGGGACCGTGCTACAGGTAGCGTTCTGGCCGGGTGACCTCGGGATGGTGCTGGCCGAGATCCGCGCGGCCGCTGAGGTCGCCGGCCTCGACCCGGCCGTCGGCGGCTCGGCCGCGGCTGGCCTGCTGCACATGGCCTTCCCGGCCGATCGTGACCCTGGCGCGATCGCTGCTTTCGTAGCCGGGCTGCGCGCGGCCGTCGGCCATGGCCTGCGGCCCGAGACCGGCCACCGGCTGTCGGACGTGCCGAAGCCGCTGGCGCACGCCCGCGCCCACACCCACTCCCACGCGCACGGGCGGGGAGCGGCGGCTGAGCCCGCCGGGCCGGGCGAGCCCCGGTCGGGTGAGGGCCCGCCTGCCAGGGCGAACGTCGTCGTGCTGCATGCGCCTCCGGCGGTGGGCGCCCTGGTGGATCTGTTCGGCCCGGTACCCTCGCTTGGGCTGATGCGGGCGATCAAGGACCAGTTCGATCCGCACCGTGTCATGTCACCAGGACGATTCGCCGGAGGGATCTGATGGCTGCTGATCCAGCCGAGCGGGCCGAGCGAGCCAAGCGGGCCGGGCGGGCCGGGCACGAGCACGGGGTGGCGGCCGAAGGCTCGACCGCTGATGACTGGACGACCGGGGCCGCCATAGCCCGGCACACGGCTCTGGACCCGACCGGCGAGCTGCGCGACGTGGTCGGGGACTGCGTGCACTGCGGTTTCTGCCTGCCCTCCTGCCCGACCTATCAGCTGTGGGGCGAGGAGATGGACTCCCCGCGCGGCCGGATCCACCTGATCGGCCAGCTGCTCGACGGCGCGAACGCCAGCCCGCTCGCGGCCGAGCACCTCGACCGATGCCTGGGCTGCATGGCCTGCGTGCCCGCGTGCCCGTCGGGCGTGCGCTACGACAAGCTGATCGAGGCGGCGCGATCCTGGGCAAGCGGGCCCGAGCCCGCCAGCGCGCTGCCGCCCCGGACCCGGCGTGAGCGGGCGCTGCGCGCCGCCATCTTCGCGACCTTCCCGTTCCCGGCCAGGCTCCGCCTCCTGATGGGGCCGCTGCGCGCGGCACAGCGGGTCGGCCTGGACGGCAGACTGGCCCGTGCCGAGCTGGCCGAGCGCCTTGCACCGGAAGTCACCGCCGCGCTCCGGGTCGCTCCGCGGCAGGGGGCCGGCCGGCTGCCGCGCGGCCGGCTGCCCGAGCGGGTAGCGGCGCGGGGCGAGCGCCGGGCCGTCGTCGGCATGCTGACGGGCTGCGTACAGCAGGTGTTCTTCCCGCAGGTCAATACGGCGACCGCGCGGGTGCTCGCGAGCGAGGGCTGTGACGTCCTGATCCCGGCCGGCCAGGGCTGCTGCGGCGCGCTGTCGCTGCACGACGGCCGGCGAACCGAGGCGGCGAGATTCGCCCGCAGGCTGATCGAGACGTTCGAGCGAGCCGGCCTGGACGCGATCGTGGTGAACTCGGCCGGCTGCGGTTCGGCCATGAAGGAGTACCAGGACCTGCTGGCCGACGATCCGGGCTGGGCCGACCGCGCCGCCTCGCTCGCGGCGAAGGTCATGGACTTCAGCGAGTTTCTCGCTGACCTCGGCCCGGCCGCACCCCGGCATCCGCTGGAGCTGACGGTCGCCTACCACGACGCCTGTCACCTCGCCCATGCTCAGCGGATCACCAGCCAGCCCCGCGGACTGCTGACGGCGATTCCCGGCCTTACCCTCACCGAGATAGCCGACGCCGGCACCTGCTGCGGCTCGGCCGGCATCTACAACCTGGTGCAGCCCGGGGCGGCCAGGGACCTCGGTGAGCGGAAGGCGGCCGCTGTCGCGGCGACCGGCGCCGATCTGGTCGCGTCAGGTAATCCCGGGTGCGCGCTCCAGATCGCCTCGGCGCTCGGATCGGCCGGCACCCCGATGCCAGTCGCCCACATCGCCGAGGTACTCGACGCCTCGATCCGCGCCCGACCAGCCGGATCGCTGCTCTGAGCGCTGCCCTGCTCGCCCTCGGCACAAGGACCTGAGCGTGCTCAAGCTCCCGGCCAGTGGCCGCTCGGCCACCGTAGTAGCAGCATCAGGTGTGCTAAACATGGACTCTGGAGCGTGCTAAACATGGACTGCCAGGTGTGCTAAACATGGACTCTCGGCGTGCTGAAGCGGCATCATCAAGCTAAGGCCACCCTGGTACGCAGGAGCCAGATGATGACTGGAGGCTACGACGGCCGCCTCGGACTACCTGCCCCGACTGATCGATCCGCTACTCGACGAATTGCTCTCCGATCACCCCGCCGTGCTGGTTGTCGGCCCGCGCGCTTGCGGGAAGACAACCACAGGCCGTCGGCACAGCGCCGGGCGACTGCGGCTCGACCGGCCGGCGGAGGCGTCGATCGCTCGCGCCGATCCAGATGCGGCGCTGTCCGCTGGTCCCTTTCCGCTGCTCGTCGATGAATGGCAAGTGGTCCCCGACGTTCTAGGCGCTGTGAAACGCGCAGTCGACGAAAGACCCGGACCGGGCCGCTTCATTCTGACCGGCTCCGCTCAGTCTGACCTCACCACGGTCGGCTGGCCTGCTACCGGACGCCTGATCCGAGCGGAGATGTACGGACTGACCGAGCGAGAGGTCGAGGGCCAGGTGACGCGGTCTCCACTGCTTGACCGGCTTCTCGTCGACGGATCGGCTGACATCACGCTCCCCGCGGAAGTTCCGGATATTCAGGGATATATCGTCCGGGCGTTGCGTGGCGGATTCCCAGAGGTGGCCCTTGCGGGCAGCGAGCGGGCTCGGCAGCGCTGGATGTCTAGCTACATCGATCAGCTGGTATCCCGCGACGTTGGGCTCCTGGGTTCCATCCGGGATCCGGTGCGCCTCCGGCGCTACTTGCGGGCAATCGCAGCAAGCACAGGCGGCATTCCCGCAATGAAGACCCTGGTCGACGCGGCCGCCATCGACACCAGCACGGCGGTGGCGTACGACACCTTGCTTGAAAGCCTATTGATCACCGAGCGGCTGCCGGCCTGGTCAGCGAACCAACTCAACCGGCTGATCCGACAGCCGAAGCGGTACCTTCTTGATCCGGCGTTCGTGGGTCCGCTGCTGGGCATCGATACCCGGGCAGTCATGCGTGATGGGGACCTGCTGGGGAGGATCCTAGATACCTTTGTGGCCGCTCAACTCCGACCGGACTGCGTCGTAAGCAGTTTCGCGCCGACCTTGTTCCATGCTCGCGACGCCAATGGCCGACACGAAGTAGACATCGTGGCCGAGCTACGCGACGGCCGTGTCGTCGGAATCGAGGTCAAAGCAGGTGCTGCTCCAGTGCCCGCGGATGCACGTCATCTTCGCTGGCTCAGGGACGGCATCGGCGACCGATTCGCGCTGGGCGTCGTCTTCCACACCGGTCCGCGGCCGTTCCAGCTCGATAACAACATCTGGGCGATACCGATTTGCGCGCTCTGGGGCTAGATCGCCCCGTCAGGCCACGCTCCCGCTCAGACGGGAACAGAATCCGGCTGCGCTGACGCGGCCAGCCAGGACGGGCTGATCTCCCCGTCAGCAACGATCACGGCCGGGCCGCAGAGCAGGCTGGCGATCGCATCGGGGACGACGGTGAGACTGCCACCCAGAACGTCGACGGTCCACTGACCCGCTTCACCGGCGCGCAGCCCGCCGCCCGCCGGTAGGCCGCCGCCCGGCGTCGCCGGGACGCCCGCGGCCACCGGGACGCCCGCGGCCACCGGGACGCCCGCCGCGACCGTGACGGCCGCCGCGGCGGCAGCGGCGACCGCGCCGGTCCCGCACGACAGCGTCTCCCCCGAGCCCCGCTCGTGTACCCGCATCTCGATCGTCCGCGGACCGGTCAGCCCGACCACCTCGACGTTGACACCGTCCGGAAAGGCGTCGTGATCGACCTCGGGCGCCTTGGTCAGGTCGATGCCGGTGACCGGCTCGTCGACCATGCAGACCAGATGCGGATTGCCGACGCTGACCGCCAGCCCGGTGTAGTGGCGTCCGCCGATGACGGCCCAGCCGGTGCCGCCAGTGGTAGCCGGCCCCATGTCGACGGTGTAAAGATCCGGGGTCTCCTGCCGCACCATCCGGATCCCGGCCCGGGTAGCGATAGCGAGCACCGGGGCGGACGCGAACCCGTGCTCGATCAGGTACCTGGCGAACACCCTGATCCCGTTCCCGCACATCTCCGCGATGCTGCCGTCCGCGTTCCAGTAGTCCATGAACCAGGGCGCGGAGCGCACCTCGGGCGCCGCGTCGGGTACCGCGCTGGTCGCCACGACGCGCAGCACCCCGTCGGCCCCGATACCCCTGCGCCGGTCGCACAGTCTGCGAACCAGGTCAGCATCCAGGTCGAGCCGGCCGTCGGCGTCGGGAAGGATGACGAAGTCGTTCCCGGTCCCGTGGCCCTTGGCGTAGCGCACAGCTTGATGCTATCGGTGTGCCTGGCTCGGACCCGCAGGCCCGGGGCGCCGCCACCGCGGGGCCAGCAACTGGTAGCCGAGCGAGACACCCAGCGCAGCGCTGACCGGGAAGGCGAGCGCGGTAGCCAGGTTCATTCCGGTCATGTGCCTGGCGATAGTGAGGCCGGCGAAGTAGGCCGCCGGAATGAAGGCGACGACGGCGCAGCCGGTCAGGCACAGCACGAGGACCGCGCCGTCCCGGTGCCAGGTATCGCCGCGCCGCAGGAACAGCGTCGTGATCGCCACCCCGGCCATGAAGACCCACACCGGGATCAGCCAGAGCAGGCCGAGGCCCGGCGGAAGCTGGCGCATCAGCCAGGTGATCACGGCCACGCGCGATTCCAGGGCGCCCGGAGGGTGTCCCGCCCCGGGCTCGTAGTTGCCCAGGTAGGTGACCCGGAACTGCTGGGCGTAACCGGCCGCGCGCTGCCCGACCGTGATGATGCGACTCGGATGGGTCAGCAGGAAGTGCGCGATGTTGCTCTCGGACAGCTTTGCCTCGTACCGGTGATACAGCGGGTCATTGCGAGGCGACGGATGGCTCCAGGTATAGCCGCCGGCATACCTGGCCCAGCTGGCGGGCAGTCCCAGTGCTCGCAGGTCGGCGCGGGCATTGTCATGACCATTCACGATGTCACGGAAGATCATGTCGATGGCCTGCTCATGGTGCAATTGCGCAGCGTACGGGTTGGTGCTGTCCCAGAACCAGTAGGCCGCTGTCAGCCCGCCGACAAGGCCGGCGACCGCGACTGCCGCACCCGCGTGCCGCAGCCGGACCCGCTCAAGCCCGCGGCCGCCGCCGCGGGCCACGCCGACCAGCAGCAAGGTGAGGCAGACCGGCACGGCCAGGACCAGGTACTGCTCCTTCGCCAGGGCGGCGAGCAGGCCGCCGGACCCGGTCAGGACCAGGCCGAATACCGTTTCGCGCCGGCCCCGTCCGACGTAAACCACGCCTGCGGCGATGAGCAGGATGCCGATCAGCGCGGCGGGCTCGCCAAACGGGCTGGCATAGACATCGAAGAAGGTCGCGTCCGCCATGACCAGCCACACGCAGGCGGCGATGACCAGCTGAGCCCACTTCCTCAGCCGCAGGCCAGTCGCCAGGCTGGCGATCCCGAAGGAGATGATCACGCAGGTCAGCACGCCGAGCGCGATCAGGTTCAAGGTGCCGGGCAGGCCAAGCACCGGCGTGAGCAGCTTGGCCAGCTCCAGCAGCACTAGCTGCGACGACGGGTAGACCGGGCATCGTGGCAGGCCATGAATCGGGCCATAGCTGAAGTAGGCGTAGCTGTAGAAGCGGGCGTAGCCATGGGGTACGACGGCCCGAACCCCCAGCCGGCACATCAGCCGATGGCCATCGTGGTTGTCGGCCTGGCCAACCGGTGAGGGGACCAGGAACCGGACGAGCAGCAACACCAGTGAACCGCCGAAGATCAGCAGCCAGAGACGGGCGGAACCGGACAGGCGCCGCACACCGTGGCGAGCGGGCGCGCCGCCTTGCGACACGCCTTCTCCGGCAGCGGTAGCTGCCGCCTCAGGCGGCAGCTCATCATCGGTGGGCTCGCGACTCGTCAGTTCATGACCCGACACCCGGTCGATCTTAGGTGCCAGCGGCTAGCCGCGGGTGCCTAGCCATCCGCTTCGGCGATCGCCGTCATGGCTACCGACGTCGGCACCGGCTGGGCGGCAGGCAGCCAGCGGACCCTCGGATCCCGCCGGAACCACGACTCCTGGCGGCGGGCGAACCGCCGGGTCGCCTGAACGGTCTGCTGCTCCGCCTCCTCCTGCGTCCATTCGCCGTCGAGGAAGCGGAGCACCTGGGCGTACCCGAGCGCCCGGCTGGCCGTCCGGCCGGCGCGCAAGCCGCCGGTGCCCGGCGGGCCCGGGTCAGCGAGCCCGCGCACCTCGTCGACCAGGCCGTCCTGCCACATCCGCGCGACCCGGGCCGCGATCCGGCGGTCAAGCTCGGGGCGCGGGACGTCGAGGCCAAGCTGCACGGTCGGCCGCACTGCCGTGTAGTCCGGCAGGGTGGCGCTGAACGGGCGCCCGGAGAGCTCGATCACCTCGAGCGCGCGGACGATCCTGCGCCCGTTGCCCGGCAGGATCGCCGCGGCGGCGACCGGGTCGGCCTCGGCGAGCCTGGCGTGCAGCCGTGCAGGCCCGCTGGATGCCAGTTCCTCCTCCAGCCGCACCCGCAGCACCGGGTCGGTACCGGGGAACTCCAGCTTGTCGATCACCGCCCTGACGTACAGCCCGGACCCTCCTACCAGGATCGGCGTCCGGTCGCGGCTCAGGATGTCCTGCACAACGGCGCGGGCGAGCCGCTGGTACTCCGAGACGCTCGCCGGCTCGGTCACGTCCCAGATGTCGAGCAGGTGATGCGGCACTCCGCCGCGCTCGGCAAGCGTGAGCTTTCCGGTGCCGATGTCCATGCCGCGATACAGCTGCATCGAGTCGGCATTGATCACCTCGCCGTCCACCTCGCGGGCGAGCCGCAGCGACAGCTCCGACTTGCCCGCCGCCGTCGGCCCGACAATGGCGATCACCGATGGCTCGGGCCGCATAAAAGCTGAGCGCGGCCGAGGGCCGGCATGCCGAGCAGGACCGGCTGCGCCGGGTCGTCCAGCGAGCCTGGCTGGAGCGGATCGTCCTGCCGCGCGGCCTCGGCCGTGCGGGCCTGCCAGGCGTCGCCGCCGCGAGTGCGGCGCACCGACAGCGGCACGCCGTCGGCGATCAGGTAGTGCGGCGCGGCGCGGGTCACGGTCGTGACGACGATGTCACCCGGCCGCGGCAGCGCCTGGTCGGCGTCCGGCCCGTCACCAGCGGCTGGCCAGGCCGGGGTGAAGTGGACAAGCCGGTTGTCCCTGGCCCGGCCGGACATCCGGTGGGTGGCCTCGTCCTTGCGGCCCTCGCCGTCGGCGACGAGGACCTCGACCTGCTGGCCGACGAGCGCCTGGTTCTCGGCCAGCGTGACCTCCTCGACCAGGGCTACCAGCCGCTCGTACCGTTCGGCCACGACCTCGGGCGGGACCTGGCCGTCCATGGTCGCCGCCGGAGTGCCCGCCCGGATCGAGTACTGGAACGTGAACGCGCCCGCGAACCTGGCCTGCGCCACGATGTCGAGGGTGTCGGCGAAGTCCTGCTCCGTCTCGCCCGGGAAGCCGACGATGATGTCGGTCGTGATCGCGGCCTGCGGGATCGCCGCCCTTACCTTGTCCAGGATGGCGAGATAGGAGTCCCGGCGGTAGGCGCGGCGCATGGCGCGCAGCACGGAGTTGGACCCGGACTGTAGCGGCATGTGCAGCTGCGGCATCACGTTCGGGGTGTCTGCCATCGCGGCTATCACGTCGTCGGTGAAGTCCCTGGGATGCGGCGAGGTGAACCGCACTCGCTCGAGTCCGTCGATTTCCCCGCAGGCTCGCAGCAATTTTCCGAACGCAAGCCTGTCCCCGAATGCCGTCCCGTAAGAGTTGACGTTCTGGCCGAGCAAGGTCACCTCGAGTACCCCGTCGTCGACCAGGGTCGCGATCTCGGCCAGCACGTCGCCGGGCCTGCGGTCCTCCTCGCGGCCGCGCAGGCTCGGGACGATGCAGAAGGTGCAGGTGTTGTTGCAGCCGACCGAGATCGCTACCCAGGCCGAGTACGGTGACTCCCGCCTGGCGGGCAGGACCGACGGGAAGCGCTCGAGCGACTCGACGATCTCGACCTGAGCCTGCTGCTCGATCCTGGCGCGCTCAAGCAGCACCGGCAGCGAGCCTATGTTGTGCGTGCCGAACACGACGTCCACCCACGGCGCCCGGCTGGTGATCGCGGCTCTGTCCTTCTGTGCCAGGCAGCCGCCGACCGCGATCTGCATGCCCGGATGGCTGTTCTTGACCGGCAGCAGATGGCCCAGGTTGCCGTAGAGCCGGTTGTCGGCATTCTCGCGGACCGCGCAGGTGTTGAACACCACCACGTCGGGCTGAGCATCTGGCGCGGACTTTTGGTATCCGGCCTCTTCGAGCAGGCCAGCCAGTCGCTCGGAGTCGTGCATGTTCATCTGGCACCCGTAGGTGCGGATGTCGAAGGTTCTCGGAGCGGTCGCGCGGCGGCCTGGCCGACGCGCGCGCTCGGGTCGGTACTGACCGTCTGCGCCCGGCATGCTCCCTAGGGTAGACGCAGCGGGAGCCCGACCTGGCCTGCCATTGACACCGCCGCCCGCCGGCTGGCATCGTCGGTCCACCCTCGGGCAGATGTCGCACCGACGCCCATCTGCCCGACCAGCCAAGGAGCTCACCGTGACCGACCACGCCGCCGACCTCGTCATCCTGGAGCCGGTGCAGGTATCGGTTCCTGTCTCCGAGCTCGGCGAGGGACCCAGCTGGGACACGGCCAGCCAGACGCTGTACTGGGTGGACATCAACCCCGGCCGGGTGCACAGCCTCGACTCCTCTGGCCGGCACGTGTCCTGGGACGCCGGGATGCCGGTCGGCGCCGTGGTACCGCGGGCCAGCGGAGGACTGGTCCTCGCCGCGGGCAACGGGTTCTACTCGCTTGACCCGACCACCGGCGAGATCGCCGAGCTGGCGCCGGCTCCAGGTCAGCCGGACACCAGGATGAACGACGGCAAGTGCGACCGGGCTGGCAGGTTCTACGCCGGGACGATGGCCAAGGACGAGTCGCCTGGCCATGGCTCCTTCTACCGGCTCGACACCGACCGCACGGTCACCGAGGTCTACCACGGACTCGGCATCTCTAACGGGCTTGGCTGGAGCCCCGACGACACCCTGATGTACTACATCGACTCCTACGACTACCGGGTGGACGTGCTCGACTACGACCCGGCGACCGGGCAGCTCGGCGAGCGACGTCCCTTCGTCGGCCGGCTCGGCTCGGGCGACGTGGTACCGGACGGCCTCGCGGTGGACGCCGAGGGCGGCGTATGGGTCGCCGTCTGGGGCGCGGGCGTGATCCAGCGTTACGACGCGGCCGGAACGCTGACCGCCGTGGTCCGGCTGCCCGCGTCGTTCGTGACGAGCTGCACCTTCGGTGGTCCCGAGCTCGACCAGCTCTACATAACCAGCGCGGCCGGCCCGGGCCGCAGCGCCGGGGCACTGTTCACCTGCCCGGCCGGCATCAGGGGCCTGCCCGCGTTCTCTTACGGCGGCTGAAGCCCAGGCGCGACATGACCGTATCTGCCTCTTTGTCGCCCGCCGGGTCCGCGGTTGTCGGCATTCGCCGCCAGCCCGCCAGGTGGCGTAGGGCACGATAGCTCTATGACGGACTACCAGACGGAGACGACGGCAGGAGCGGCAGAGCCAGGCCAGGCGACGCAGTCGGCGGACGAGGCACGGCGGGACCTGCCCGAGATCCCGTACGGAGAGTGGCCGTCACCTATCACAGCGGCTCAGGTCGCTGGCAGCCGCCTGCGGGTAGCCTTCCCGACCGTCATCGGCGAGAGTACGTGGTGGCAGGAAGACCGCCCGGACGAGGGCGGCCGGACCACCGTGATGCGAAGCGACTCCGGCGGCGAGCCGGTCCCCCTGCTACCGGCGCCCTGGGCGGCCAGGACCAGGGTTCACGAATATGGCGGGATCGCCTACCTGCCCGTGCAGTCGCCGACGGCGACGGCGGCGCTCGCGGCGGCCGGCCAGGCGGCGGACCGTCACGACATCCCGGTCGTGTTCGCCAACCTCCATGACCAGCGGCTGTACCTGGCCGGCCCGGACGTCGCCGAGGGCAGGGCGCAGCCGGTGCCGCTGACCCCGGACCCGACCGTGACTGGCAGCGCGGCCGAGCCGCGGGAGGAAGCGGACGGCAGCACAGTCATCGCCGGCGCTGGTACGGCACTCGAGCCCCGCGCCCTGCGTTATGCGGACTTCGTGCTGTCACCGGACGGGCGCGAGATCTGGTGCGTCCGCGAGCGCCATCAGCGGGGCAAGGTCACCCGGGCGATCGTCGCCGTCCCGCTCGACGGATCCGCCGCGACGGACGCTACGGCCGTCAGGGTCCTGGTGACCGGCTTCGACTTCTTCGCGTACCCCACGCCATCGCCGGACGGCAGCGCGCTGGCCTGGATCTGCTGGAACCACCCGCACATGCCCTGGGACGGCACCGAGCTGCGGATCGCGCCGATCGAGGACGGCGTCCCCGGCAAGAGCCGGCTGATCAAGGGCAGCAACCGGGAGTCCGTCCTGGCGCCGGTCTGGCGGGACAACCTCAGCCTGTACATCGCGACCGACTGGACCGGCTGGTGGAACATCTACCAGATCGGCCTGGGCGGCGAGCCGCCTCAGGCGCTGTACCCGGCGGACGAGGAGTTCGCCGACGCACTGTGGCAGCTTGGCGCGCGGCCGTTCGCCATGCTCGGGGACGGCAGGCTGGCGGTCCGGCATGGCCGCGGCAGCGCCAGGCTGGGGCTGCTCGACCCGGAAACCTCGGAGCTCGTCGACCTGGACTTGCCGTTCACCGAGATCATGGACGGCATCTGCGCCAGCGGGACGACCATTGCCGGCGTCGGCTGCGCCCCGCGCGAGTCGAACTCCGTGGTCCGGATCGACGTGACCTCCGGCGAGTTCGCCGTACTGCGGACCGAGATCAGCGAGCTGCCCGACCGGGAGTACCTGCCGGTCCCCCGGCAGGTCGAGCTCGAAGGACCCTACGGCAGGGTGGTGCACGCGATCTTGTACCCGCCGACCAACCCGGAGGTCACCGCTCCGCCAGAGGAACTGCCGCCGTACATCGTCTGGCTGCATGGCGGGCCGACTAGCCACTCGACCGCCAGGCTCAGCCTGGAGAAGGCCTACTTCACCAGCCGCGGCATCGGAATCGTCGATGTCAACTACGGCGGCTCGACTGGTTACGGCCGCCTCTACCGAAGCCGGCTGAACCGGGAGTGGGGCGTGGTCGACGTGGCCGACGCCAAGGAGTCGGCGCGATCACTCGCCAAGGCTGGCGAGGCCGACGCCGACCGGCTCGGCATCCGCGGCGGCTCGGCGGGCGGCTGGACCGCGCTCGCCGCCGTGACCACCGGAGCCGAGCACGACCCGGTCTTCAGCGCCGCGGTCTCCTACTACGGCGTCTCGGACCTGCGCGGATTCGCCGAGCTCACGCACGACTTCGAATCGCGGTATCTCGACGGCCTGATCGGCCCGCTGCCTGGCTTCGACACGGTCTACGCCGAGCGTGCACCGGTCGGGCACGTGAACGCCAATACCTGCCCGGTGCTGCTGCTACAGGGACTGGACGACCCTGTCGTGCCACCGCAGCAGTCCGAGAGCATCGCGGCCGACCTCGCGGCCCAGGGCATCAGGCACGCCTACATCGCGTTCGAAGGTGAGTCGCACGGATTCCGCAAGGCCGACTCGATGGTCGCCGCACTGGAGGCCGAGCTGTCGTTCTACGGCCAGATCATGGGGTTCACCCCGCGCAACGTGCCAGAGATCAAGCTGACCGACGGCGGGCCCGGCTAGCTGCCCGTTAGCGGGCCACCTCGATAGCGCGGGACTCCCGGATGACGGTGACCCGGATCTGACCCGGGTAGGTCAGCTCCTCCTGCACCTGGCGGGCGAC
>DASWAA010000127.1:0-9793 GCA_036391385.1 Streptosporangiaceae bacterium
CCGACGTGGCTGACCGGCTCGGAGCGTGGTTCCACGTGGACGGCGCCTACGGTGGCGCCGGCCTGTTCGCGCCCAGCGTGCGGCACAGGTACGCCGGCGTCGAGCGGGCCGATTCGTTCGTGGTCGATCCGCACAAGTGGCTGTTCGCGCCGTTCGACTGCGCCGCCCTGATCTATCGTGAGCCTGCACTCGCCCGGTCGGTGCATACGCAGGACGCCTCGTATCTCGACGTGATTCACGATCATCCCGGCGAGTGGAACCCCACCGACTACGCCTACCACCTGACCAGGCGGGCGCGAGGCCTGCCATTGTGGTTCTCTATGTGCGTGCACGGCACCCGCGCCTACTCCGAAGCGATCGAATCGGCGATCTCGCTGGCGGGGGAGACGGCCGACGAGATCGGCAAGCGCGACTACCTCGAGCTGATCATGGCGCCTGACCTGTCGGTCGTGCTGTTCCGCAGGCTCGGCTGGGTCCACGACGACTACGCGAGCTGGGCGCAGGGCCTGCTGGACGACCAGGTGGCGTTCATCCCGCCGTCGGCCTGGGAGGGTCAGACGGTGGCAAGGTTCGCGTTCCTGCACCCGCATACGTCGATGGAACTCGTCACGAGCATCCTCGACCGGATGGCGTGAGACGGGCTGATGCGATGAGCGATCAGGCACAAGGGCGGGCTCCGGTGCAGCCCGCACGGAGATTCGACGTCGCTAGGCACGAGGTCGGCCTGCGCTCGCTTGGCCAGCCGAACGCCCTGGCCCGGCAGTACGACTTCACCAACGACAAGTACGAGTGGCGGCGGCTGTTCTCCGAGCTGCTCGGCACCTTCCTGCTCGTGTTCGTGGCCGCGGGCGGCCCCATGGTCAACGCACGGTTCGGCGGCAACGTAATCTCGCGCGGAGCGCTCGTGGTCGCGCCCGGCCTGATGGTGCTCGCCATCATCTTGTTCATGGGAGCGGTCTCCGGCGCCCACCTCAACCCTGTCGTCACCCTCGCGTTCACGCTGCGGGCCGACTTCCCGCTCCGCCGGGTGCCGCTGTACCTCGTGGCCCAGTTCGCGGGCGCGACAGCGGCGACCGCGGTCCTGGCCAGCCTGGTGGGCAAGCACGGCGCGGCCGGGCTGACCCTGCCCGGGCCCGGGATCTCGACGCTGGAAGCGATGGCGTGGGAGGCCCTGCTCACCGCCGGGCTGGTGAGCGTGATCCTCGGCACTGCGTCCGGGGCGCAGCAGATCGGTCCGATGGCGGCGGTCGCGGTCGGCAGCTACATAGCGCTGGCCGGCCTGGTCGGCGCGCCGGTCAGCGGCGCGTCGATGAACCCGGTGCGCTCGTTCGGTCCCGCGCTGGTGCTCGGTGACTGGGCCGCGTGGTGGGCATACCTGGCCGGGCCGCTGATCGGCGCGGTGGTAGCGGTCGGGTTCGCCTACATTCTGCGCGGTCGCGGTGGCGGCGTGTTCGGCCAGCGCGCTGCCCAGGGGACGCTCGGAGTCGCCTGGCTGCCAGGCACCTCGGGCAGGCCGGCGGGACCGTCGGCCCCTGACGGCGACTCCGGCCCGGCCGAGACTGACACTGGTTCTCGGTAGATTAGCTGGTATGACCCAGCCCTTGACTCTGATGGCAGTCCACGCGCACCCCGACGACGAGGCGTCGAGCACCGGTGGCGTGCTGGCGAAATACTCCGACGACGGAATCAGAACTATCGTCGTGACCTGCACGAACGGCGAGTTCGGCGACGGCCCGTCCGGCATCAAGCCGGGCGAGGATGGCCACGATACGGCAGACGTGGCGCAGACCAGGCTGGCCGAGCTGCGCGAGGCATGCAAGCACCTCGGCGTCAGCGAGCTCGAGCTGCTGGGATACCACGACTCGGGGATGCCGGACTGGGAGTACCGGAATAACCCGGAGGCGTTCTGCAACGTGCCGCTCGACACGGTCGCCGCACGGATTGGCGAGCTGATCGAGCGCTACCGGCCGCAGGTCGTGATCACCTACGATCCGGACGGTCCCTACCAGCATCCCGACCACGTGCACGCGGCCCGGTGCGCGATCGCGGCCGTCGAGCGGACCGGCATCCCTGCCAAGCTCTACCTGACCGCGATGCGCAGGAGCGACTGGCGGAAGATCTTCGAGGCGCTCCGGGAGGCCGGAGAAGACGTTCCCGAATGGGAGATGACCGAGGAAGAGGAGCGGCAGGTCCGCGCGTCAGAGGAGCGGATCACCACCGAGGTGGACATCAGGGATGTCCTTGACCGCAAGCGGGCCGCGCTGACTACTCACGCCAGCCAGATCACCGATTCCTGGTTCAGCAAGATCCCGTCTCACGTCGTGGAAGCCGCGTTCGGGCGAGAGTCCTTCATCAGGACGCGTAACGAAACCCAGGCGTCAGTCCCGGAGGCTGACCTCTTCGCCGGCCTGCGCTAGCTGTCCGGCGCCTTCCCGCTCGCCTGCGTGACCGCCAGCTTCACTCCGGCGCCGGTCGGCGACGTAGCCGACGATGGCCATGACTCCGAGTGCCCCGGCCGGCGGCAGGGTGACCAGGCCAGGCAGCTGGTAACGCCAGGAGAACTGGAAGGCGTCGGAGATCAGCAGCACGGCCGTGCCTGAGCCGAGGAAGAGCAGGCAGGCCAGGGATAGCTGACGCGTGCCCGGTGCTCTGCGGCGGGCCAGGACCAGCAGCGATCCGGCCAGGCCGGCCAGCACGGCCAGGGCCATCAGCGGGCCAGGTGTGTACCCGCCGTGCAGCTGGTAGGACCGCAGGAACGCCGCGGCCGGCTCGCTCACCCTGGCGGGCCCGCCGTACGACGGGTCGAGCGGATGCCTGGTGATGGTGGCGCTGCCCGGCTGCAGGCGCAGGCCGAGCACGATGGTGCCGCCCCTGCCGAGCATCACCCAGCTGCCGTAGGTGGGGTAGGAATCCTGGAACTGCCAGCGCGAGATTGGTGTCCCGCCCTGCGCGGAAGTTCTGGTCAGCGCGAAGAGCTTCGCCCCGTCGGCGGCGATCGCGCCGAGCACCCGCAGTGGCTGCTGCAGCGCGACGGTGCGGTCGAAGCTGGCGATGACGGCGTACCGGTTCATGCCAGCCGGTGCGGCGTAGGACTTCAGCGGCGAGGCGATGTCGTGGTCCAGCCAGTCGATGCCGTAGGCGCGCTGGCGCGCGGTCGGGCAGAGCGGCCGCTCGTAGGCGGGGATCCGCAGGGTGGCGCAGTCCGCCGCGGTTGCCATCCGGCCGTAGCTGGACAGGCTCGGCGTCGCACTGTCGAGCCAGAAATGTCCGGTGATCAGCCCGGAGCCGGTCATGTACGCGCCGATCGGAATGACGAAGGCCACCGCGAGCGCGGCCGACCTGGTCGCGATCGGCCGCCAGCCGCCGCCGGTCGCCACCAGGTAGAGCAGGGCGGGCAGGATCAGGATCTCGCCGACCTGGCGGAAGGTGGCCGACACGCCGAGCAGGAGCCCGGCGATGACGACCGTCAGGATCCGCGGCGGGGCGGCAGGTCGCGACAGCAGCACGGCTACGCCGGCGACGATCAGCGCCTCGAACCAGATGTCGGGCATGATGACCTGCTCGATCTGGATCTGGTAGGCGTCGAGCAGGACCGGCGCCACCGCGAGGGCGGCGAGCCAGCGTGCGGTGCCGCGGCGAAGCAGGACGACATAGATGGTGACCGCGATGGCCAGCCCGAGCAGGTGCTGGATGATGGCGACGGTGCCGAGGTTGCCGATGGCGAGCACCGCCTTGAGCGGCGCCTTGTAGCCCACCGGGTCCGCTCCCGGGTAGGCGTTGTACAGGTACTTCATCGAGTCGATGTACAGCAGCGCCGGCCGGTAAGCGAGGCTGGCGCATACCCGGAGCGCGACGCCGGCGGCGAGCACGATCGTGAGCAGCCAGTGCTCGCGCACCGCGCGCACAGCGGCACTGAGCGGTGCGCGGCTCACGGCGCCGGCGCGGCCATCTCCGGTGCTCGCTCGGATACGGCGTCAGCGGCGACCGGCTCCCTGGACTTGCGAGCCGCGAGGATCAGGACACCGATGCCGAGCGCCCCGGCGGGCGGGAGCGTGACCAGCGCGGGCAACTGGTAGCGCCAGGTGAACTCGAACACGTCGGAGACCCCGAGCACGAGCGCCCCGGTGGCGAAGAAGGCCAGGCAGGCAATGGCCAGGTCGCGCGCGGCGGGGTTGCGGCCGAGTCGGCGGCGGGTGAGGGCCAGCACCGACCCGATCAGGCCGGCGATCAGGCAGATCGCGAAGAGCGGGCCAGGGGTGTACCCGCCGTTCAGCTGGTAGCCGCGCAGGAACGAGGCGATCGGCTTGTCTACCTGCGGGGAGCCACCGTAGGAGGTCTTAAGCTGCTCGACGGAATTTAGCTGGAGCGTGCCGAGGGTGACCCAGATCTTGTTGTTGTCGACCTTCACCCACGGCTGGTACGACGGGAAGGAGGTCTGGAACTGCCAGCGCCAGATCGGCGTGTCGCCCGGGCTGGTGTGCCTGGTCAGCGCGAACAGCTTCACCGAGTCGCGCAGGATGCCAGCGACGACCCGGAGCGGCTGCTGCCGCTCGACGGACCTGTTGAAGTTGACGACTAGCTGGTCCCGGTTCGCGGGCAGCGCGCTGGCGTAAGTCCGCAGCGGTGAGTTGATGCTGTGGTCTAGCCAGTCCGGGCCATAGGACTGCTGCTTGCGACTGGGGCAGAGCGACCGCTCGATGGGGGGCAGCGTCAAGGTCGTGCAGTCCGCTACCGCGGCCATCCGCCCGTAGGTGAGGCTGACCGAGGACCGCGAGATCCAGAAGTGACCGGTGAGCTGGTAAGACGCGCTGAGATAGAACAGGACCGCGATGACGAACGCGATCGTTACCGCGCTTGCCCGCTGGACGACCTTGCGCCAGCCGCCGCGCAGCGCCGCGACGTAGACGACCGCTGGCACGAGCAGGACCTCGCCGACCTGCCGGAATCCCACGGACGCGCCGAAGATCGCCCCGGCGATCATGAGGACTGGCAGGCTAGGCACCGGCTTCCACAGCAAGACGATCAGGCCTGCCGCGATGAAGGCCTCGAACCAGATGTCGGGCATGATCATCGCCTCGACCTGGAGCTGATAGGCGTCGAGCAGGATGGGCGCGATCGCCAGCGCGCCGAGCCATTTCGGGATGCCGCGGCGGATCAGGAGCATGTACAGGGCGACAGCGATCGCCACGCCGAGCAGATGCTGGACGAGCTCGATCGTCCCGAGGCCGCCGCCAAACCCGGTTATCAGCTTGATCGGTACCTTGTAGGCCACTGGGTCAGAGCCAGGCCAGGCGCCGTAGAGGTACTTGAGCGAGTCGATATAGACGATGGCCGGGTGGTAAGCAAGCTCGGTCAGCAGCCGCAGCACTATGCCTGCCGTGATCAGCACGGACGCCAGCCAGTGCCGCCGCAGGACGCCAGGCGTGGCACGGATCAGCGTCGTTACCGTCCGGCGGCTCAGACCGCCGGACCTTGGCGCTCGCGCGCCGTCGGTCGAGTCAGCTGCGGTGGAGGCGGACGCCGCCGGTCCTGTTGCTGGCTGAGGCATTCGCATTTACGGTCGTCCCGATCGTGACTGGCTGTACTCAGCGGGCCGCAGGCGCCCTGAGGACTGTGCGTGCTTCCATGAGACAGGACCGCTGTCTTGCGGACCCGCCGTGTTAACGGCGGTGCCCGGGGGACAGGTTCCCAAACTCCGCCGCACGAGCCCTGGGTACTGTCGCGATGAGCCTACCGGACCCCCAAGGCCGTGCAGTCGTAGCCTATCGGCTCGCTGCCGCTGATAGTGGCGATGCTGACGATGTGCGACAAAATGTCAGAGGCTTTACCTAGCGTTTCGTTCGTGTCCGATGCGGCTTCACCTGCTGGCTGGGATGCCCTGCGCGCCGTCGTGCGCGCACAGCAGCCCCTGTTGCGCGCGCCGCGGCCGGGTGAGCCCGGGCTGTGCCGTGTCTGCCGTGGCCCGTCCGCGGGGCGCGGCGCGCGCTGCTTTCAGTGCGACCTGCACAGCCAGTGCGCGCAGGGCAGCCTGGCCGACCTGGTCGTGCCGGTGGCGTTCGCGATCAAGGGCGGCGCGCACGCCAGGCATCTGTGGCAGTACAAATCCGCCAGGCCAGGTGCCCGGGCCGGCGAGGCGGCCGCGAAGCTGCGTGCGTTACTGCTCGTCTTCCTTCGCGATCACGGTGCCTGCCTCTGGCGAACGGCATCGGCCAGCTGCCCGCGGGCTGGCGCGGGTCCCACCCATCTCGCCGTGGTGCCCACCGGGCGCGGGCGGCCGGGGCCGCACCCGCTCCGTGCCCTCGTCGATCCGTATACCAGGAGGCCATGGGCCGAACTGTCAGCCCGCCCGGGTGGCCTGCAGGTACGTGACCTGGACCCGGACAGGTTCGCCGTGGCGCCCGTCCGCGGGGCCAGGGTGCTGCTGCTCGACGACACGTGGACCACCGGATCGAGTGCGCAGTCCGCTGCGATGGCCTTGCGCCAGGCGGGAGCGCGCCAGGTCGTGACCGTGATACTCGGGCGCCATGTCGGGCCTGGCTGGGCGGGCCCGGGCGCCGCGCCGTTCCGCCCGGATAGCTGTGCCGTGCACGGGGCCGCGAGGTCGCCCGCTGACCTTAGGCTGGAACAGTGACCACCGCGCCGCCCGCTCCAGCCCAGCCAGCTACCGCTACGACCGGTCCGTCCCGGACCGCCCTGGTCCGCCGGGCACGGCGGATCAACAGGGAGCTCACCGAGCTGTACCCGGACGCGCATTGCGAGCTCGACTTCGGCTCGCCGCTTGAGCTGCTTGTCGCGACGATCCTGTCCGCCCAGTGCACGGACAAGCGAGTGAACCAGGTGACGCCCGTGCTCTTCGCCCGGTACCGCTCGGCTGCCGACTACGCGTCGGCGGACCGTGCGGACATCGAGAAGATCATCATGTCCACCGGCTTCTTCCGGGCCAAGACGAACAGCATCATCAGCCTCGGGCAGGCACTGTGCGACAGGTACGGCGGCGAGGTCCCGGGGCGGCTGGCCGATCTGGTCACGCTGCCTGGCGTCGGCAGGAAGACCGCCAACGTTGTCCTCGGCAACGCTTTCGGCGTCCCGGGCATCACGGTCGACACCCACTTCGGCCGGCTGGCCCGGCGATTCGGCTGGACCACCTCTGACGATCCGGTGAAGGTGGAACACGAGGTCGGCGCGCTGTTTCCGCGCTCGGAATGGACGATGCTCTCGCACCGGCTGATCTGGCACGGGCGGCGAGTCTGCCACTCGCGAAGGCCCGCCTGCGGTGCGTGCGGCCTGGCGGCGCTCTGCCCGGCCTTCGGCGAGGGTCCGACGGACCCGGTGGCGGCCGCCAAGCTGGTCAAGTCGGGCCCGTTCTCGTGATGCCAGCCAGGGAGGCCAGAGCAGACGGCCAGATGCCCGCCTGGCTGAGCGAGCTCGCCGACTCCGCCGAGCGGATGACAGTGCCGCTTGCCATGCGCCCGCCGGCCGATGGCGGCAGGCACTCGGCGATCCTGATCCTCTTCGGCGTCGGGTCGCACGGGCCTGACGTGCTGCTCGTGCAGCGCAGTCACACTCTTCGCAGTCACGCTGGCCAGCCCGCCTTTCCCGGCGGCGTGATCGACGCCAGCGACGACGGTCCGGCCGGCGCGGCGGTGCGCGAGGCGGCCGAGGAGGCAGGCGTCGAGCCGGCGGGGGTGCGCGTCCTGTCGGTCCTGCCCGACCTGTACATCCCGCGGACCGGGTACCGGGTGTCCCCGGTGCTCGCCTGGTGGCACGACCCCGTCCCTGTCGCGCCTGGCGATCCAGCGGAGGTAGCCGCCGTCGCCCGGGTGGCGATGACCGACCTCGCCGACCCGGCCCGCCGACTGACGATCAGGTATCCGGGCGGTGCCGCTGGCCCAGCCTTCCGTGCCGCTGGCATGCTGATCTGGGGATTCACCGCCTACGTTCTGGACCGGCTGATCGCGATGGGCGGCTGGGAACTGCCCTGGGATTCTGCCAGTGTCGTCGAGCTCCCGCCCGGAACCACCCTCACCGGAGTAGACGGGCCAGGCCTGGCCAGCTGACGGCCGTGGCCCGGGCGGCTCGGTGCAGTGATCGGCGTCAGCCGTATCGCGGCCGCGTCAATGGCGGATACCGTTGAGAACTGTGCCCGGTGACTTGCTTGACCTCGTGCTCGTCGCGCTGGCGGCGGCATTCGCCGTCGCCGGTTACCGGCAGGGATTCATCATCGGGGTACTCAGCTTCATCGGCTTCACCGGCGGCGCCATCCTTGGCATCTACTTCGCGCCGGGGCTGGCCATGTCTTTCTCCAGCCAGCAGAGCGTTCAGGCCGTGCTCGCGATCGTGACGGTCTTCCTGGCCGCGGTGGCCGGGATGCTGGTCACGTCGGCGATGGGCGTGATGCTCAGGTCGCGGGTATGGCGCCGTCCGTCCACCACGCTTGATTCCATCGGCGGCGCCGTCGTGAATGTCGTCGCCATCCTGGTGCTCGCGTGGATGATCGGGACCCTCGTTGCCTACGCGCCGCCCTTCCCGGCGATCGCGCGGCAGGTCAACGATTCGCTCTTGCTCAGGAGCGTCGACCGGCTGATTCCTGCGCAGGCGCAGCCGGAGTTCTCCGCCCTGCGCAGGCTGCTGAGCACCGAGCCGTACGTCCAGGTGTTCGGTGCGCTCGGCGCGGAGACCGCGCTGAACGTGCCCAGGCCCGATCCGGCCGTGCTCAGCTCGCCGGGCCTTGCCCGGGACCGGAACAGCGTGGTGAAGATCGAGGGAGTCGCGCCAGGCTGCTCGAGGACTATCGAGGGCAGCGGCTTCGTCATCGGGCGGGACCGGGTGATCACCAACGCCCACGTCGTCGCCGGGATCACCAACGGTCCCGAGGTCTACACCAGGTTCCAGTCGCAGTTCCCGGCCAGGGTCGTGCTCTTCGATCCCAGGCGGGATATCGCGATCTTGTACGTGCCCGGGCTCAACCTGCCGGCTCTGCACTTCGCAAGCGCCGCTCCCTTCGGCGCGAGCGCGATCGTGGCCGGGTACCCGCTCGACCGGGCGTTCACCGCCGTGCCGGCCCGGGTCGGCCGGTCCGAGCAGGCGACCGGCCCCGACATCTACGACACCGCCAGGGTGACCAGGAGCATCTATCCGATCCGGGCTGTCGTGCAGCCGGGGAACTCCGGTGGTCCGCTGATCGCGCCCGGTGGCCGGGTCTACGGGATGGTCTTCGCCGCCGCCATCTCGGTGTCGGGGACCGGCTACGCGCTCACGGCCAGCGAACTAGCGACTGACATTCACAGCGGCGAGCACCGGACGGCACTGGTCTCGACCCGCGCCTGCCAGTAGCCAGCTCACCAGTACCAGTCACCGGCAGGCTGGTCCCGGCAGGCAGGTCCCGGCAGGCAGGTCCCGGCAGGCAGGTCCGGCAGGCAGGTCCGGCAGGCAGGTCAGCTGGTCAGCCGCAGTCGCAGGTCCTGCTCGGTTACGGCGGGCAGGCCAGCGCGCTCGATCCGGTCAGCGAGCTCGCGCGACGCCTGCGCGACGGCGGCCCGGTCCAGCCCGGCCGGCTCCCCGCCGCCAGCGGGGACGCTCACGCCGTCGGCTCCCCGCCTGAGCAAGGTGACGGCGCCGCGGTCGTTGCCGCGCCTGGCGTGGGTCAGCCCGACGGCGATCTGGGCAAGCCCGCGCCAGAGCTCGCGCTGCTCAGCCGGAGCCGCCTTCCACGCGGCTTCCAGCACCTCGTGCGCGTGGAACGGCCGCCCCGCGTCGATCAGCCGCTGAGCGGTACGAACGGTGTCTTCCGGCG
>DASWAA010000128.1:0-25492 GCA_036391385.1 Streptosporangiaceae bacterium
GGCATGCCCTCGCTGGCCTTCTCGCGCGCCCGCTGGAACACGAGCCTGATGTGCCGCTCGGTCTCGCCGACGTACTTGTTCAGCAGCTCGGGGCCCTTGATGTTCAGGAAGAAGCTCTTGCCCTCCTTGGCGGCCGGGCTCTGCGCGTCCTCGCCTGCCTGCTCGGCGAGCTGCGCGGTACGCCGCGCGACCTGCTTGGCGAGCGAGTTCGCGACCGCCTTGGCGATCAGCGTCTTGCCGCAGCCGGGCGGGCCGTAGAGCAGCACGCCCTTGGGCGGGCGCAGCTTGTGCTCCCTGAACAGGTCGGCGTGCAGGTAAGGCAGCTCGATGGCGTCCCTGATCTGCTCGATCTGCGGGCCGAGTCCGCCGATCAGGTCGTAGGTGATGTCCGGGACTTCCTCCAGGATCAGTTCCTCGACCTCGGCCTTGGGTATCCGCTCGTACACATAACCGGAGCGCGGCTCGAGCAGCAGCGAGTCCCCGGCCCGTAGCGTGCCGAGCAGCAGGGGCTCGGCCAGCCTGACGATCCGCTCCTCGTCCGCGTGCGAGATCACCAGCGCCCGGTCGCCGCCCTCGAGCAGCTCCTTGAGCATGACGACCTCGCCCACGGTCTCGTAGCCGAGCGCGATCACGACATTCAGCGCCTCGTTGAGCACGAGTTCCTGGCCGGGCCGCAGCTCGTCCAGGTCGATGCTCGGGCTGACCGACACGCGCATCTTCCTGCCGCCGGTGAAGACGTCGGCGGTGCCGTCGGAATTCGCCTCGAGGAAGATGCCGAAGCCAGACGGCGGCTGAGCCAGCCGGTCGACTTCCTCCTTCAGCGCGATGATCTGGTCCCTGGCCTCACGCAGGGTCGCGGTCAGCCGCTCGTTCTGACTGGTCATGCCGATCAGCGAGGCCTCGGCCTGGGCCAGCCGCTCCTCGAGCAGCCTGGACGGCGGGCGGGGCGCATCGGCAAGCTTGCTGCGCATCGCCGCGATCTGCTCCTCCAGGAAGGAGACCTGGTCCGTCAGCGCCTTGACCTCGTCGTCATGGCGCGCGGCGCGAGCGCTGTCGTCACGAGAGGCCATGCCCCTCACCCCCTCCTGCGAGCGGACTTACCTAGACCCTACCTACGCGAGGTCATTCCGTAACCTCGGTGCGGCCTCCGGTCTAGTCTTTTCTGCCGATACGATCCGGTCCCGCCGTCGCATCGTTACTCATCACCGGCCGGCAAGTCCAGCATGCGGATGATGTCAATGACACGGTTTCCGTTATGCGTTAAATGTCGTCGCCGATGGTATCGATAACACTACCCTGCGCACCCTTTGCTGGTCGACGGCGCCTCGGCGGCGCAGTGACCCCCGGAGCCAGGCGGCGGGCGGTCACCAGGAAGCCGGTGTGGCCGATCATCCGGTGCTGCGGCCTGACGGCGAGGCCCTCCACGTGCCAGCCGCGGTGCATGGACTCCCACGCCTCAGGCTCGGTGCAGCCGCCGTGCGCCCGCAGGGACTCCACCAGGCGCGACAACTGGGTGGTCGTGGCCACATAGCCGCAGAGCAGGCCGCCGGGGACGAGTGCGTCCGCCGCCACCGCGACGTGCTCCCACGGCGACAGCATGTCAAGAACGACCCGATCGAAGTCGCGCAACGGCGCCTGCGTGCCACTGCCGGCTGGCTGGCCGGCCTCGTCCCTGGCCGGGCCGGGCGACGCGGGCTCCGCTGACCCGAGATCCTGCGCCGCCAGGCCAGGCAGGCCCGGGCCGGCTGGCGCCGAGTCCGGGTGCGGTGCGTCGGCGGGCAGGCCGGCCACGACGAGATTCCAGGCTGGATGCGGGCCGCCGAAATACGCCTCGACATTGCGCCGGGCTATCTCGGCGAAGTCCGCCCGGCGCTCGAAGGAGACGAGCTCACCGCTCTCGCCGATGGCGCGGAGCAGCCAGCAGGACAGGGCACCCGAGCCGGCGCCAGCCTCCAGCACGCGCGCTCCCGGGAAGATGTCGGCGAGCCCGACGATCTGCGCGGCGTCCTTGGGATAGACGACGGTCGCACCCCGGGACATCGAGACCGTGTAGTCGGCGAGCAGCGGCCGCAGCGCCACGTACGCGGCGCCGCCCGCCGCCCGCACGACGCTGCCCTCGTCCTGGCCGATCAGCGCGTCGTGCTCGATCGAGCCGCGGTGGGTGTGGAAGGACTTGCCGGCCGCCAGCACCAGCCGGTGCCTGCGGCCCTTCTCGTCGGTCAGCTGAACCTGATCCCCAGCGCGGAACGGCCCTCGTGGCTTGATGATCACGCCCGACAGGCTAGCGTTCCGCGCCCGCGCGGGGCGCTCATGCCCCGGCGAACGCCAGATCGAGATCGGCCGCCGCCAGCACGCCGAACACCTGGCCGGACGGCTCGATCAGCAGGTACTCGGTGGCGGGCTCGGACTGCACCGCGCTGATCAGGTCCAGGCCGGACAGGTCGGCGGCCAGCACGACGCCAGGACTGATGGACCTGGCCAGGGAACTGACCTCGATCCACGGCCTGCGTTCCTCCGGGGTTGCCTGGACGGCGCTCTCACTGACGATCGACGTCGGCGTGCCCTCGTGGTTCACCACGACGAGCGCCCTGGCGCCGGCCGCCTGAGCCCGCCTGATGGCCTCGGAGAGCGGGGTGGCGCCCGGGACCGGGATCGCCTTCCTGGCAAGCGCTCTCGCGCTGAGCCTGGGCAGGCGCTCGCGGACCTTGGCGGCCCTGATCGACTGGGTGGACTGGATCCAGATAAACCCAGCGATGACAAGCAGCCACAGCCAGGACAGGTTCAGCAGCGAGCTAGCCGGACCGCTCCGACCGAGCAGGGCAAGGCCGGCCAGCGCGATCGCGAGGACTCGGCCAGCCCAGGCCGCCGCGACGGTGGCCGAGAACTGCTTCCCCGTGAGCTTCCAGACCCCGGCGCGGAAGATCCGGCCGCCGTCCAGCGGCAGGCCGGGCAGCAGGTTGAAGATACCGACGAACATGTTCGCCACGAAGAGCTGGTCGATCAGCTGGTGCGGGAGGCCAGGCGGGACGACCTTGGCCAGCTCGTAGCCGATCCCCGCGAGAACGAGGGAGACAGCCGGCCCGGCTCCCGAGATAAGCGCCTCACGGCCCGGCGTGGACGGCTCTTGCTCGATCTCCGAGTACCCGCCGAGCGGATACAGCAGGACCCGCCTGACCGGCAGGCCGAACCCGCGCGCCACCACGCAGTGCGCAAGCTCGTGCACCAGCACCGAGACGTACAGGAGCACGACGAAGGCGGCGGCCACGATGTACCGGTCCGACGTCTTGGCGATGTGCGCCTCGACGCTCTGCGCGTACGTCAGGACGAGCACCACGGCGAAGAGCAGCCACCATGGCGAGATGTAGACCGGGATGCCGAACGGCCTGGCTATCACCAGGCCGAGCTTCGGATCACGCCTGGGCGGCCTGCCGGGAGCCTGCTGGCCCGAATCCGTTGTGCTGCCGTTTGGCGCGGAAGTTGCCACGACACGATGCTACGTGGTTCTGGGCGTAGCTGCTCGCGGGCAAGAGCGGGCGCACTGTCGGTGCTCTCCCCTACGCTGCCAACGTGGACACGATCCAGGCCGGAGCGCAGGCTCTCCCCGACGGCGGAACCGAGCCCGAGGCCGGAGCCAGAGCGGTCGCCGAGCCCGAAGGCGGCATGGAGTCCGATGCCGGGGGGCGGGGGTGGTCGCTGTCGCCGTCCCGGGCGTCGGACTTCCTGACCTGCCCGCTGCTGTACCGGTTCCGCGTCGTGGACCGCCTGCCTGAGGCGCCGAGCGCGGCGATGGCGCGGGGGACGCTGGTGCACGCGGTGCTCGAGCGGCTGTTCGACGAGCCGGCCCCCGGCCGGAGCCCGGACCTCGCCGCCAGGCTGATCGAGCCTGAGTGGGAGCGCCTGGTAGCCGCCGAGCCAGAACTGGCCGAATTGTTCGCCGACGAGGCCGAGCGCGCAACCTGGATGGCCGAAGCTCGCGCGATGCTCGATCGCTACTTCACCCTGGAGGACCCGAACCGGCTGGAGCCCGCCCACCGCGAGCTGCACGTCCAGGCGGTGCTTGCCTCGGGGCTGAGGCTGCGCGGGTATATCGACCGGCTCGACATATCGGCCTCTGGCGACGTCAGGGTCGTGGACTACAAGACCGGCACCGCACCACGCGAGCACTTTGAGGCCCGGGCGTTGTTCCAGATGCGGTTCTACGCACTGGTGCTGTGGCGGACCAGGGGCGCGGTGCCCAGGCTGCTGCAGCTGATCTACCTGGGCAACGGCGAGATCATGCGGTACGCGCCCGACGAGGCCGACCTGAGGGCCACCGAGCGCAAGATCGAGGCGCTCTGGCAGGCGATCGAGCGTGCCCGCGCCGCCGGAGACTGGCGGCCGCGGCCGAGCAAGCTCTGTAACTGGTGCGCCCACCAGTCGGTCTGCCCAGAGTTCGGCGGTACTCCTCCGCCACTGCCCGCCGTCGACGGCGGAAGGGAAGCGGACGCGGCTGCCCTGACCGGCCAGGATGGCTCGGCCCTGGCCGGACCCGGCGACGAGGACGCCGCGGCGCTGACGCCGCTCGCCCGGGCGAGAGACGCGGACTACGAGATCTAGCCTGACTTGCCCTGACCGGCGAGCTGCCTGGATCAGGCTTTGACGGGCTCGGGGAAGTGGCAGGCGACCTGGTGCCCGACCGACAGCTCGAGCAGCGGCGGCTCCTGCGTCCGGCAGATGTCCTGCGCCTTCCAGCAGCGGGTATTGAACCGGCAGGCCGGCGGCGGGTTGAGCGGGCTCGGCACGTCACCGATCAGCCTGATGCGCTCCCGGCGCTGCCGCTGGCCGGTCTCGCTTCGTACCGGCTCCGGCACGGGCACGGCGGACAGCAGCGCCACGGTGTACGGGTGCCGTGGCCGGGCGTACAGGTCATCCCGCTCTGCCAGCTCGACCAGCTTGCCGAGGTACATCACAGCGACCCGGTCGCTGATATGCCGGACCACGGACAGGTCGTGCGCGATGACGACGTAGGTCAGCCCGAGCTCGTTCTGCAGATCCTCCAGCAGGTTGATCACCTGCGCCTGGATGGACACGTCGAGCGCGGAGACCGGCTCGTCGGCCACGATCAGCTTGGGCCTCAGCGCGAGCGTCCTGGCGATGCCGATGCGCTGGCGCTGGCCGCCGGAGAACTCGTGCGGGTACCTGTTGTAGTGCTCGGGGTTGAGGCCGACGAGGCTCAGCAGGTCCTGGACGGCCCGCTTGGTCCCCTGCTCGGTCTGGACCTTCTGCAGCTTGAGCGGCGCACCTACGATCGTCCCCACAGTATGCCGCGGGTTGAGCGACGAGTACGGATCCTGGAAGATCATCTGGATGTCGCGACGCAGCGGGCGCATCCGGCCCATCGACAGATTGCCGATCTCCCGGCCGTCGAACCGGATCGAGCCGCTGGTCGGCGCGAGCAGCCTGGTGAGCAGGCGGCCCGTCGTCGTCTTGCCGCAGCCGGACTCGCCGACCAGGCCGAGGGTCTCGCCAGCGCGCACGGAGAAGCTGACGTCGTCGACCGCCTGTACGGCGCCGACCTTCCGCCGGATGATCACGCCCCTGGTCACCGGGAAATGCTTGGTCAGCCCGTTCACTGCCAGCAGGGCGTCGTCGTCCCGCCACTGACCGTCAGTGTGCCGTCGCTGTGCCGTCGTGTTCAACGGGCTAGTCTCCATTCCTGCGCGCAGTGCCTGGCACCGCTGACCCGGCCTCGGCCCGTCCGCGGATCTCTGCTCGCTGCGCTGAGGTGAGATGGCACGCCGCCAGGTGGCCGGGATCGACATGCTGCAGCACCGGGCGCTCGGTCTGGCTCTTGCCGCCAGTGAGATCCGCGTACCGGCACCGCGGGTGGAAGGCACAGCCCGAGGGCACGTTGATCAGGCTGGGCGGGGTTCCGTCGATCGGGATCAGCCGGTTGGTCCTGGCTTCGTCCAGGCGCGGCATCGAGCCGAGCAGGCCCCACGAGTACGGGTGGGCTGGCCGGTCGAAGATGTCCTGCGCCGACCCGTACTCCGCCGCGCGTCCCGCGTACATCACCAGGATGTCGTCGGACAGCTCGGCGACCACCCCGAGGTCGTGGGTGATGATGATGACGCCCGAGCCGAACTCCTGCTGGAGGTCGGAGATGAGGTCGAGGATCTGCGCCTGGACCGTCACGTCAAGGGCGGTCGTCGGCTCGTCAGCGATCAGCAGCTCGGGGTCGCAGCTCAGCGCCATGGCGATCATGACGCGCTGCCGCATGCCGCCGGAGAACTGGTGCGGGTAGTCGTCGATCCTGGAGCGCGCGTTCGGGATGCCGACCCGGCCGAGCATGTCGATCGCGTGACTGCGGGCGGCCTGCTTGCCGACCTTGTTGTGCACCAGGTAGGCCTCGGCGATCTGCGCGCCGACCGTGTAGAACGGGTGCAGCGAGGACAGCGGGTCCTGGAAGATCATCGCCATCTTGCTGCCGCGCATCTGGCGAACCCGTGCCGGGCTCGCGCCGACCAGATCCTCGCCGTCCAGCCAGATCTTGCCGTCGATAGTCGCATTTCCGCCGTGGTGCAATCCCATGATGCCCAGGCTGGTCACGCTCTTGCCGGAGCCCGACTCGCCTACGATGCCCAGCGTCCGCCCGCGTTCCAACGTGAAGGAGATTCCGTCAACCGCCTTGACGACGCCGTCATCGGTCGGGAAATAGATCTTAAGGTCTTGCACTTCGAGCATCGCACCGGACGTTGGCCCGCTGGGAAAGTCGGGATCAGCCCTGTTGGCGCCTGTTGCCTCGGGGAGCGTCATGACACCTTCACCCTCGGGTCGACCACCGCATAGAGGACGTCGACAACGACATTAGCGATGACCACGAAGAAACATGCGAGCATGGTGACGCCCATGATCTCGGGCAGGTCCTGGTTTCCGATGGCCTCGATGGTGAACTTGCCGAGGCCGTAGAGGCCGAACGTGTTCTCGGTCAGGATGGCACCACCGAGCAGGAGGCCGAGGTCCATGCCGAAAATCGTGATGATCGGCGTCAGAGCGGCCCGCAGTCCGTGCCTGAAGATGACGACTCGTTCGGTCAGGCCTTTGGCGCGGGCGGTACGGATGTAGTCCTCGTTCATCGTCTCAAGCATGCCGGCCCTGGTCAGCCTGGCGTAAAGCGCGGCGTACAGGAAGGCGAGGCTGAGCCAGGGCAGGATCAGGTTCTGTGCCCAGCCGATCGGGTCCTGACTGATCGGAACGTAATGGGCCGACGGGAACCACGTGAACGGCTTGTTGTAGATGAATATGGTCTGGACGATCTGGCCGGTGAAGAAAATCGGCAGCGATACTCCGGCGAGGGCGACCACCATGGAGAATCGGTCGATCGGGCTGCCGCGGCGCAGCGCCGAGATGACGCCGACGGTGACGCCGCCGATGAGCCAGAGCACGGCCGCCCCGAGCGCCAGCGACAGGGTGACCGGGATGTCGCTGATCATCTGCGGCCAGACCGGAAGCTGGTTGCGGAACGAATAGCCGAGACAAGGCGGCGGGCACCAGGCCTTGACCGGCCCGGCGTTGTAGTGCGCGCCGACTACGATGCCGCTGGCGAAATGCCAGTACTGCTCCCAGAGCGGCAGGTTGAGCCCGAGTTGATGCTCCACCTGGAGCACCGTGGAGCGAATCGGTGTTCGCCCCGTGTACTGCAGCGCCAGGGAATACGTGGTCTGCCCTGCGAGTCGGGGAACCAGGAAGAAGATGCTGAACGTGATCATGCTGACCAGGATCAGCAGCAAGACGGTGGCCGCGAGCCTCCGGATGATGAATGTGATCACTGTCTACCGGGCCGCTGCCCGGCCGGGCGAACCCGGCCGGGCAGCGGAGCCCTCACCTGCTCTCTTATCGCTAGCTGACTACGGGATCACGCACTACTTGCCAGTGGTGCCGAGCACCGCGTAGTTGTACATGCCGTAGTACGCCTGAACGTAGACGTTGGTCAGGGCAGGGCTGCGGTACAGCAGCGACTTGCCGTAGACCTCGGGCAGCATGACCGCGTCCTTCATGACCTGCATGTCAATCTGGTGCGATATCGATGCGCTCTGGGCCGTCGTCGTCCCTGGCGCCTCTGACTGGCTGAGCAGCTTGTTCACGACCGGGTCGTTCAGCTCACCGATGTTGGTGTTACCGGCCGGCGAGATCGCGTTGCCATCGACGAGGTAGTAGAACCAGCCGTACGGACTCGGGAAGTCCGCGCCCCAGCCGCCGAAGTCGATGCCCAGGTCGTGACTGTGCACGTAGGCAGTGTTGCCGGCGAAGTTCCCGTAGTAGTTGCTCGACGGGAAGCCCTTCAGCGTCGCCTTGATGCCGACCTGCGCCAGAGCTGCCTGCAGTGCGGTGGCCGCGGCCTGCTCCTTCGGCCGGTCGTTGCGGAAGGCGATGTTGGTGGTGAATCCGCTCGGGTGCCCGCAGGCCTTGAGCGCTGCCTTCGCGGACGCCACGTCACCGTTCTTCTTGGTCAGGGCGTTGTACAGGTCGAAGCTCTGGTAGCCAAGGATATTCGGCGGCATGGACGTCGATGCGATGTCTCCGCCGGCGTAGGGTCCGCCGAACGCGTCCTGCAGGGTGACCTTGTTGGCCGCGAACTCGACTGCCTTACGGCAGTTCACGTTGTTGAGCGGCGCGACCTTGGAGTTGATGTAGGCGAACCAGAGGAAGCCGTTGATCGGGTTGTCCGCCTGGGCCTTGAGGCTCGGCGAGCTCAGGATCTGGGCACGGGCCGCGGTCTGCACGCCAGTGCCGGCCATGTCCATCTGGATGTTGCCGGCCAGCAGGTCGCTGTCGATCTTGTCAGCGTTGACGTTCAGGTTGACGACGATCTTGCTCGCCAGCTGCCTCGCCTCGGTGTCCATCGACGGCACCCAGTTCGGGTTATCGACGAGCGTGAACTGCTTGTTCGGGATGTAACCACCGGGCGCGAACATGTACGGGCCGGACGAGATCGGGTTCGTCTGGTACTTGGCGCCGCCGTTCGGGCCAAGGTCCACCTTCGGCGGCACAGGAGCCGTCTGCGGGATGGCCACCACGTAGTTGAAGTCGGCAAACGGCGCGGCCAGGTGGAATACGACAGTGGTCGCGTTCGGCGTCTGGACCGCCTTGAGGCCCATCTTGCCCGGGGTCTTGTCCTTGTATGGGCCAAGGTACGCCGGCTTCTGCGGGGCCAGCAGGCTCACGAAGTAGGACGGACCGAGCGGGAGGACATCCCTGGCGAAGGTCCGCTCCACCGCGTACTTGATGTCCGCCGAGGTGATCGGCTCGCCGTCGGAGAACTTCAGGCCGGACTTGATGTGGTAGGTCCAGGTCAGGCCATCCTTACTGACCTGGCCGGGGGCGGTCGCCAGGCCCGGGACGAGCTGCAGGCCACACGTCTTGCCCGGGCATGACTTGTAGGTCATCAGCGGCGTCGCGTACAGCCTGGTGAAGTTCCACATGTTGGCGTAGTACGTGTTCCCCGGGTCCGTGGAGTCGGGGGCGCTTGAGTTGTCGAAAGTGATGGTGCCGCCCTTGTGGCTAGACGGGTTCACCACGGACGTCAGCGCCTGGTTGAAGGAGGCGGCGGCGGTCTTGCCGTTGCCACCGTTATTGGTGCCACCGCCAGTGCTGCCACCGCAGGCAGCAAGGGCTAGCGCTGCGACCGCACTGGTCGCTACGAGCCCGAGGGTTCTTGGCCTGTTCATCGAGTTGTCGTGCCTCCTGTCGGAATTACCTTCTGGGGGATGGGACTCGGAAATTACCTGCTCCTCGGGTCAAGCGCGTCGCGCAGACCGTCGCCGAAGAGGTTGAAGGCAATGACGGTGACGAAGATCGCCAAACCGGGAATGACCATCGCCATCGGGTCGATCTGGTAGTACTGGTTGGTCACCGCATCGGACAGCATGGCGCCCCAGGTCGGCGTCGGCGGCTGAATGCCGACCCCGAGGTAGGACAGCGCGGCCTCGAACAGGATGTTGGTCGGGATCAGCAGCGTCGAGTACACCAGGATCGGCGCGACCAGGTTGGGCAGGAGCTCGCGGAACAGGATGTACGGGGTGCGCGCGCCGATGCTGCGCGCGGCGTCGACGAACTCGCGCTCGCGCAGCGAGAGGGTCTGGCCGCGGATGATCCTGCCCATGTACGGCCAGGCGAAGAACCCGATGATGAAGACCAGCAGCGTGATTCGAAGCCCGAGCCCGGACATGTGGATGAAAAAGAACTTGGCCGTGTCCGGCATCACGGCGCCGAGTGCGATAGCGAAGACCAGCAGCGGGAAGGCCAGGAAGACGTCCATGGCCCTGGCGATGATCGTATCGACCCAGCCGCCGAGATAGCCGGACAGAATGCCCATCACCGTGCCGATGGCCACCGCCAGCAACGTGGACAAGAAGGCGATCAGCAGCGAGTACTGCGCCCCGTTGACGATCCGGCTCAGCATGTCCCGGCCGGTAATGGGCTCGACGCCGAGGGGGTGATTCAGGCTGATGCCGCCGAACGGTCCGATCGGGCGCGAGAAGGTCGGGTTGATCAGGTTCGGATGATAGACCAGCGGGCTGCCGACCAGATGCGGTCCGAGGAAGGCGAGCACGGTCAGCAGGAGCACGACGACCCCGCCGCCGACCGCGACCTTGTCCCGGCGCAGCCGCATCCAGGCGATCTGGCCGAGCGAGCGGCCCTCGATCGCCTTACCTGCCATGCCCGCGAGGATCGCGTCTGGACTGGCCTCGGCGGCGGCCGACGTGATCTCGATCGGGGCTGTCATCAGCAGGTCTCCTGGAAGGTCATCACCCGGCATCGTCCACGCACTAGGACATGCCGGACAGGGGGTAGAACGCGTGCGTTACTCCTCTAGGACAGGTTGTAGCAGGTTGGCGACCGAACGCCAGAGCTTGGTGGCTCTTGTAGTTGATTCGTAACCAGAGAAAGACTCTTCCGCGACCCGGGTCAGCGGCCGCAGACGGACACGACGAGTGACCGCAGCAACTCAACGTCGACTTCGGTCAGTGACGACACGACCGTGCGGCCCGGCCCGTCGCTGACCGGCGCGACTCCCGGCACCACGACCGCCGTGCACCCGGCTGCCTCGGCAGATGCCAGTCCGGTCGGTGAATCCTCGAGCGCGACGCAGCATCGCGGATCGGCACCAGTCAGGGCGGCCGCCCGCTGGTACGGCTCGGGATGCGGCTTCGGGCGGCGCACGTCGGCGCCGCAGACGGTAACGGAGAAGGTGACGCCCTGCCGGGCCAGGCTACCGAGCACGGCGTCCATGATGACCCGCTCGGACGAGGTGACCAGCGCGCGGGGCAGGCCCGCCGCCTCGACCTCGGCGAGCAGGGCGAGGGCCCCCGGCATCGCGGCGACCTCGCGCTCAGCGAGCAGAGCGGCCATCCCGCCGATCAGCCAGTCACCGACCTGCTCCCGGCTGGCCGGCCTGGTCGCCCGCTCGAGCAGGTACCCGACGCTGCCGTGCAGCGAGCCGCCGACCAGGGCCTGCTGATCCTGCTCGGTCCAGTCACCGCCCAGCCTGGCCATCACCTCTCGCTCGACCTCGAACCAGAGCGGCTCGGTGTTGACAAGCAGGCCGTCCATGTCGAACAGGACCGCCTGCAGCGTGCGGACGGAACCGGCCCCGGCCGACCTCAGGTCGGCAGCCGTGGGCACGACCGGTGACCGGGCAGGTGACCAGGCCGGTGACCGGGCCGTCGTCTCGCGGCCGCTAATGAAGCCGGACCCGCGGGTCGAGGAAGGCATACCCGATGTCGACGAGCATGTTGGCGATGATCACGCCGGCCGCGGCGATGATGACCACGCCCATGACCACTGGCAGGTCGTAGTTACCGATCGCGACCACCGACGTCCGCCCCAGGCCAGGAAGCTGGAATACCTGCTCGGTGATGATCGCGCCGCCAAACAGCGTGCCGACGTCGATGCCGAACTGGGTGACCACCGGGGTCAGCGCCGACCGGAGCGTATGCCTGAAGATCACCCGCCGCTCGCTCATGCCCTTGGACCGCGCGGTCCTGATGTAGTCCTCGCCGCTGACGTCCAGCATCGAGCCCCGGGTCAGCCGGGTGTAAGTGGCGGCCGAGACGAGGGCCAGCGTGAGCCACGGCAGAATCAGCTGACGTGCCCATTGCAGCGGGTCCTGCGTGAACGAGTAGTTGTAACCGGGCTGCGGGAAGATGGTCACACCGTGGATGGTCAGCTCGTAGTAGAGGCCGAGAATCAGCATGAGGCCGAGCACGAACGTCGGCATCGAGTAGAAGAACAGGGCCAGCGTCGTGAACGAGCGGTCCCAGAGCGACCTGGTCTTCACGGCGGAGACGATCCCGCTCAGCACGCCCATGACCAGCCACAGGATCGCCGCGCCGACGATCAGTGACAGCGTGATCGGGAACGCCGACGCGAGCACGGTGGTGACCGGCACGTTGTTGTAGTAGTCATAGCCCAGGTTGCCCTGCAAGAGGCCGCCCCGCCAGTGCGAGAGTTCGTTGGGCATGACTCCGAGGAAGTTGGCGTACTGGATCGGAATCGCCCGGTCAAGCAGCATCTTGTGCTTGATCTGCTCGATGACCTGCTGGGTCGCGAGCTTGCCCCCGATCTGACGTGCCACCGTGTCCGGGCCGCCGCTGAGGAAGAAGATCAGGAACGTGCCGACCGTCGCGAGCCACATCGTGAACAGCCCGAGCAGGATCCTGCGTACCAGAAAGCGTGCCATGTCAGGCTCCTAGACGAAGAGATCGCCGCGCGGGTCGAACGCGTCGCGGACGCCATCACCGAAGATGTTGAACGCAAGGGTCGTGATCAGCAGAGCGAGGCTGGGGAATACCAGCAACCACAACTGCCCGTACAGGAAGACCTGCGAGCCGTCGTTGATCATCGCCCCCCAGTCCGGGGTCGGCGGCGGGATGCCGACTCCGAGGAACGACAGTGATGCCTCGGCCACGATCGTCACCGGGATGAGCAGGCTCGAATAGACCAGGATCGGGGCGATGAGGTTGGGCAGGACGTCGACGATCATGATCCGCCATGGCCCGGCACCGAGCGCCCTGGCCGCCTCGATGTACTCCCGCTCCCTGATCGACAGCACCTGACCGCGGACGATGCGGCCGACCGACGCCCAGCCGAACACGCCGAGGACGATGATCACCGGGAGCAGCCCCTGCCCGTACACCGCGATGATTGCTAGCGCCAGCAGCAGGAACGGGAAGGCGAGCAGCCAGTCCATCAGCCGGGCCAGGATCGAGTCGACCACCTTGCCGAAATAGCCGGCTGCCAGCCCGGCCAGGGTGCCGATGACGATGGTGATCGCCGTCGCGACCAGCCCGACCAGCAGCGATACCCGCGTGCCGTACGCGATCCTGACGAGCAGGTCCCTGCCCTGGTCGTCCGTGCCGAGCCAGAACGTCCCGTTCGGCGCGACCGGAGCCCCGGTCGGGCTCAGCCCGATGGGCGGATTTGGGCCGCGGAACTGCTGGTCCACACCGTGCCCGGTGATCCAGGCGAACACCGGCGCGAAGATCGCGATCAGGATGATCAGCACAATGATCCCGAGTGCCACCATGGACGCGCGGTCCCGCAGCAGCCGCCCAACGGCCAGTCGCCCGGGGCTACGGCCCTCGATCTTCTTGGCCGCCTCGCCCTCGGCAACCGGCGGTGCCGAGCCTGCCAGGGCGTCCAGGTCAGCGCCGACCACGTTAGACATGGTCGCTCCCTTCGAGGTTCGCCGTTCCTGCCGCCACCTCGGCTACCAGGCCGGTCTCGATGACGCGCAGGTCTTCGCTGATGGTCGGGCGGGACAGCGAGATGTCCTCGCCGTCCTTGACCGGGAAATGACAGGCCGCCAGGTGCTCGGCAGGATCGCCAAGCTGCGGCTTGAATTCAGGTATCTCCTCGACACAGCGCGGGCCGGCCTTCGGGCACCTGGGGTGGAACCGGCAGCCAGACGGCGGGTTGATCGGCGACGGCACGTCGCCGACCAGGATGATCCGCTCGCGGCCGATATGCGTCAGGTCGGGCACCGGCACTGCGGACAGCAGCGCGTCGCTGTACGGATGCCGCGGCTGCGCCCACAACTGCTCCACCGGGGCCTGCTCGACCACCTTGCCCAGGTACATGACGGCAACCCGGTTGCTGACGTGCCTGACCACCGACAGGTCGTGCGCGATGAAGATGTAGGTCAGGCCGAGTTCGGACTGGAGGTCGGCGAGCAGGTTGATGATCTGGGCCTGGATCGACACGTCCAGCGCCGACACCGGCTCGTCGCAGACGATCATCTTGGGCTTGAACGCCAGTGCCCGCGCGACGCCGATCCGCTGGCGCTGACCTCCGGAGAACTCGGCCGGGAATCGGTTGTAGTGCTCCGGGTTGAGGCCGACCAGTTCCATTAGCTCCTGGACCCGGCGCTTGCGGTCCTGGCCGGAGGCTGTCTTATGGATCGCGAACGGATCGCCGATGATGGATCCCACCCGGCGGCGCGGGTTCAGCGATCCGAACGGATCCTGGAAGATCATCTGAATCTCGCGGCGGAACGGGCGCATCTGGCGTGCCGATATCTCGCTGATATCGGTCCCGTCGAAGGTGATCTTGCCGGAGGTGATGTCGTAGAGCCGGGTGACGCAGCGAGCAAGGGTGGACTTGCCGCAGCCGGTCTCGCCGACCAGCCCCAGGGTCTCGCCCCGTCTGACCTCTAGGCTCACGTCGTCGACAGCGTGCACGAAGTCACGCGGGCCCTGAATCAGCTTGCCCGATTTCACCGGAAAGTACTTGACCAGGTTCTCCACCCGCAGCAGCACGTCGCCGCCACCCGCTAGTGCCGACGTGCCCGACGGGCTTTCTCCTGAAGCGTTCATGGGGGTCCTCATGCTTGAGCCTGTGCCGACAGATCCTCGCCGATCACCTTGCGCCGCAGCCGCTCGCGCGAGGGCTGGTCATGCGGCAGCCAGCAGGCGGACGTGTGGTCCCGCTCGTTGCCGACCGCTGCGAGCGGCGGGACCTCGGTGCGGCACCGGTCCATCACGTAGCTGCACCGCGGATGGAACGGGCAGCCGCCCGGCAGCGTGATCGGGCTTGGTGGCTGGCCCGGGATCGGCCGCAGTCGCTCACGCTCGCCACCGTAGGCGGGCAGTGACTGGAGCAGCCCCTCGGTGTAGGGGTGGTGATTCGTGGTGAAGATGGCCGTCCGGTCGGCTTGCTCCATCACCTTGCCGCCGTACATGACGACCACGTCGTCCGCCACATCGGCGATGACCCCGAGGTCGTGGGTGATCAGGATCACCGCGGTCCCGAACTCCTGCTGCATGCGGCTGATCACCAGCAGGACCTGCGCCTGGACGGTGACGTCGAGCGCCGTGGTCGGCTCGTCGGCGATCAGCAGGGTGGGGTTCAGCGCCATCGCCATCGCGATCATCGCGCGCTGGCGCATGCCGCCGGAGAACTGGTGCGGGTAGTCGTCGACCCGCCGGTCCGCCTGGGGAATGCCGACGAGCGTGAGCAGCTCGACCGCCCGTTTGTGTGCCTGCGCCTTGGTCACCGACTTGTCGTGCAGCCGGATCATCTCCACGATCTGCCAGCCGACCTTGAAGAAGGGATGCAGGCTGGACAGCGGGTCCTGGAAGATCATGCCGACTTTGGCCCCCCGGACCTTGCGCATCTCCTCGGCCGGCAAGGTAAGCAGGTCCCGGCCCTGGAAGAGCGCCTGGCCAGTTACCTGCGCGCCGCGGGTCAGCCCCATGATGGTCTGCGTCGCGACGCTCTTGCCCGAGCCGGACTCGCCGACGATCCCGAGGGTCTGGCCAGGGTCGACGCTGAAAGACACGCCCCGGACCGCCTGGACGATGCCATCGGCCGTGCGAAACGACACATGCAGGTCCTGGACCTCAAGCAGCGCCACGCTAGCCATCCCTTCGCAGTTGAGAGCACTTAGTCGGTATCGGCGTCAATCTTGGTATCCCGGTCAGTAAGTGTAGGTCCGGTTGACGCCGGATTGCCCAAGTCGGCGCCCGGAAGATATCCCCGGGCGCCGACTTGGATCAATTAGTTACTGATTAATACGGAGCGCTCAGCCAGACATTCGTCGGGTCGAAGTTCTGCAGCGCGGGGACGTACACAGCGTTGTGCACGTAGCTGGCGTGGTAGTTCATCTGCAGTGGCTGGGTAATGGGGTAGATCGCCGCGTCCTGGGAGACCTGCTGGTCGATCTGCGCCCACAGCTTGCCGGCCGCCACCGGGTCCGCCAGCGAGGCGGCCTTGGTGATCTCGGTGTTGATCGCCGGGTTGTTGTAGAAGCCGTAGTTGCTGCCGCCAGCCGCCGGGAAGGACGGCGGGCCGTAGAACAGCGGCTTGAAGAACGACGTGGCACCGTCGCCGTACCAGTCCGGACCCCAGCCAGCGAGCGCCAGGTCCCAGACGCCGCGCTGCGCGACGTTGGTCCCGTACAGGTACTTGGTGTAGAAGTCGGCCGGGCTGGCGCCGACACCCACCAGGTTGATGCCCGCGAGCTTCAGGTCACTCTGGAGCGTCTGGAAGGCCTTGGCCGATGCGGTGCTGGCCGGCCGGTACAGGAACTTCAGGGTCATGCCGTTGGGGAACCCGGCAGCCTTGAGCATCGCCTTGGCCTTGGAGACGTTGTACGGGAACGGGTCATAGCCCTTGGGGAGGTACTGGGAGCCGTTGATGCCGTCAGGCAGGATGTGGGTCAGCGGCGGGCTGAGGACCGCGCCGTTGAAGTCCTGGATCAGGTGCGCCCGAGAGATCGCATAGCTGACCGCCTGCCGGACGGCCGCCGTGGCCAGGGCCTTCTTGTTGTTCGGCGAGACCGTGTTGAACACGATGTACGGGTTCGACGAGAACGTCGGGCCCAGGTTCACGTTGGTGCTGCCGTGCTGCATCTGGGTGACCAGGTTAGGCTCGGCGGCCACTGGCGGGAACGCGTCCCATTCCATCGAGGCGGCCGCGGTGCCGGTCTGCAGCTCCTGCTGGATGGTGGTCTGGTTGCCGGTCTCGTTGATGTTGATCTGGTTGACGTACGCCTTCCTGATCGGGTCAGACGAGGCCTGCCAGGCCGGGTTCCTGACGAAGGTGATGCTCTTCGCCGGGACGTAGCTCTGGATCTTGTACGGGCCGTCGGCGATGGTGTGCTGAGCCGCGGCCGCGCTGGCGGGCAGGTAGTTCAGGTTCTCGATTGCCGCCGGGTTGAATGGCGGCAGGGTCAGCTCGGCGGCGAAGTACGACGCCGGCTGGGTGAGGTTGTAGGTGACCGTCTCACCCGAGGCCGTCACGCCGGAGATCTGGTGCGAGGTGATGTAGGCCTTGATGGCCGGCACGGTCGGCTTGACCTTGGCGAAGCCGGCGCAGAACTGCTGGTAGCCGACGATCAGGGAGGAGAAGTCAGCCAGGCCGCCGAACGGCTTGGCCGGGTTGCAGGCGCGCTTGAGGCCGAGGATCGCGTCGGCGCCGGTGACCTGCCGCGCGGGCGTGGTGTCCCACATGGCGCCGGTGCGGATGGTGACCGTGTAGGTCTTGCCGCCGTTGCTGATCGTGGGCGCCCCGGTCGCGAGGTCAGGAGCGACCGTCGTGGTCTGACCTGGCGTGGCCGGGTACGCGTACAGCCCGCGGATCCACTCGCGCTGGCCCAGGTAGCCGATCGTGTAGTAGCTGATGTTGGGGTCCATGTAGTCGACGTCGCTCTGGCCGAGCATGTTGAGCGTGCCGCCCACGTGGGGGGTACCGGTGCCCGGATTCACGCCTTGAACACCGCTACTGAGGCTCACGGTCTTCGACTTGCCACCGCTCGTGGTCGAGCCGCCGCAGGCTGCGGCGGCCAGCGCTACAGCGGCCAAGCCGGCGATGGCCATGGCGCTGCGCGTATGTGTCCGCATAGACACTACGTCCTCCTCTATTACTCCGCTGAGGTGCTACCGCGGATCCGGTGACCGGGGCCCAAGGAGCGCCCGGTTCACGGCTCACCAGAAAAGTGAGTCGTCGCGTCATAGTAGGACGAGTGTCCCGATCGGAGGAACAATGCGCTGAGGGCGATCCCTAATCGTGACCCGAAGGTAATCTGCCACCAATCAGACTGTTACCGGCTGGCCAGGGACCTTCTGCGCGGGCGCCGTCACGCGCTGAAGTACTTCGCCTCGCGATGGTGCACGATGATCGCGTCGGTGGACTGCTCGGGGGCGAGCTGGAACTCCTCCGAGAGGCTCACCCCGATTCGCTCCGCGTCGAGCAGGCGCATCACCTTGGCCCGGTCCTCGAGATCCGGGCACGCCGGGTAGCCGAACGAGTAGCGGCAGCCCTGATAGCCGACGCGGAGTACCGCGTCAAGGTCGTCCGGGTCGGCGTCGCTGATCCCGAGGGCGGCCCTGGTCCTGGCGTGCCAGTACTCGGCCAGCGCCTCGGCCAGCTGCACGGAAAGTCCGTGCAGCTCCAGGTAGTCACGGTAGGCGTGCTTGGCGAACAACTCGGCGGTCGCCTCGCTGATCTTCGGCCCGATCGTGACCAGCTGGAACGCGACCACGTCGATCTCCCCTGACTCGCGTGGCCGGAAGAAGTCGGCCAGGCAGAGCCTGCGGTCCCGGCGCTGGCGCGGGAAGGTGAACCGCTCCCGCTCCCGGCCGCCGTCGTCGAGCACGACCAGGTCGTCGCCCTCGCTCACGCACGGGAAGTACCCGTGCACGACGGCGGCCTGGAGCAGCCCCTCGGTCTGCGCCCGCTCCAGCCACATCCGCAGCCGCGGCCGGCCGTCGGTCTCGGCTAGCTCGTCGTGCGACGGCCCGTTACCGCCCCTGGTCGGCTTGAGGCCCCACTGGCCGAGGAAGAGCGCCCGTTCGTCCAGGTAGCTCGCGTAGTCGGCCAGCGGGATTCCCTTGACCACCGCGGTGCCGAGGAAAGGCGGCCGCGGGACCGGCTCGATGACGCTGACATCGGAACGGACCAGCGCCCGCGCTCCCGCTCCGCCCTGCTGGCCGTCGCCGGCCGCACCTGAGCCGTCGGCGGCGAAGTCGCCGTCGGCGGCGTCGGCCCGGCTGGCCCGGACCCGGCGCTCGCGCAGCGCTGGCAGGGCCGCTCCCGGCTCACCGCGCTTGACTGCCATCGCGGCGTCCATCAGCCGCAGCCCCTCGAACGCGTCCCGCGCGTACCTGACCTCCCCGTCGAACAGGCTGGCGAGGTCCTGCTCGACGTAGGACCGCGTGAGCGCGGCGCCGCCGAGCAGCACCGGCCAGCGGCCTGCCAGCCCGCGCGAGTTCAGCTCGGCGAGGTTGTCGCGCATCACGACGGTGGACTTGACGAGCAGGCCGGACATGCCGATCACGTCGGCCTCGTGGTCGATCGCGGCCTGCACGATCGCCGAGATCGGCTGCTTGATGCCGAGATTGACGACGTCGTATCCGTTATTGGAGACGATGATGTCGACGAGATTCTTGCCGATGTCGTGCACGTCGCCCTTGACGGTCGCCAGGACGATCTTGCCCTTGCCCTCCTCGCCTGAGCGCTCCATGTGCGGCTCGAGGTAGCCGACAGCGGCCTTCATCACTTCGGCGGAGGTAAGCACGAACGGCAGCTGCATCTGCCCGGAGCCGAAGAGGTCGCCGACCGTCTTCATGCCGTCGAGCAGCACGTCGTTGACGATCTCGAGGGCGGGGCGCTGGCTCAGCGCCTCGTCGAGGTCGGCTTCGAGGCCGTTACGCTCGCCGTCGATGATCCGGCGCTTGAGCCGCTCCCAGAGTGGCAGGCCGTACAGCTCGGCGGCACGACTCGCCTTAAGCGAGGCGGTATCGACGCCGTCGAACAGCTCAAGGAGCCTGGCCAGCGGGTCGTAGTCGGCGCGCCTTCGGTCGTAGACCAGGTCGAGCGCGACCTGAAGCTGGTCGGCGGGGATGCGCGCGATCGGCATGATCCGTGCGGCGTGCACGATCGCCGAGTCCAGGCCCGCCTTGACGCACTCATGCAGGAACACCGAGTTCAGTACGGCTCGCGCCGCCGGGTTGAGGCCGAAAGAGACGTTCGAGACGCCGAGCGTGGTCTGCACGTCCGGATAGCGCCGCTTCACCTCGCGGATCGCCTCGATGGTCTCGATCGCGTCCCGCCTGGTCTCCTCCTGGCCGGTGGCGATCGGAAACGTGAGGCAGTCCACGATGATGTCGCACTGGCGCATGCCCCAGTTGCCGGTCAGGTCGTCGATCAGGCGGCTGGCGACGGCGGCCTTCCACTCCGCGGTCCTGGCCTGGCCCTGCTCGTCGATGGTGAGGGCGACGACCGCCGCGCCGTGCTCGCGGATGAGCGGCATGATCCTGGCCATCCGCGAGTCCGGGCCGTCGCCGTCCTCGTAGTTGACCGAGTTGACCACGGCCCGGCCGCCCAGCCGCTCGAGTCCGGCCCTGACGACCTCGGGCTCGGTCGAGTCAAGCACGAGCGGCAGCGTCGCCGCGGTGGCCAGCCTGCTGGCGATCTCCGACATGTCGGCCGCGCCATCTCTGCCGACGTAGTCCACGCACAGGTCGAGCAGATGCGCGCCGTCCCTGGTCTGCGACCGGGCGATCTCCACGCAATCATCGAGGCGGCCATCGAGCATGGCCTCGCGGAAGGCCTTCGAGCCGTTCGCGTTCGTCCGCTCGCCGATCGCGAGGAAGGCGGTGTCCTGGCGGAACGGCACGTGCTGGTAGAGCGAGGCCACGCCGGGCTCGGGCCGCGGCCTGCGCCTGGTCAGCGGCCGGCCGGCCAGCCGGTCGCAGACGGCGGCCAGGTGCGCGGGCGTGGTGCCGCAGCAGCCGCCGACGAGTGCGAGCCCGAACTCGGTGACGAACGTCTCGTGCGCGGCAGCCAGCTCGTCCGGCGTGACCGGGTAGTAGGCGCCGTTCGCGGTCAGCTCGGGCAGGCCGGCGTTGGGCATGCACGAGATCGGCACCCGCGAGTGCGCGGCCAGGTAGCGCAGGTGCTCGCTCATCTCGGCAGGGCCAGTCGCGCAGTTCAGCCCGATCATGTCGATGCCCAGCGGCTCCAGTGCGGTGAGGGCGGCGCCGATCTCGCTGCCGAGCAGCATCGCGCCGGTCGTCTCGATCGTCACCTGGCCGATCAGCAGGACGTCGCGGCCGGTCCCGGCACCGCCCGCGGCTTCCGCGATGGCGCGCTTGCACCCGATGATGGCGGCTTTGGCCTGCAGCAGGTCCTGGCAGGTCTCGACGATCAGGCCGTCGACACCGCCGGCCAGCAGGCCAGCGGCATTGGCCTGGTAGGAGTCGCGCAGCTCGGCGAACGAGACGTGGCCGAGGGTGGGGAGCTTGGTACCCGGCCCGATCGAGCCGAGTACCCAGCGAGGGCGCTCGCTCGTGCCGGCGGCGTCCGCCGCCTCGCGCGCTATCAGCGCGCCGGCGTGGGACAGCTCGTAAATCCGGTCCGAGATGCCGTACTCGCCCAGATTGCCGAGGTTGGCGCCGAACGTGTTCGTGGAGATAGCGTCGACGCCCGCGGCCAGGTACCCGTCGTGGATGTCGCGGACAATGTCCGGCCTGGTCACGTTGAGTATCTCGTTGCAGCCCTCGTGCCCGTCGAAGTCGTCCAGGGTGGCCAGGCTGCCCTGCAGCATCGAGCCCATCGCGCCGTCGGCGATCACGACTCGCTGGCTCAGGGCAGCACGAAGCTGCCCTGCTGGCTGATCGGCGGTACGCGACATGATGGGCACTATCTTATGGGCGCCGCGGTGGACGTAGGCTTGGGCCGTCAGGTTGGTGGCGTCGCTAGCAGGATGTGGGGGGTGACTTCAGATCGAGTTCGACGGCATCTCAGCACTGCGCTCGCCCGCGGTGATAGCGGCCTTCGAGGGATGGAACGACGCGGGCGAGGCGGCCAGCGCCGCTGTGACCCATCTGTCCTCCGCCTGGGACGCACGCGCGATCGGCGAGATCGATCCAGAGGACTACTACGATTTCCAGGTCACCAGGCCAGTGCTCGAGGTCGCCGACGGCCAGACTCGCAAGCTCTCGTGGCCGACTACCAGGCTCACGGTGGCCAGCCCGGCCGGCATCGGCCGTGACCTCATCCTGGTGCACGGCATCGAGCCGAACATGCGCTGGCGCGGCTTCTGCACCGACCTCGTGGACGGCTTCACCAAGCTGGGCGCCGAGCTGGTCATCCTGGTAGGCGCGCTGCTCGCTGACTCACCGCACACCCGGCCGGTACCGGTGACCGTGGCCGCCTCGGACGACAAGCTGGCCTCGGCGCTGCAGATCGAGCCGGTCGACTACCAGGGTCCGACCGGCATCGTCGGCGTGCTGCAGGACGCGTGCACGACCGCCGGTATCGCCGCGGTCTCGCTGTGGGCGGCGGTGCCGCATTACGTCGCGCAGCCACCGAGCCCGAAGGCCACGCTGGCGCTGCTGCGCGGTATCGAGGACATCCTGGACGTGCCGATGCCGCTCGGCGACCTGCCGGACGAGTCGCGGGCGTGGGAGCGCGGCGTCGACGAGCTGGCCGAGCAGGACTCGGAGGTCGCCGACTACGTGCGCGCCCTGGAGGAAGCCAAGGACGCGACCGACCTGCCAGAGGCCAGCGGCGACGCGATCGCCCGCGAGTTCGAGCGCTACCTGCGCCGTCGCGGCGAGCACGGGGGCACCCGCTAGCGACCGAAGCTCTCGATCGCGGGCCGAGAACCGTGGGGCCCGCCTTAGACCAGGGTGCCCAGGCCGGGGCCGGGAGCCCAGAACCGGGAGCCCAGAACCGGGGTCTCATACCGGGGCCCTAGACCGGGGGCCAGGGTACGGCCGGCCAGTCTTCCGGCGGGTACGGGTGCACGCGATGGCGCAGCAGCATCTGCACCCTGATCCTCGCGGCGGTGACCTCGTCGTCGGTCAGCCACTGCCGCAGCACATCGGCCAGGTCGCCGTGCTCGAGCAGCGCGCCGATCCGCTCGAGCGCCTCCACGGCCTCGTCGGGCAGCAGGTCACCGCGCCACTGCCACAAGACGGTGCGCAGCTTGTACTCGAGCGCGAAGCTCACCCCGTGGTCACAGCCATACAGATGCCCGCCAGGAGCCGGCAGCAGGTGGCCGACCTTGCGGTCGGCGTTGTTGATGACCGCGTCGAAGACGGCCATCGCGCGCAGCCCGGCGTGGCTGCTACTCCGGGCCAGTGCGATCAGGTCGACCGACTCGTCGGAGTCGATCCATAGCTGGCACATGCCCGGGCCAAACGGGCCATCCCGGTACACGGTCGGCGGGACGATATCCCAGCCGGAGGCGCGGGAGACGAGGTAGGCGGCTAGCTCGCGCCCGGCCAGCGTCCCGGTCGGGAAGTCCCAGAGCGGCCGCTCCCCCGCCACCGGCTTGTACACGCAGGCAGCCTGCGTTCCGGCATAGGTCACCATGCAGTACAAGGTGGCGTTCGACGCCTCGGCAAGCCGCCCGGCGACCTCGAGCTCGCCGTGGGTGAGCAGCTCGATGGCCGGCTCGGCGGCCGCTGCCGACTCCGACCTGGCGGGCGGGTCAGGTGACCGTTCAGCCGCGGCCAACCCGGTGTCCGTTCTGACGCGGGCAGATGTGGCCGGTCGCCTCGAGCGGCAGGCCGCAGAGCGGGCAGGGCGGGCGGCCGGCGAGCACGATCGCGAGCGCTCGCTTGGCGAAGGCGCGCGCGGCCGCCGCCGTGATCGTGACCCGCAAGATCGCGGGGCCGTCGTCCGGCAGTTCCTCGGTGAGCGGCTCGACCGGCTCGTCGCTCACCTCCTGAGCCTCGATGATCACCTTCTCGCTGTCGCCGTCCCAGGCGAGCGCGATCGCCCCGACCCGGAAGTCCTCCATCAGCGGCTGCTCGAGCGGGCCTTCGTCGGCGAGGGCCTCGGGTGCCGAGGCGGGGATGGCCACCGATCCGCCAGTTCGCCGCAGCACCTCGTCGAGCAGCTCGTCGAGCCGCTCGGCGAGCTGGCTCACCTGTCCCTTCTCCAGCGCGACGCTGGTGACCCTGCCGCTAGCCGTCGCCTGGAGATAGAAGGTGCGCTCGCCGGGCTGGCCGACGGTCCCCGCAATGAACCGCTCTGGCGGGTCGTACGCATACACCGGCATGTGCCTATCCTCCCGCGCCGCCGCCCACGGGCGCATCGCTAGGCGGGACTCCGCCCGCCGCGGCCTTACCTGATCTGGTCAGCGCCGTCACGCTCCCGCCGGTGTCGTTCATCCGCTCGACGAACGGGCGGAGCGGCGTGTAGCGGATGACGCTCAGTGAGCACGGATCGACCTGAATCCGCTGGTACAAATCGAGATGCAGGCCAAGGCTATCGGCCAGGATGGCCTTGATCACGTCAGCGTGCGAGCAGATCAGGTAAACCGCCTCGGGGCCGAGCCTGGCGTTCCAGTCCCGGACCGCGCCGACCGCCCGGCGCTGGATGTCGGGCAGTGTCTCGCCGCCCGGGCCGGGGAAGGTCACCGCGCTCGGATGGGCCTGCACGACCCGCCAGAGCGGCTCCCTGGACAGCTTGCGCAGCGACTGCCCGGTCCAGTCGCCGTAGCCGACCTCGATCAGCCGGTCGTCGGTCCGCACCTGCGGCGCGCACGGACCGCTGCCAGGCGGCTTCTGCGCGGCGGCGATCGCCTCGGCGGTCTGGGCGCATCGCTCAAGCGGGCTCGAGATGATCGCGTCCAGGCGCACCTGAGACAGCCGCTCGGCCACGGCGGCCGCCTGCGCGCGGCCGCGGTCGTCGAGCGGAATACCGGGAGTGCGGCCCGACAGCGCCGTCCCCGTCGCCGCGGTAAGGCCATGCCGCACGATAAGAACCAGGGTCACGCACTGACTCTACGATGTGCGGGCAACCAGGTCGCCAGGCCGGCGCGCGAGGCTCACCCGCACCGGATCCGCCTGCCAGTCGAACGCGCTGATCTCGCGCGGACCTCCGGCTGCCTCGGTCCTGCGCCGCGGTCGCAGCCCGGTTGGCTGTCCCGGTTGGCCTCCGGCCGATCGCCGGCCTGCCCTCAGCCGCCGACCGCGTGCACCCCGCCGTCGACGTGCACGATCTCCCCGGTGGTCGCGGGGAACCAGTCCGACAGCAGCGCCACGCAGGCCTTCGCGGCCGGCTCGTGGTTGTGCAGGTCCCAGCCGAGCGGCGCCCGCTCGCGCCACATCGTCTCGAACTGCTCGAAGCCAGGGATCGACTTGGCGGCCATGGTCCGCAACGGGCCGGCTGCCATCAGGTTGACCCGGATCTGGTAGGGGCCGAGATACTTGGCAAGGTAGCGGGCGCACGACTCAAGGCCCGCCTTAGAGACGCCCATCCAGTCGTAAGCGGGCCACGCCCGGCTCGCATCGAAGTCCATCCCGACCAGCGCTCCCCCGTGCTCCTTCATCAGCGGCAGGGTCGCCATCGCCAGCGCCTTGAGCGAGTAGGCCGACACGTGGAAGGCCGAGGCCACATCCTGCCAGCTCGTGTCGAGGAAGTTGCCGCCGAGCGCGGCGATGGGCGCGTTGGCGATTCCGTGCACCACGCCATCCAGGCGGTCCACGTGCTC
>DASWAA010000129.1:0-5392 GCA_036391385.1 Streptosporangiaceae bacterium
TACACGCTCGGCACGGGTGAGCCGTCCGCTAGGCGCGGTCGCCGTGCTCGCACGGCCGACTAGGCGGCCCTGGCCGCTGGTGAGCTTGTGATAGGTGCCACATCTGGCCGATGGCGAACCTGGCACTTCCGGGCGCGGGCGCACGTTGAAGCGGTGTAATCCGCAACTAGGGATGAATGCGCAGAGTAGAGATCGTACTGGGACAGTAGGTGTCAGCGGGTAACGTGGTGCCCGATGAAGTCCCCATTTCTCCGTAAGCGACTGCCTTAGCGCCGACCAGCGAGGATCACGTGAGTAATCCAGACTTCCCCGGGCCGTCCTGGCAGGACAGATCAGAGCCGCGTGACTACCGGGGCGAAGACAGGTATGGCCGCGCCGGAAACGGCGCCGCACCGTACGGCGACTGGGAGCGGGATTACTACCCGCCGGCCCCCGCCGGATACGACGTACCGGGCAACGGCCGGACGGCCGCGCACGGTGAGCCGTCGATGCGCGAGGGCGGACCTGACTACTACGGCGGCCCGGACCGCGCGGACCAGGGCTACGACGCCAGGTACGCCAGCAACGGGCATGAGAACGGCCGCGGCGGCAAGCGTGCGGCGAATGGCTACGGAGACGCGAACGGCTATGGCGGCGCCGCCGGCGGTTACGGCGAGAATAGTTACAGCGAGAATGGCTACGGCGGAAACGGCCGCGATGACCGTTACGACCGCGGGCCGGCGGACTACGGATACGACCGTGACGGCTACGGTGGCGGTGCGGCATACCGGTCGGCGTCCGGCGATCTGGACCTGATCCCTGGCGGGGCGGCGTATTACGCCGGTGGCATCGGCACTGACGAGGACGACGACTTCGGCAGCGACCTGTACCGCCCGGGCGAGCGGGACGATACGTTCGCGCGCAGGCTCGGCCTTCCCGGCGTTCGCAGGCCTGGCGGACGTGGTCCGGGCGGGCGGGGCCCGGGCGGCCCGCGCCGTGGTCCGCGTGGCCTGGTCGATCCGGACGGACGTCCGGCCCCGGCTGGCAACTGGTTCCAGCGGCAGTGGCATGCCAGCTGGTGGCGGCACTGGACGTGGAAGAAGGCCGGGCTGGTCACCGGCGGCGGGGCGCTGGGGATGGTCCTGGTCATGGTGGCTGGCTTCTTCTACGCCTACTCGTCGGTGGCGCTGCCGTTGCAGGCGCTGAGCAAGCCGCCGATCCAGTCCTCGATGGTGTATTACACCAACGGCAAGGTGCTCGGCTGCTTCTGCACGCAGTACCGCCAGAGCCTGTCGGAGGCCAAGCTCGCTCAGGACAAGTACCTGGAGCCGGCCTTCTTCGCCGCCGAGGACCGGAACTTCCTGCATGAGGGCGGTATTTCCTTCACCGGCACGCTGCGGGCACTTCTGGTCGACCTTAGCGGCGGCGGCTCGCAGGGCGGGTCGACGATCACCGAGCAGTTCATCAAGAGCTATCTCGTCCCGAGCGGGGTCGGCCTGACCACGAAGGAGAAGATCAAAGAGATCGTCATGGCCATCAAGCTGGCCAAGGTGAAGGACAAGCAGTGGATCCTGCAGCACTACCTGAACGTGATCAATCTCGGCGGTGGCGCCTATGGCGTGGAAGCAGCGGCGAAGACATACTTCGGCAAGGACGCGTGGCAGCTTGACCCCGGGCAGAGTGCGATGCTCGCAGCTCTGGTCCAGGCACCGAATGGTTTCGATCCGCAGCATCCGGCTCAGAACGGCGTGGGTCTCGGGTACTCGCTGCTCGACCGGTGGATCTACGTTCTCGTCAACATGCAGCGGGACGGGGCGATCACCCACCAGCAGCTAAACGCGCTTGTCCCCTACCTGAGTCCCAGCGGCACGCAGATCAGCGCCGACCTGAAGCACTTCCCGAAGGTGGACCTGAACCAGCAGAGCTCCAACTGGCCCGGCGCGACGTATTACCTGATGTCGATGGTTAAGGATGAGCTCCAGGCTTACTACGGCATCAGCCCAAGCACCCTCTACACCGGCGGGCTGCAGATCCAGACCACGATCAACCAGAGCATGATGAACGGCCTGTACCACGCCGTTAAAGAGGACAAGAAGCTGATCAAGTTGTATGCCGCCCAGCAGGGAAAAATGGCGATGCCACGGTGGGTGCATCTCGGCGCGGTGCTCGAAGTGCCTGGCACCGGTGCGATCAAGGCGGTCTACGCCGGGCCCGGCATCGGGAACAAGCACTGCGTGGGCTGCTACCTGAATACCGTGCTCACCCCAGAGCAGGTCGGATCCTCGTTCAAGCCGTACGTGCTCACGACGGCCGTGTCGCAGGGCATGAACGCGCAAACCAGCATCCTGGACAGCCACTCACCGATCTGCATCCCGCCGGCGGACAAAGGCATGACCTACCAGCTTCAGCTCTCCAAGCCGACGCTGACCAACTGTCAGACTCCCCTCGGGTTCTATCCGCTCAACCAGCCCACCGAGAACTTCAAGCAGAGCCTGACCGTTCCGGCGGCTACAGCGGTGTCAAGTAACCCCGCTTACGAGGACCTCATCCACCGCACGAGCGTCTACGACGTACTGAACATGACGCGCACGCTCGGGGTCAGCGACAGTACTTATCAGGGTCTGGAGAAGTACTTCGGTCCCGGCGGATCCTCTGCCGGATCGGTGACGGCCGCGCTTGGCCAGGGAGCCCTGACGGTTGTCGACCAGGCCAACGCCTTCGCCACTCTGGTGTCGAACGGGACCAGGGCACTGCCGCACATGATCAAGTCCGTTACCGAGATCAACTCGTCCGGGCAGCCGACCACGGTGCCCCGCCCGGCCATCTACAAAGTCAAGCACCCGCAGATCCTGCAGCACTATGTCGCAGCCGACGCCGACTATGCACTGTCGTTCGACACTACCGGAACCATCGCCGGCGCAACCGGTGGCAACGCCTCCTGGCCAGGACACCCGATGATCGCCAAGACCGGAACGCTAGGACAGCTGGCCAACGCCTCGCAGGCCTGGTTCATCGGGGCGGTCCCGCAGTACTCGTTCGCGGTCTCCTTGTTCACTGACAAGCCGGCCTCGCAGTACCTGGACAATCTCCCGACCGTCGGCGGCTGGTCAGGCGGCTACGGCGGTGCGTGGCCAGCGACGATCTGGCATACCTTCATGACGCAGCAGTTCGCCAGCCTGACGCCGCAGCCACTGCCGCAGACGAATTTCAACCCGCCGCAGTTCACCAAGTGGGTGCAGGTACCCAAGACCAGGAACAAGTGCACCCAGAATCAGCAGAAGGGCGGGCTCGTTCCGCGGGGTCACGGTCACGGCCACAAGCCTGGTGGTGGCGGGCCCGGTGGTAGCGGGCCGTGTCCGTCGCGCAGCCCGAGCCCGGGTCCGAGCCCGAGCGGTAGTCCGAGCACGTCGCCTAGCCCGAGCCCGACCCCGAGCGGTAGTCCGACCCCGAGCGGTAGTCCGAGCCCGAGCCCGTCGCTGCCGTTTGGTGCCCAGGCTCGCCATAGTCCCGCGCGCAAGCCGCTGGCTAGCACGCCGAGCCTGAGCCTCGCGCTCGTGCTGCCGCGTTCGGTATCCGGCCGGGCTCGCTGGGCGGCGACGACGACCGGGCTGGTCTGACCACTACCTGACCCGGGGCGGCCAGACATCGGCGCCCGGCTTGCTGTCGCGATGGACGACAGCAGCCGGGCGCCACTCGTTCTGCCGGTCCGGGCCTAGCTGCCGAGCTGGGCGCGCAGCCAGGAGACGTCGGTGCCGGGGTCGGGGGTCTCGCAGATCACCGGTGCTCCGGCCGCCCGGACGACGGCCACGATGGCGGCCGGCTCGATAGTGCCCGATTCGAGCCCGGCGTGGCGGTCCCGGCCCGAGGCGAAGTCGTCCCGCGAATTGTTGCAGTGCACTAGGTCGATCCGGCCGGTGATGGCCTTGACCCGGTCCGCGATGTCGGCCAGGTCCTCTCCGGCCGCGTAGGCGTGGCAGGTATCCAGGCAGAACCCGACATCGCCGTCGCTCGCGTCGCCGACCACGTCCCAGAGCCTGCCGAGATTGTCCAGGCTGCGGGCCATGGCTCCGTCCCCGCCCGCGGTGTTCTCGATCAGCATCGGCAGCGGCCGGTCGATCCGCTCGATCGCCTTGCGCCAGCTCTCGTAGCCGTCGGCCGGATCGGTCCCGGCCGTGACGTGGCCCCCGTGCACGATCAGGCCTGCCGCGCCGATCGACGCGGCAGCCTTGAGGTACTGCTCGAGCAGCTTGCGGCTGGGAATCCGGATCCGGTTGTTGGGCGAGGCGACGTTGATGAGGTAGGGAGCGTGCACGTAGGCCGTGATGCCGGCCGCCGCGAACTCCGCGCGGATCTGCTCAGGCGCGCGGCCGCCGGGGAACGCAGGCGCCTTCCAGTCCTGCGGGTCCCCGAGGAAGAACTGGACAGCGTCCGCGCCGATGGCGGCCGCCTGCGCCAGCGGCTCGTCGTCATGCAGATGAGCACCGATGATGAGCATCCGACGAGCCTACCTACTGGCGGCGTGCGGCTAGCTGAATCCGCCGTGGGCGAAGCCGAGCGCCATCCCGACAAACGACGCGACGATGCCGAAGACAATGACGATCCGCTCTGCCCTGGTCACCGACATCATCTGCGATGCCAGCCCGACGAGCATGCCGGTGACGCCGAGGACGCTGCCGGCGAAGTGCTCGCGGTTGACCATGCCGATGATGAAGGAGGCCAGGCCGGCCAGGACGGTGTAGGCGGCGGCGGTATTGAGAAGCGGATGACGCTTGCCGTCGGTGTTCAAGGTGAGATGGCGCGCTTGCGACCGGGGCCGGGCTTGGGCTCCTGACACGAGCTTCACCTCCTGTGGGGGTGGCTACCGTCGCTACGGTTGTTCCCGCACCGCAGGCAATCGAAGCGTCAGCCCTGTCAGCAGGGTCAGCACCGTCGGCCCCTGCTGGTAAGCTTCATCCCTGCGCTGGTTCCATGCACGTGCAGTTCCTCCTGTCACGGAGAGACCGTGACCGCTGAGTCCGAAGGAGGCCAGGTAGTCATGCGCCGTTACGAGATGATGATCATTCTCGACCCCTCGCTTGAAGAGCGCACCGTCCAGCCATCGCTTGACCAGTTCCTCAAGGTCGTCACCACGGCCGGCGGCACCGTCGACAAGGTCGACGTGTGGGGCAGGCGCCGGCTCGCGTACGAGATCGACAAGAAGTCCGAGGGCATCTACACCGTCGTCGACCTGGTCGCCGAGCCTGACACCGTCAAGGAACTCGACCGCCAGCTGAACCTGAACGAAGCCGTGCTGCGGACGAAGATCCTGCGACCGGACCAGCACTAGGACGCCCATCCGAACGACCGCGGGAGTACCCGATGGCAGCAGGCGACACCCAGATCACCATCATCGGCAACCTGGTCGATGACCCGC
>DASWAA010000130.1:0-1907 GCA_036391385.1 Streptosporangiaceae bacterium
CGCTCGTCTCAGGCATCCGGGTCGTGCCAGGTGTCGCCGTCTGCCAGCAGCGCGTCAGACTCTCCAGGTCCCCAGCTGCCCTTCGGGTACGGGCGTACCGGTACGACGTCGCCCAGCACCGGGTCGACGACCTGCCACGCCGCCTCGACCGTATCCTGCCGGGCGAACAGCCCGCGATCACCGGCCAGCGCCGCACCGATCAGCCGGTCGTAGGGCCGCATGTCGGCAGCCGGCTGCTCGGCGAAGGTGAGCGTCTCGATCTGCGGCTGCCAGCCGGCCCCGGGCTTCTTCCCGGCGAGCTTGACGCTGACGCTCGCGGACGGGTGGATGCGGAAGTACAGCGAGTTAACGGACTGGCCGCCTGGATGGAGGCCGAAGACATCGCTCGCCGGACGACGGAACCTGATGCAGACCTCGGTCGCGGTGACCGGCATGCACTTGCCGGCCCTGATCAGGATCGGGACGCCTTCCCAGCGCCACGAGTTCAGCGCGAGCCGCACCGCGACGAATGTCTCGGTGGTCGAGGCTGGATCCACGCCGGCGACATCATGGTAGCCGTCGTACTGACCGCGCACAGTGTCCTGCGGCGTGAGCGGCGACAGTGCCGACACGACGGTGGCCTTCGCGGTCCGCCAGGGGTCCATACCCCGGCCGTCGGGCGGCTCGGCCAGCACAGAGGCGAGCACCTGGAGCATGTGATTCTGCAGCACGTCCCTGATCGCGCCGGTGCGGTCGTAGAACGAGCCACGGTCGGACACGTCGAAGGACTCGGCCATAGTGATCTGGATGCTCTGCACATGGGTCCGGTTCAGCAGCGGCTCGATGATCGAGTTGGCGAAGCGGACGAAGAGCATGTTCTCCACCGGATCCAGGCCCAGCCAGTGATCGACCCGGTAGATGTCGTCCTCGGAGAAGTGCTGGTGCATGGTCGTGTCCAGGGCCTGAGCGCTGGCCAGGTCGGAGCCGAACGGCTTCTCGACCATGATCCGCGAGCCGCTGGCCCGGTCGGCGGCGGCGATGCCGTCGGCGATCCGGCCGAACAGGGCGGGCGGTACCTCCAGGTAGTAGAGCACCTTCTTGCCGGGACCGATCTCCGCGGCCAGCTGGTCGTAGGTAGCGCTCGCGGTCAGGTCGCCGTCGATGTAGCGCAGCAGGCTGAGCATCCTGGCGGCCGGTGCGGACGCTGGGTCGATCCCGGCCTCGCGCAGTGACTGGGCGGCGTAGCCGCGGAACTGCTCGAGTCCCCAGCCGCTCTTGGCGATTCCGAGCACCGGAACGTCGAGCACGCCCCGCTCGACCAGCCCGACCAGAGCGGGGAAAGTCTCCAGCTTCGCCAGGTCCCCCGTCGCTCCGAAGATGACGAGTGCGTCGGCATCATGTGCCTGCGTGGTCACGGCGGCGCCCCCAGGTCCTTAGTGCGTGCTCTGCTTCGAATGGAAGTCCCTGGCGCTCAGCCTGCGCCCGAAGACGTGGTACGTCCAGGCGGCTCGCAGCAGTGCGGTGCGGAAGGCGAGGCCGAGAGTGACCGGAACGACGAAGAAATGGCTGATCGACGTCGGCGCGGACTGCCACCGGGCCAGGTCGGGCGTCATGGCGGCACTGTTCCGGAAATCCGCTCAGATGGCACCACCCGAAGTGGGTGATGTGCTGATCCCGCCGCCACGTCAGGGTGGCACTTATGACCGCTCGGCTGTACCCGGCCTCGCCCGGCTCGCCCGGCCGACTTCGGTTCGGCGAAGGGCCGGGTGGCCTTGACGTGGGTACTAAGGGCCCTAGCCGACCGTGATCGGGATGGCGCAGGTTGAACTGGAAGCACACGAGCAGGAGGGATTTGCATGGGCATGGTCATTGAGCAGGTGCCATATCCGGTTCAGTTCTCGGTCGATTACCCGGACCGGCCGCTTAAC
>DASWAA010000131.1:0-1903 GCA_036391385.1 Streptosporangiaceae bacterium
CGTCGGGGCTGGCGGCGGTGGTGGTGCCGTCGGGGTTGAGGGTGATGGTCCAGCCCCACCGGTGGACCATGATCAGGTGGTGGAAGGTGCACAGGAGCATCAGGTTGGTGAGCTTGGTGATGCCGCCTTTGCTGCGGGGGATGATGTGGTGCACCTGGCAGGCGGCCGGAGCCTGGTCGCAGCCCGGGGCGGCGCAGTGCTTGTCGCGGGCGATGACCGCGCGGCGCAGGTGCGGGGGGATCACTTCGGTGACCTTGCCCACGTCCAGCGGCAGGCTTATCGAAGCGGCCGCCCCGGTGTGCTGTCTTCGGCGGAGCCAGGAAGCGAGACCGTCCGGACCAGAGAGCAGGGCGACAGCGTTGCTCAGGATGAGCTCCCTGGCGGCTGCCCACCCCAGGTAGGCAGAGCGGGCCTCGTCCGTGTGATCGCCGCCGGTGCCGGGGCAGCGCGTGTGCCCGCAGGGGCAGGGGGGCGGCTCGGCTGAGAGAGCGGGGCGGCGGTCCCAGGTGTCGCTGAGCCGGGCGGCGAGAGCGCCGAGGAGTTCGCGGTCGACGGTGCCGGTGACGACGGGGGCGATCGCGGCGTCGCAGTCATCGCCCGGCCGCGCGGCTGGCCCGGGTAGGACGGGGCCAGGCCGGACAGCATCGGGCCCGACGCCGTTCGCGAGCTCGTCGAGGGTGATATGGAGCTGCAGCTGAGTGGGCTGGCCAGCGCGGTCAGGAAGGCAGTCCGACCCGAGCAGGCGGCGGCAGGCCTCCTCCAGTGCGTCGTGGCGCCGCTGCACGATGCTGCGATTGTCATCGGGTCCAGCGCGCTTGCCCAGGGCCTCAAGCACCGCCCGCAGCGCTGCCGCGCACTGGGGAGTGAGGTCCCCGTGCAGCTTCCCGGCTCCGTCGAGAGTGGTAGCCAGCCGGACCGACCGATCATCGAACCCGTCGTCGTCGCGGTCGGGGCTGGCCAGTCGGCGCCGCATCTCCTCGGCCAGTCTGGCCAGGTCCGCGAGTTCCGCGCCGCCCGCTGCGGCGGCGAGCAGAATCTCGTCCGCATCGGGGCGTGCGTCCTCGGGAAGCTTGTCGGTCCAGTCCGTGATGTGACCGGCCCAGGACTGAGAAATCGCGCCGTCAGCCAGGGCATTGGCGACCTCTGCGTGCGCCTTGAGGCGGCGCATGGACGCGATCGCCGCGTTGGCCGTCTGACGGGAGACCCGGGTCTGCCAGATCAGCCAGGTGCGTGGAGAACCCTGCCCGTCGGCTTCGTACCCGGCCTGAGCGCAAAACGCCGCGAGCACCCGCGCGTGCGCCGCGGCCTGCATCGACGAGGCGCGCTCAAGACCACGCAGGCACTCGGCGTGCACCTCACCCGGTACTGAAGCCAGATCCGCCGAGGCCAGGTAACCCAGGCCGGCCAGCACCATTTCCAGTGCCTCGCCCGTCGAGGCCGGCACGCCGGGGGCGCGTGCAGCAGGGGGAGCGTCGGCGCCCACGCCGGGGGCGCGTGGAGCAGGGGGAGCGTCGGCGCTCACGCCGGGGGCGCGTGCAGCAGGGGGAGCGGTGGCGCTCGTAGGGGTGGTCGGCGTACGGCCGGCCGCGGGCGCGGTGACCGGTGGCCAGGCACCCGCATTTCCGGTGAGGGAGGTCGAACCCGCAGGTACGCCGGGTACCTGCCACTCCGGTTCTGGTGCGGGGACGTGCATGCGCTCACCTCCTTGCGCTGCGAGACTGCGGCTACGGGACTGCGGCTACGGGACTGCGGCTACGGGAGTACGGGCCCGAGCCTTCGGCCCAGCGAGACTGGGGGGCCGATGGCGGAGTCCATTCAGGAACGCACGAGGCGCCTGGAAGCGGAAATTCACAGCTAACGGAGGGCCACTCAGCCGGGAAACTGACTCACCACTAAGAACTAC
>DASWAA010000132.1:0-21682 GCA_036391385.1 Streptosporangiaceae bacterium
GATGACGCTAATCCAGATCGGCTTGCTGTAGCGGAGGCGGCCGAAGAACATCACCTTGACCAGGGCCCACCACTGCTGGCCGGGGCGGGCCTGCGGCGCAATGGCGACCTCGAACGTCAGCGTCGTGCTCGCGCCGGCGTCGGCGCTGAATCCGCGCGACCACGGCGCCAGAGCTGCCCAGCTGCCGTGCGACGAGATCAGCTGTGCCTCGCCGCGCAGCTGCGACGCCGTGTTGTTGACCAGCGTGAGCGCGACCTCGCCGCGCGCTCCCGGGGCTAGCTGCAGGTGACCGGAGACCATCGTCAGCTCGGCCTCGGCGGCCTCGGCCTGCTCCAGTGCCACCAGATTCGGGACCAGGTCGGCCAGCGGCGTGCCGGGAGGCGGCGGCGGCTGCTCGCCGACGGCGATCACGACGGCGTCCTCGAGCACCTGGCCGGCCTCGTCGACGATCCGCGCCGCCAGGTAGTGCCTGCCAGGCACCGCGTCCGCCGGAGCTCGCAGCACTAGGTCCCAGGCGGCGTACGCTCCTGCCTCCAGCTGGTAGGGCAGCTCGCCCGGGCCGCCCAGGCTCAGGCCAGCCGGCACGTCGACAGTCGCGATGCCCGAGGCGGGGCAGCGCCCGCCCGCCACCGTGAGACTGACAGCGGCCTGCCCGCCTGGCTGCAGCGTCACCAGGGCGGGGGACAGGTGCACGGCGACGGGCAGGTTCCCGGCGGGTGCCGGTCCCTTGCCGTGCAGCCAGTACCTGGTGAAGACGGGCTGGGCCGGCTCTGGCGGCATCCCGGTGACCGCCGGCCTGGCGGCCGGGAGAAGGTCGGCGGGATGCAGGGCGAGCGTCACCGTTCCTGCCTGCGGCACCGGCACCGTTACCGCGCCGTCGGCACACTGGCCGGGCGCCAGGTCCGCCTGCTCGAGCAGATCGCTCACGAAGGCGGCCGTTATGCCCTGATAAAGACGCACCGTCGCCGTGCCGCCCGCGGCCCGCCCGGTCAGGTCCCGCAGGCGCACGCTGACCCCGTCCCGCGGGTCCGGCTGAGCGAGCGGCGCAAGGGGGTTGCCCCGCGGCTTGATCGTCATCAGGTCGATGCCTGCCGGAGTCACGCTCGCCAGGCTCGCGGACGGCGGAAGCGGCCCGTCGTGCACGTCGGCTTCGCAGGTCAGCAGCTGATGGCTGTATTCCTGGCCAGCCCGGGGGAATCCGGCCGAGCGCCAGTCGCCCGGGCCGGCGGCCAGCGCGTACTCGTAGGTATGACTCCAGTGCTGCCAGGCGAAGCTGCTCCCGTCGGGGACCGTCCGCTTCGCACCGTCCATCCAGGTGCCCGCAGGCCACGTACTGCACGCCCGCATCAGCGAGATGAAGGCCTCGCCGGCCGGGGTCACCAGGCTCCCCGGCAGTCCGCGGTTCAGCAGAGCCACGCTGTGCGGAGCCAGGCCGGGCTCGATCGCCGCCCCCGACCGGTCATCGCGGCCGGTGTCGTGGCACCCGACCTCGATCGCTGCGTCGGCCAGGTCGTCGGCTAGCGCCGCTATCGCCGCGCCGAGATCGTCGCCGGCGACGATCAGCACCGGCAGGTCGGCGGTACCCCGGACGTCCGCTCCCGGCCCGAACACCTCGCTCCTGCGACGGGCGGCCTGCACCCAGATCCTCGCCGTGCCGTCCGCCGCGAGCTTCTTGCGCAGCTCATCCTCGGCGGCCGGGCCTGCCGCTGCGAGCACCTGCGCGGTGAACGCGTTCTCGGCCGGGCCGCCGAGGCTGATCCGCACGTCCGGCAGGTTGGAGTCGACCTCGAGCGACCCGTACCTCGGGCCTGCCGGCACCGAGCAGGTGGCCGTGACTCCCTGCCTGGCCAGCGCGACGAGCAGGTCCCTGACCTCGTCACGATGACCCTGCCCGGCGGCGGTATCCCTGGGCGCGAAGGTCTGCCCGGCCGGAGCCGCTGGCGCGATGACCTCGGCTACGCCGATCGCGTGCTCCCGTCGTTCTCCCGCGGACCCGGACAGCACCACGCGGGCGGTGGACCCGACGCCGAACCACTCGTGCGCGGGATTGTCGAGCGTGTAGGTGTGCTCGGCCACGTCGACGTCCGCCTGGCCCAGCGGCCGGCCGATCACCGACAGGCCGGTCTGGAAGACCGGCAGGCCGCCGGGGACGTCGGCGGCGAACCGCACCCGCAGCAGCCGGTCCTGGCCGATCGAGCCGTCGACGTGCGTACGGAACTCGACCAGGTCCGCACCGTCCCAGAGCACCGTCTCCGCCGTGACGACCAGGTCGTCGAAGGCGTACTCGGCCACCAGGCGGGAGCCGATCGGGCAGCGCTGGCTCCGCACCGTCGCGCTCAGGCCAGCCGACCCGCGCCAGCTGCCCTTCGTGCAGAGCAGCCACGGGCCCTCACCCCAGCGAGGGTGGGTCGGGTACTCCTCCTGGATCACAAGCTCGTTGCCGGGACCGGCGAGTAGTTCAGTCCCGGTCCGCCGGTCCCGGATCGAGGACAGCACGCTGCCAGCAGCGGGGTCGGCCGCCACGGTGAAGGCATCGTTGGAGATCACCAGTCCGTCGGCGTTACGCCAGCTGGCCGCCTCGGGCTCGTCGCCGGCCGCGGCGGTGCCGGCGGGCACGGGTTCGGCGAGGTAGGTCAGGTAGCCGAGCGGCGGGACGCCGGACGCCAGGAACGCGAGCGTGAGGCGGGCAATCGAGCCGTCGGGATGCCGGATCACCGCCTCGGCCAGGTAGGGCGCCTGCCGGCCGGCGTCATCGGTGAGCCTGACCGCTGACGCGGCCCCGGCGGCGAACTCCAGGGTGATCCTGGCCAGGCCGGATCGCTGCCAGGACAAGGTGTTGAACACCAGGACGGCGCGCGCCTGGCTGCTCGTCGCGCCGGCCTCGTCCGCAGCTGGCGCCCGCGCGGCCGTGGCAACCGCCGCCGTGTCCGTCGCGCCCGCGGCGCCCGCGGCCGTCGCGACCGCTGCCGTGTCCGCGAGACCGGCCAGGAACGCCGCCGCGTCCCTGCGCGCCTGGTCGCCGCGCTCGAAGGCCTCACGCCACCCGGCCAGCAGGTCAAGGTAGACCTGGTCGCCCTCGGTGCCGGTGATGGCGTCGTGATGCGCGCCGAACGCGAGCAGGCGCCAGCCCTTGTCCAGGCTCGCGCGCGGGTAGCTCGCCCCGGCCAGCCATGCAGCGGTGCCCAGCCGCTCCCCGTCTAGCAGCGCGACCTCGGCGTCGCGCTGCGCCTGCTTCGTGTCGATGTAGCTGACGTCCTTGCCGGGGTAGACCGGGTTCATGTCCCTGGTCTGCGGCATGAACCAGGCGCCGCGCGCCGCGCCGTCGGCTCGCACCGCCGCGAAGTACTCACCCGGCACGGCGGTGACGAACCGGGGCCAGACGTACCTGGCGTTCCAGTCCCGGTGGATCGCGGTCGCCCACTTCGACGGCACCACATGGTCACCGCCAACCGGAAGCAGCACGTTGGGGGTAGCCGCGACCGGCGCAAGCTGCCGGAACTGCCGGTAGGCATCCCGCTCGGCGGTCGCGAGGTCGGCGGCGTGCTGGGTAATCCAGCCCGCCGAGTAATGGTTCGGCATGTAGCTGGTGAGCAGGCCGCGGCCGTCCGGGGACAGCCACTCGAACTCCGAGGTGAACTGCATCTTCTCGTTGCCGACGCCGCTGCGGTCCGGACCCCACTGGTGGAACGGCCCGCGTGCCCAGGACGACTCGGTCATCCCGGCGGCTGCCATCAGCCCCGGGTAGGCCGGGTCGAAGCCGAACGCGTCAAGCATCCAGGAGGTGCTCGGCGCGGCGCCGAGCACCTCGCGCTGGTAGGCCAGGCCGTACACGGCGTTGCGGATGGTCGACTCGGCGCTGGTCAGGTTGGTGTTCGGCTCGTTGTAGCTGCCGCCCACGATCTCGATCCGCCCGGCCGCGATGAAGGCGAGCAGGTCGGCACGGTCTTGCGGGCAGGTGTCGAAATACGGCTTGAGGTAGTCAAGCTCGGCCAGCACGAACTTGTAATCCGGATCGGTCCTGGCTTCGGCCAGGTGCAGCCTGACCAGCTCGAAAGCGGTACTGACCTCAGGCTCCCTGCCGTCTTCCGGCGGCAGCAGCGGCCAGGTCTGGGTGAACTGACCCTGGGTGTTCCACCACACCGGGTCGTAGTGAAAGTGGCTGACCATCCACATGGTCCAGCCCGGCTCGGCGACGGTGATCTGCCCGGCGGTCTCCCAGCGTCCGGGCTCGCCCTGGGCGACCGCGGTCACCTGCCGCACGCTGCCCGTGGTCGCCGGCGCGGCGACGTGGACCGGGATTTCGACGGTCCGTTCCTCGCCGCGTTCTAGCTCGGTCACGACCGCCGGATCGGGAGTGCCGACCCCGGCACCGTGCACGCTGACGCTGAGCACCGCGGCCCGATCATGGATCAGGTCAGGACCGTCGTTGACCAGCGTTACCCGGACGATCTGAAGCGGGCGCGCGAGCGTACCGCCGAACAGGTCAGTCGAGGAAATCCCGGTGATCCGCATGGCTCATGGTGGCACGATTCGGTCATCGCGAGCTACGGTGCCAGCGCCACGGCGACGGGGAAACGGTACCGGAGCCTGAACCTGTCGGCCGGGACGACGATCTGGGCAAGTTCGACGACCCGGTCACCGGCGCGGTGGCTGCGGTCGACCACGAGCACGAGGCCGCCGGCGGGGAGGCTGAGCGCGGTGGCCTCGCCCGGTTGTGACGGCCGGACCGACACCTCTTCCACCACGTCGTCGACCTCGATGCCCAGCGAGCGCATCCGCTCGTTCACGCCGCGGCCCGCCATCGGTCCCTGCTCGGGCAGCGCGACCGGGGTCCCCGCCGTGAGGGCGGCCGGCTCGTAGCTGACGGCCAGCTGGACCGGCTCGCCGTCGGCTCGCAGCAGGTACCTGGTCACGGTCGCGCGCTCGCCGCGGGCGAGGGCGAGCCGGGCGGCGATCTCCGGCGGCGGCTGCATCATGTCGGTCTGGTGCTCCCAGGTCAGCCTCCTGGGCACGGACGGCGATGCCGGCGTTCGCCCCGCGCCGTGCGCGTCGGCGGGGATGGCGGCGGCCTCGCTGATCCCGAACGGCGACCCGGGGAACTGCGGCCGGTCATGCTCGAGGAAGCCTGCCGCCGGTGCCTTTCTGACGTAACAGCCCGAGCCCGGCCTGGCCTCGATCAGGCCCTCGGTGACCAGCACCGCCAGGGCGTGCTTGGCCGCCGTCTCGCCGACGCCGTACCTGGTGATGATCGCGTTCCGCGAGGGCACCCGGGCTCCTGGCTCGAGCAGCCCGGACCTGATGCGCGACCGCAGATCCTCCAGCACGCGCAGGTAGACCGGCTCTGTGGTGGTGCCCATGACCCCCGGCTCCGTGATGAGTCGCGGCGGCACGCGACAGTGCGCGTCGGCGACCGCAAGCCATTCTCGCCGAAACGGCCTCCGCTCGTGACCCGACCGCGAGATTAGCGCGCGTCGGCGCCCGGTCAGTCGGCGTCGGCGACGATCGACCCGATCCGGTCGCCCAGGGTGCGGTCGCGGGCGTTGAGCACGAACGCGTAGATCAGCCCGACCAGGATGATGCCGAGCGTGATCAGCGGGAACCGGCTGAATGGCGGGCTCTGCCCGGGCTTGATCAGCTCGTACAGCGGGAACGCGATCGCGGCCACGCCCAGGATCGGCAGGATCAGGTGCTTGAGCACGGAGAATTCCGCCGGGTGCATCCGGCGGTAGTAGAACGGCAGCGCCAGGTTGGTGACGAGGTAGACCAGCGAGATCGGGATTGCTCCGAGCGTCGCCGCATCGCCGAAGAAGGCCACCGGGTTCAGGTTCCAGCCGAAGCCGTAGACCAGGCCGAGCGCCACGACCAGGAAGATCACGATCGCGACCACGGGGGTCCGGTGCTTGGCCGAGACCCGCCCGGTCACGGCGGGCAGCAGGCCCTCCCTGCCGGAGTTGAAAATCAGCCTGGCCTGGGAGTTCGTCGCGGCGATCAGCGACCCGACGATGGAGGTGAACCCGGCCAGGTAGGCAAGGAACGCCAGCGCGCCGAGCACACGCTGGGCGACCACGACGAACGGGACTGCCGTCTCCGAGGCCAGCGCCGAGGCGTTGTAGTTGTAGCCGACCACGGTGACGTAGGCGAACAGGATGTAGCTGACGGCCATCAGCGCGATCGACAGGTAGACAGCCCGGGGGACTGCCCGCCGCGGGTTCGCGGTCTCCTCGGCCAGCGAGGCCGAGTTCTCCCAGCCGATGAACATGTAGATGGCGATCGGGAAGCCGAGCCCGAGTCCCTTCCAGCCGGAGGCGAGGTGGGAGGGCTCGAACGGGGTCAGCCGCAGGTTGCCCGCGTGGTGGACGAGCACCCAGACGCTTACCAGGATCAGCATCAGCATCTCGAAGGCGAACAGGGCGCCAGCCCACTTGGTGGACAGCGCGACGCCGCGTACCACGAGCGCGAGCGCGAGCAGCGTGATCACGATGGTGAGGATCTGCCAGGCGATGTGAACGTGGGCGTACTTGGCCAGGATGTCTGACGTCCAGCCGCCTGCGATGCTGACCACGGAGGCGACGGCGATGATGTACCCGGCTGACATGACGATCGCGGTGGTCAGGCCGGTCACCGGCCCGAACGACTTGCCGATGAACGTGATGAACGATCCGGTGGAAGGGATCGACCGGGTGAACTGGGACACCGTGTTCCCGAGCAGCGCGATCGCGATCGCGGCGGCGATGATCGTCAGCGGCGAGGCCACGCCCGCTGCCGAAGCGATCAGGGCCATGCTGAAGTAGAAGCTCATCGCCGGGGCGATATTGGCCATCGTCGAGGCGGCGATCTCGGCGAGATTGAGCGTGCCCCGCTTGAGGCGCTCCGGTGCCGGGTGAGTTGTTACGAAGGCTTCAGGTTCTGCTGCCATCTGGCACCTCCAGCCACGCGAAATCGCTTGTTTCACACGGTAAGCGCGGGATAGGAGGTTGTACAGAGGTGCGCGGCTTCTCAGCCGCTGCCCTCTTCCAGCAGCAGGTGGTAGCCGTTCGGCGTGCGCGCGTGCAGCACCCGGTACTGCCAGTCCGGGCTCGGCGCCATCAGTTCCTCGCGGTACGGCACCCCTGCCGCCTCGAAGACCTTTTTCGCCTCGTCGAGGTCGGTCACGCCGAGCTGCCAGGTCAGCACCCGATCAGGACCCGCCGGGGAGAATCCCTCGTGCCACTCGATGCCGAACTCGACCGGTCCGTGCCCTAGCGCGAGGAAATACGGGTACTCGGGTCCCTCATAGGTGATGCGGAACCCGAGCCGGAGGTAGAAATCCCGCTCCGAGCGCAGATCGCCCACGAAGAGAATCGGGATGATCCTCCTGAACAACGGTGCCATAGCGCGACATAGTAGCGAGCCACGGCCGCTAGGGTGGCAGAGTGCTGCCGAGTGTCGGAACTGAGTCGGTCCGGGTCGCCGCCTGCCAGCTGAGCCTGCAGGTCGGTGAGCTCGACAAGAACCGGGCGGCAGCCGCCGCCGCCATCGAGGACGCCGCCCTTCGCGGCGCCCGCGTCATCGTGGTCCCTGAGCTGACGCCGTCTGGCTACGTCTTCGCCAGCGCCGCCGAGGCACGCTCGCTCGCCGAGCCGGCTGACGGGCCGACCGCCGCGCAGTGGTCGGAGCTCGCGGACCGGCACCAGGCCGTCGTCGTGGGCGGCTTCGCCGAGCTTGGCGACGACGGCCTGCTCTACAACAGCGCGATGCTCGTCGACTCCGATGGCCTGCGCGCGGTCTACCGCAAGGCGCACCTGTGGGACGCCGAGGCCGACGTCTTCGCCACCGGCAGCGCGCCGCCGCCGGTTGTGGACACCACGTTCGGCCGGATCGCGATGATGGTCTGCTACGACGTGGAGTTCCCCGAGTGGGTCAGGCGGCCAGCCCTGGCGGGCGCTGACCTGCTCGCGGTCCCGACCAACTGGCCGGCGGAGCCGACCCCGGCCGGGGAGCGGCCGATGGTGACGGCGAACGTGCAGGTGGCGGCATTCGCGAACAGGATGTTCGTGGCCGCGGCCTGCCGGTGCGGCGACGAGCGCGGCGTGAGCTGGACCGGTGGCAGCGTCATCGCGGGGCCGGACGGCTACCCGCTGGCAGGCCCGGCGAGCACGGCGGCGTCGCCGGGTGGCGCCAGCGACGAGCTGCTGCTCGCCGACTGCGACCTGCGCCTGGCCAGGGACAAATCGACCGGCCCGCGCAACGACGCCCACGCCGACCGCCGCCCCGACCTCTACGCCTGACCCGAGCCCGCGGCCAGCACCGGATCAGAGCTTGCGGGCCAGGGTCAGGCCGTCGCCGATGGGGAGCAGGACCTGCTCGACCCGGGCATCGGCCCGCGCGCGGCCGTTGAAGCGCCGGATGCCCTGCACGGCGTCGTCCTGCTGATGCAGGTCGACCACCCGGCCGTGCGAGAGCGTGTTGTCGGCCAGGATGATCCCGCCCGGCGCGATCATCGGCACGATCAGGTCCCAGTACGCCACGTAGCCGGTCTTGTCGGCATCGATGAACGCCAGGTCGAAGCTGGTCCCGGCCGGCAGCTCGCGCAGCGTCTGCAGGGCCGGGCCGAGTCGAAGCTCGATGCGGTCAGTTAGGCCTGCCCGCTGCCAGTACTCGCGCGCCACCGAGGTCCACTCCTCGCTGACATCGCAGCAGAGCAGCTTCCCGCCGTCGGCAAGGCCGCGGGCGATGCAGATCGACGAGTAGCCGGTGAACGTCCCGATCTCGATGGCGTACCTCGCGCCGGCGATCCTGGCCAGCAGCGTCATGAAGGCACCCTGCTCCGGCCCGATCTGCATGCCGGCGTCCTCGCCGTACCTGCTGGCCGTCTCCCTGGCCAGATCCTCGAGAACCTCGTCCGGCTGCATGCTGTGCGCGACCACGTAGTCATGCAGGGCCGCGCTGAGATGCTCGCTTCTCCTGGTCACCTACCGACCTTAACCCAGCCGCGAGCAGTCGCCTCGCGGGTCTACGCTCTGTTGCATGGTCCCGCATCCCCGCGTCCCGCTGAGCTTCATACCGAGCCCGCCGGCTAACGGCATCCACCTAGGGCCGCTGTTCATTCACTACTACGGGCTGATGTACGTCGTCGGCATCACGCTCGCGGTGCTGATCACCCAGCGGCGCGTGCGGAACTACGGGGGCGACCCGAGCCTGGTCGCCGACGTCGCGATCTGGGCGGTGCCCGCCGGCATCATCGGCGGCCGGATCTACTTCGACATCACCACGCCAAGCCAGATCCCGCACGAATGGTACGGCGTTTTCGCCGTCTGGCAGGGCGGTCTGGGCATCTGGGGCGGCGTGGCCGCCGGGGCTGCCGTCGGAATCTGGCGGGTGAAGCGCCGCGGTGCCAGCGGTGCCCTGTTCGCCGACGCCGTCGCGCCCGCGCTGCTCGTCGCCCAGGCGGTCGGCCGGATCGGCAACTACTTCAACCAGGAACTGTTCGGCGGTCCCACCAGGCTGCCCTGGGCCCTGGTGATCTCGCCCGCGTTCCGCCCTGCCGGCTACGCCGGCTACCGGACGTTCCACCCGACCTTCCTGTACGAGCTGATCTTCGACCTGGCCCTGGCGGCGTTCCTGGTCTGGCTCGGCCACCACTCCGCGGTCAGGCCGCCTGGCCTGTTCGCCCTCTACGTGACCGGCTACTCGGCGTTCCGCATCTTCGAGGAGTCCCTGCGGATCGACTACTCACAGCACTTCCTCGGCCTGCGCCTGAACACCTTCGTCGCCTCGGCCCTCACCCTGATCGGCATCGTCTGGTTCATCTACACCCAGCGCCGCAAGCCCCCGGCCCCCACCCCCGCCGACGGCGAGCCCGAAGCAGAAGCCAGCTCCGAGGGCGACACAGAGTCCGCTCCAGCCGTGTCCGCCAAAGACAGCACCGAGGAGAACGCCACCCCAGGCGACACTCCGGCTTCCGACGACAGTTCCCCGAGCTCACACCCAGCTGCAACCTCAGCATCTGCGGATACCGACCACCGCTGACTTCACCGCGCACACGAGCAGCCGTCGGGCATAGCGTCCCCGGCCGATCGCGTTCAGCGACGGACGGGCGGCGCTATACCCGACGGCCTCCCGCCCGCACGACAAATCACGTCGACTTCCGGCACGGCCTTAGGCCACTATGAACGTCCCGTGGAAACATTCACCCAGATCATCCGGCGCCTGACCCCTGACCTGACCGCGCTCCGGCACTCCCGAGAATTCCGCCTGCTCGCACTTGGCCAGGCGGCCAACTCGGTCGGCTCGATGATCTGCTACGTCGCGCTGCCCTACCAGGCCTATCAGCTCACGCACTCCTCCCTGGTCGTCGGCCTGCTCAGCTGCGCCGAGCTACTGCCCGTGCTACTCGCCGGCCTGGCCGGAGGCGCGCTCGCCGACGCGATCGAACGCCGGCGGCTCATCCTGGTCACCCAGGGCGGCGTGATGGCCTGCTCGGCGGGCCTTGTCGCCAACGCCGTGGCCTGGCATCAGCTCTGGGTGCTGTTCGTGCTGGCCGGGCTGCTCGCCGGGGCGTTCGGGGTGCAACGGCCCTCCATCGAGGTGCTCGTTCCCCGGCTCGTCGCCCACGACGACCTGCCAGGTGCCTCCGCGCTGGCCGGCCTGATCGGCACGGTGGCGCACACGGGCGGACCCCTGGTCGGCGGCGCCCTGCTGATCGGCGGCCAGCCGCTGGCCTACGCCGTCGGCGGTGCGGCCTGCGCGGGCGCCGCGCTGCCGTTCGCGCTGCTGCCGCCGAGTCCGCCCGCGCCGGACGCCGACCGGCCTAGCCTGCGCGGGCTCACCGAGGGCTTGCGTTACGCACGAAGCCGCCCTGATCTTCTCGGCACCTACCTGGTCGACATCGGCGCGATGTTCTTCGGCGCTCCCTATGCCGTGTTCCCGCAGCTGGCGGCCGGGCTCGGCGGGCCGGCCGTGCTCGGGCTGCTGTATGCGGCGCCCGGGATCGGCTCGATGGCCGTCAGCCTGACCAGCTCCTGGACCAGGCACGTGCACCGGCACGGCCGGGCGATCGCGCTGGCCGTCTGCGGCTGGGGTGTCGCGATCGGGGCGTTCGCGTTCGCGCCGGACCTGCCGCTCGCCGTGCTCGCGCTGGCCGCCGCCGGCGGCGCTGACATGGTCAGCGGCCTGTTCCGGATGACCATGTGGAACCAGAGCATCCCGGCCCGCGTCCGCGGGCGGCTAGCGGGCCTGGAGATGATCAGCTACTCCACCGGGGAACCGCTCGGCAACCTGGAGACCGGCGCGGTGGCCACGCTGACTGGCTCGGTCCGCCTCGCCGTCCTGTCCGGCGGGGTCCTCAGCCTGGCGGGTGCGGTGATCGTCTCGCTGGCGCTGCCCGCACTGTGGAGCTACGACGCGCGTGACCAGCGCCGGCTCGGTACCGGGCCGGGAGAGCCCGAGGGGCCGGGGGAGCTAGCGCTGAATGGTGTCGGCTGCCGGTAACTCGGCTGAATGCCTTGTCAATTGCAGCTAGCGCGGGCACTATGCGATTCGGTGGCCATTTTCTTTAGCACTCAGATCTCATGCTGCCTGCGATGATGGAGGTACAGATCGTGCGACCTGGTTTCCTGCGGGTGAAAGCTCCCGCGCGAGCGGTGGCCGTGCTGGTGTTCAGCACCGCCACAACCCTGGCCATGGCTCCCGCCGCCGCTGGCGGCGCTGCCATCGCCAGGCTTCCCGTGCCGATCCCCACCGTGAGTGACTTCCAGTACCTGGCAAGCGGGCAGACACCGCCGACCGAGGCCAACTGCTTCTCGGTGAACCGCCGGTGCTTCACCCCGACGTCGATGCAGAACTCCTACAACCTCGGCCCGCTGTACGCAGCCGGTCACGAGGGCCAGGGTGTCACGATCGCGATCGTCGACTCGTTCGGCGACCCGAACATCGCGTCCGACCTCGCGACGTTCGACACCCAGATGGGCCTGCAGCACATGTGCGGCGAGACCGGAGGGTCGTGCGGCGGCGGAGCGCCCACCTTCCAGCATGTCTACTTCAATGGCACCACGATCGTGAAGGCCCCGCCCTCCGGGTCGAGCAGCGTGGGCATCCAGACCCGCAACGTCTGGGCGCTGGAGACGGCGCTCGACGTGGAGTGGGCGCACTCGATCGCGCCCCAGGCGAACATCATCAACGTCACGACCAACCCGGCGGAGACCCTCGGCGTGCAGGGCTTCCCCGCGATGATGGACGCCGAGCAGTACATCGTCGACAACCACCTCGCGGACGTGATCTCGCAGAGCTTCGCCTCTGCCGAGCAGGCCTTCGCCAGCACCCAGTCGCTGCTGAACCTGCGGCACGCGTTCATCTCGGCGGCGGCCAGCGGCGTCACCGTGCTCGGCAGCTCGGGTGATGGCGGCACCGCGAACAGCTCGTTCACCCCGGTGGCGAACCCGTCCACGTTCCCCTACCCGACGGTGCAGTGGCCGGCGTCCGACCCGCTGGTGACCGGCGTGGGCGGCACGTACCTGTGCACCGACCCGGTGACCGGGACGACCATCGACAACACCGACCCGCCCGGCACCTGCAAGAACCAGCCGAACCGTGAGATCGGCTGGATCGCCTCGGGCGGCGGCTTCAGCAGCGTGTTCTCCCGGCCTTCCTACCAGGACACCCTGCCGGCGGGCTCCACGGCGATAGGGCCGATGCGCGGCGTGCCGGACGTCTCCTACCAGGCGAGCTCCCGGACCGGCGTGCTGGTCTACGACACCGCGCCGGGGGATGCCACCGGCGGCCTGAACTGCAGCCCAGGTAACCCGTGCAGCGCAGGCTGGTACGTGGTCGGCGGGACGTCGTCGAGCTGTCCGCAGTGGGCGGCGCTGGTCGCGATCGCCGACCAGATCGCCGGGCACGGCCTCGGGCTCATCAACCCGAAGCTGTACGCGATCGCGGCTAACCCCGTCGAGTACGCCGCGGACTTCTACGACGTGACCACGGGCAAGAACCAGACCGACCCGAGCATCCCCGGCTATCCGGCGACGACGGGCTGGGACCCGGTCACCGGCCTCGGCACGCCGAACGCGGCCGCACTGCTGCCGGACCTGGCTAGCTAGCCGGGACAGGCGGTTGGCTCGGCTGGCTCCTAAAAGCCAGCCGAGCCAACCTGATCAGGAGACTGCTGCGGGCGCGGCGACGCTCAGCAACGGCGGGGCGGCCGCCACAGCGCGCTTGTCAGCCTCGGCCGCCTGGGACTGCCACCACTGCTGGCCATCGTCCGGGAGCGTGTAGATCGGGTCGTAGTACTCGTACTCCCGCTGCAGCGCCAGCTCGTCGCTGGCCTCGACCCCGGTGCGGTAGTTCTTCGTCCAGTACGAGATCCCGCGCTCGGCGTCGTACCTCGACACCTGGTGCACCCAGCGCTTGCCGACGTACGGCACGTCGCAGATCATCCGCGGCGTGGCGAAGCCCGGCAGGTAGCCCATGATGTTGTGCTGCAGTTGCTGGGCCTCGGCCAGGCTCAGCCGCCAGTGCTCGGCGTTGGGGATCATGTCGCAGAGGTAGAAGTAGTACGGCATGATCTTGGCGTCGTCGAGCAGCGCGAAGCACAGGTCGAGCAGCGCGTCGGTGCTGCTGTTCACCCCGCGCATCAGGACGCCCTGGTTGCGCACGTCCCTGATACCGGTCTCCAGCATCGCCTTGGCGGCCTTCGCGACGAGCGGGGTCACCGACTGGGCGGCGTTCACGTGGGTATGGATCGCGATCGCCACGTCGCGCTGCCGCGCCGTGGTAGCCAGCCGCTCCATCCCGGCCCTGACCTCGTCGGTCAGCCAGTACTGCGGCAGGCCCATCAGGGCCTTGGTGGCCAGCCGGATGTCGCGGATGTTGTCGATGGCCAGCAGCTCGCTGACGAATGCCTCGAGCCGTGGCCACGGCAGGTTCGCGACGTCACCACCGGAGACCACCACGTCCCGTACGCCGGGGGTGGCCTTCAGATAGCCGAGCATCGCGGCGAGCCGGTCATCGCGTGCCATGCCGAACTTGTGCTTCTCGACCACCGGGGTGGGGTTGCCGACCAGGTCCATCCGGGTGCAGTGCCCGCAGTACTGCGGGCAGGTGGGCAGCACCTCGGCCAGCACCTTGGTGGGGTAGCGGTGGGTGAGCCCCTCGACCACCCACATCTCCGCCTCGTGCAGCGAGTCTCGCGACGAGTACGGGTGGGACGGCCAGTCGGCCCGGCGGTCGCTGAACACGGGGATCATGTAGCGCCGCACCGGGTCCGCGTACAGGGCCCGGGTGAAGCCAGGGTCGCCCGGGGCCATGGCCGGCACCATCGTGCTGAGCATCTGCGGCGGCACGAGCATCGACATAGTCGCGCGCTCGGCCTGGTCGCGCTGCAGGTCGGCGTAGAAGGACTCGTCGACCCCCGCGCCGAGCACCTCCCGTAGCTGGCGGATGTTCTTCACGCAGTGCGCGCGCTGCCACTGCGCGGATTCCCACTCCTGCGCTGTCACCGCGGCCCAGCCGGGGAACCGGCGCCAGTCAGGCTCGACAAGCTCGGTGTGCCGGTACACGTAGGGCTGCTCGATCACCGTGCCGCCGCCTCCTCTTTGCTCAGCGGCCTCCCGGCCAGTTCAGCTGGCGAGCGGCCGCTACCCTGCAGCTTTTCATACTGCAAACCGAACGATAGCCTGCCAGGCAGGCCGCATACGCGAGAAGCTCTTGTATGTATAGTTCGATACGAAAAATTCTCCTGATTCGGCTACATAGCCTAGCCGCCGCGGCCACCATGGCACCAGGGCTGGAGCGGACGACCCGAGGGAAGGACTGATCGCGTGAGTGGATCTGGCCGCGGTGCGGGCTCTCCGCTCGGGCTGCACCGTGTCATCGAGCCGGCCGGCGTGCTGCCGCAGGCGGCCTGGCGGCTCGACCCGGATCCGGCGATCTGGCCGGACGAGGTGCTCGTCGACGTGCGGCGGCTCAACCTGGATGCCGCATCCTTCCGCCAGCTGCACGAGTCGAGCGGCGGCGACCCGGCAGCGCTGAAGGCCGAGGTACTGCGCATCGTCGCCGAGCGCGGCAAGATGCAGAACCCGGTGACCGGCTCGGGCGGGATGCTGACCGGGGTGGTACGCGAGGTCGGCCCTGACTCGCCGCTCGGGCTGCGGCCGGGGGACCAGATCGCGACGCTGGTATCGCTGAGCCTGACCCCGCTGGTGATCACCGACAGCCTGGCCGCCTGGGACGGGGCCTCGGAGCAGGTGCCGTGCCAGGGTCACGCGATCTTGTTCGGCCGGTCGATCGCCGCCGTGCTTCCCGCTGACCTGCCCGTCCCGCTGTCGCTGGCGGTGATGGACGTCTGCGGCGCTCCGGCGCTGACCCACCGGGTAGTGTCGCAGGCCGCGGACCGGCTCGCCGGTCCCGCCGGCACCTCGGGCAAGGGCCCGGTCGTCGCCATACTCGGCGCCGCCGGCAAGAGCGGATCGCTGTCCGCCGCGGCGGCCAGGCGGGCCGGGGCCAGCCTGGTCATCGGCGTGGTCCCGCATGAGCGCGAGGCCGCTGCCCTGACCGCGGCTCGATCTGCCGACGGCGCCGCCGGCCTCGCCGACGAGGTGGTGATCGCCGACGCGACCGACCCGATCGGCGTGTCGCAGGCGGTCGAGCGGGCCGGCGGACCCGCGGACGTCACCGTCGTCTGCGTGGACGTGCCCGGCTGCGAGGGCGGCGCCATCCTGGCTACCGCCCAGGGCGGTACCGTGATCTTCTTCTCGATGGCCACCTCGTTCACCGCGGCAGCGCTCGGCGCCGAGGGCGTCGCCGCCGACGTGACGATGCTGGTCGGCAACGGCTACACGCCCGGCCACGCCCAGCTGGCCATCGACCTGATCCGGTCAGAACCCGGCGTCCGCCAGATCTTCGACGCCAGGACGCAAGGAGAATGACGATGCAGGACTCACCGCGGGCACGGGCGCCCAAGCTCTCCATCGACCCTGCCGTGGTGGCGGAGGCCAGGCGGCTCGCCCGGCAGGCCGGCCAGCCGATCGTCGACATGGCCAGGGCGCACACGACCGTCTCGGTCGAGCGGGCCGTGCTCAGGCTGGCCGGGCTGTCCGGTGCCGACCCGGACGGCATGCCGCTGGTGAACCGGCTGGTCGATGCCGTCAGGGCGCAGACCGGGCTGGAGCACGGCGTCGCGCTGCCAGCCTGGGACGCGCTGATCACCGGCGGCTACCCCGACCTAGCCGCGCTGGCGCAGGCGGCCGCGGCCGGCACGGTCAGCTTCCGGACTCCCGCCGGCGACGCGGCCAGCGCCGCCCGCGCGCTGGCGGGTCAGGCGCTCGCCGCCGGGTTCGCGACGATCGACGCCAACCGGGCGACCAGGGAGCAGATGATCGAGCAGACCGCCGAGCCGCGCAAGCCGTGGATGTACCTGATCGTGGCGACCGGTGACATCTACGAGGACATCCCGCAGGCCCAGGCGGCCGCCAGGGAGGGTGCCGACGTCGTCGCGGTGATCAGGTCGACGGGCCAGTCGCTGCTCGACTACGTGCCGGAGGGCGCGACCAGGGAGGGCTTCGCCGGCACCTACGCCACGCAGGAGAACTTCCGGCTGATGCGCGCGGCGCTGGACGACGTCTCCCGCGAGCTCGGCCGGTACGTGCGCCTGACGAACTACGCCTCGGGCCTGTGCATGCCGGAGATCGCATCGCTGGCCGGCCTGGAGCGGCTCGACATGATGCTGAACGACTCCATGTACGGCATCATCTTCCGCGACATCAACCCGCGCCGCACGCTGATCGACCAGCGCTTCTCGCGGCAGATCCACGCCAGGGCGGGCATCATCATCAACACCGGCGAGGACAACTACCTCACCACGGCCGACCCCGTCGACGGCGCGCACACCGTCATCGTCTCCCAGTTGCTGAACGAGTTCTTCGGCAAGGAGGCCGGCCTGGCCGACAGGCAGCTCGGGCTCGGGCACGCCTTCGAGATCGGGCCGGACGTGCCGGACTCGTTCCTCCTCGAACTCGCCCACGCCCAGCTGGTCCGCGAGCTTTTCCCCGACGCGCCGCTGAAGTACATGCCGCCGACCAAGCACATGACCGGCAACGTCTTCGCCGGGTACCTGCTCGACGCGTTCTTCAACCTGGCCGCCATGATGACCGAGCAGGAGATCCTGCTGATCGGCATGATGACCGAGGGCATCCACACGCCGTTCCTGTCCGACCGAGACCTGGCGCTGGAGAACGCGCATTACGTCAGGAACGCGGCTGGCCGGCTGGGGGAGAGCTTCCGGCCCGAGCCCGGCGGGTTCATCGACCGGCGTGCCAACCACGTTCTCGCCGAATCTGTCGACCTGCTGCGGAGGATCTGCGACGACGGGCTGCTGAACGCCATCGCCGACGGCACGTTCGGCATCACCAAGCGGCCGGCGGATGGCGGCCGGGGCCTTGACGGCGTGATCGAGAAGGCTGACGGCTACTTCAACCCGGCCGGTGACATTCTTGAAGAGGCGGAACGCAACCCGGCAGCCGGTGCCCTCGCCGCGGCCGGCCAGAACGGAGCACTGTGATGACGGGGCAGGAGAGTAACGGGACTCCGGCGGCCAGCGCCACCGTGAAGACTCTGGTCAGGCCCTACGGCGACACGACCGGCGACGGCCGGGTGCAGCTGTCGTTCACCCTGCCGGTGCCCTTCGGCACCGCGCAGGAGAAGGCCAGGGCCGAGGGAGCGGCACTGCAGCTCGCCGGGAAGATGGGCCTTGACCCGGCGATGGTCGTGCATGCCAAGGGCATGGGACCGGACTTCACGTTCTTCATCGTCTACGGCAGGGTCGGCCACCTGGTCGACCTGTCGAAGGTCACGGTGGCCGAGCGGGAGTTCGACGAGCTGTCGCCTGCCGAGATCAACCTGCGGATCCGCACCTCGCTCGGCCGCAAGCTCGTCGTGCTGGGCGCCACCATCGGCACCGACGCGCATACCGTGGGCATCGACGCGATCCTGAACGTCAAGGGCCACGCGGGGGAGAAGGGCCTGGAGTACTACCGGGAGATCAAGGTCGTGAATCTCGGCTCCCAGGTGGAGATCCCGCGGCTGGTCGCCACGGCGAAGGCCGAGGGCGCGGACGCCGTCCTGGTCAGCCAGGTCGTCACCCAGAAGGACGCGCACATCAAGAACACCCGCGAGCTCGTGGCCGCCTTCGCCGCCGCTGGCCCCGGCAGGCCGCTGCTGATCGTCGGGGGCCCGCGGTTCGACCCGGGCCTGGCGGCCGAGCTTGGCGTGGACAAGATCTTCGGCAAGGGCACCACGCCGCGGGACGTGGCCAGCTACCTGGTGCACGCGCTCGCCCCGGCGCTGGCTGAGAGCCCGGCATGAGCGCGGGCTCTGAGGCGCAGGCAGGCGCGGCACAGGCCAGAGCGGCAGGGTCCGGCGCAGCCGACCCGAGGCTCGGCCTCACCGTGGCGCACCAGCGGTACGTGCCGTACAGCCACGCGCACTACGGCGGCAACCTCGTCGACGGCGCCTACGTACTCGGATTGTTCGGCGACGTGGCGACCGAGGCATCGATCAGGGCCGACGGCGACGAGGGACTGTTTGCCTCCTACTCTGACATCCAGTTCCGCGCGCCGGTCCTGGCGGGCGACGTGATCGAGGTGAGCGCGACGATCACGCGCGTCGGGCGCCGTAGCCGTCAGCTGAGCTTCGAGGCGCGGGTCCTATGCCGGGCCGAGCCCGGGCGCAGCCCGTCGGCCGCACGGGTACTCGACGAGCCGGTCGTGGTCGTCACCGCGACCGGGACGGTCGTGGCCCCGAACGCCTAGCCAGGAGCCTGCGCGACCGAGGCCCTGCTGGCGATCACCCAGCCGGATTATCCGCCTCTAGCATTGAGTTCCCATAGCGTCACTAGCAGTAGTATCTGCTTCTGATGGCGCCGATGCTATGCCCGAAGCTGATCGACCGCGGTGCCGAGCAGAAGGCTCTGGCTGCCGCCGTCGGCAATGCCAGTCACGGGACCGGCGGCCTGCTGTTCCTGGCTGGCGAGGCCGGCGTCGGCAAGTCCCGGCTAGCACGCGAGGCGGTCTCGCTGGCCACCGAGCAAGGGCTCTGCGTGCTGGTCGGCCGGGCGACGGAGTCGATGGTCCGGGTCCCGTTCCGCCCGATTACCGAGGCGCTGATGAAGCTCGCGCGGTCGGGCGTTTCGCCCGATTCGCCTCAGCTGGCCAGCTACCGGGCCGCCCTCGGCTCGCTCGCCCCGGTATGGCGGCGGCCAGCGGACGACGAAGCCGAGATCTCGCCGGTGATACAGGCTGAGGCGCTGCTGCGCCTGCTTGCCGTAGCCATGCCTCAGGGTGCGCTGCTCGTCATCGAAGACCTGCACTGGGCCGACCCGGAGACGCTGGCGATCATCGAGTACCTGGCTGACAACCTCGCTGACATCCCCGTCCTGTGCGTCGCTACGCTGCGGGACAGCGAGCCGTCGGCAGGGCTTGATTTCTACCGCTCGGTCACCGCCAGGCGCATTGCGACCAGCCTGGAACTGCACCGGCTGCCAGCGTCGGGGGTACGGCAGATGGCGGCCGCGTGCCTGGGCACCGACGACGTGCCCGACGAGGTCACCGAATTGCTCGCCGACTCTGACGGGCTTCCTTTCGCTGTCGAGGAGATACTCGCTGCCGCCAGCTCGTCCGGCCAGCTTGTCAATGACGCGGCCGGCTGGCAGGTCAGGGACCAGGTGACCACGAGAGTGCCGGCTTCCATCCTCGGGTCCGTGCGCAACCGGCTAGCCGGGCTTGGCCCGGTGGTCACCGACGTCCTGGCCTGCGCCGCTGTGCTCGGCAGGCAGTTTGACTGGACCCTGCTGCCGCACATGACGCGGCTGACCGAGCCGGAGGTGCTCGCTGCCTTGCGGCAGGCGCAGGAGGTGCAGCTGATCGACACGGCAGCAGCCTCGGAGAGCTCCCTGCTCCGGTTCCGGCACAGCCTGACCAGGAACGCGATCTTGTCCGACCTGCTTCCCCCTGACCTGACCCGGCGGTCGGCCCGCGCCGCTGCCGCGATCGAGAGCGCCCATCCGGGGCTGCCCGGTGCGTGGTGCGAGCTTGCCGCGGAACTGCACGCAGCCGCAGGAGACCAGGAGCGTGCCGCCTCGCTGCTGCTGGAAGCGGGCCGCCGTGCCCTGCGGCACGGAGCTCTCGCCAGCGCGGCGGGCGCGCTGCGAGATGCCCGCAAGCTAGCGGCCGCCACGGCGTCCGATGACCCGGCGCTGGCCATCGACATCGACGAGGCGCTGGTGATTGCGCTCTCGCTCGCCGGAAACCATCGCGAGCTCGCCCCGGTCGCCGAACAGCTGATCGCCAGGCTGGAATCTGCCGGGAACAATCTGCGGAGGCAGACCCGGGTCCTGCTGCTGGCCGCGCGCGCAGAGTCTGAACTCGATCCGGCAGCGGCAGCCGCTCATCTGTCCGCGGCCCGCGCCATTGCGGAGCGCGTGCGCCATCCGATCACGTCAAGCTGGGTGGACGCGGTGGCGGCCCGATGCGCCCTTGACACCGGCAACGTCGAAGGTGCCGACGAGCTGGCACACCGGGCGCTGGCCAGCGCGGAGGCGGCCGGGCTGCGGGGCTCGGCCGCCGATGTGGCGTTCGAGGCCCTGCAGGTGATCGGCCGCACGGAGCGGCTGCGCGACCTCGCGGCGGCGCGTCAGGCTTTCGAGCGCGCCTACGAGATCGCCACCGACGAGGACTTCGTCGTGCGGCGGATCACGGCGCTGCACGACCTCGGCACGATCGACACGCTGATCGACGGAAGCACCAGCCGCCTGTCCGAGGCGAGGGTGCTCGCTCAGCGCGCTGGTGCTGTCTCCACGGCGATAGTCATCGACCTGCAGCTCGCGATTACCTGGAGCCTGGGGACCGACCTGGATCGGGCACTGGAGGCCGCCCGCCAGTGCGAGCTGGGCGCGCGCCGGTTCAGAGCACAGCACTCCGAGGCGCTGGCGATCAACCTCCAGGCTTTCATCGCAGCGATCCGGGCCGACCGTGACGAGGCGGAGAAGACCGCCGAGCGAGCGGAGCGAATCCTGCCTGGTGATCCCGAGGTCCTCTTCCTCACGTGGGGCGTGACCAGGGTGACGGCCTCGCTGTTCCGCGACGATCTCAGCCGTGCGCTGCAGGAGAGCGAGACCGCGATGACCTACCGCGGCAGTGCCGTCCTGCTGTCGCCGCGCCGGGCGTGGGGGTATTACGCGATCTTGCAGGCGGTGTCTGGCGGGGATGGGCGGGGTGCTATCGAGCGGGCTCGCGGCGCGGGTGCGGCGGTGGGCTGGAACGCGGGGTACCTGGCGTATGCGGAGGCGGTGCTGGAGGGACGGGACGGGCACCGGGATCGTGCGGCGGCGCTGGCGCAGGAGGGCGGCGTGCTGCTGGCGCCGTATGCGCCGTGGTGGAATCATCTTGCCCGGCGGCTGGTCGCGCCGGCGGCGTTCGAGGATGGCTGGGGCCGGCCGGCGGACTGGCTGCGGCAGGCGGCGGCCGAGTTCGAGGCGGGCGGCCAGCTGCGGCTGGCGTCTGCGTGCCGGGCGCTGCTGCGGCGGGCGGGCGAGCGGGTGCCGCGCTCGGGGCGGGGCAGTGCGCAGGTGCCGCCGCAGATGCGGCGGCTGGGCATCACCAGCCGGGAGATGGATGTGTTCCTGCTGGTTGCCCGGGGGTGCTCCAACGCCGAG
>DASWAA010000133.1:0-2609 GCA_036391385.1 Streptosporangiaceae bacterium
GCGGTGCACGTTCGGGCAGAGCGGGCAGTTCCGGCACGCCGTAGGCGACCCGCACCGGGAAGCCGCTCGGGTCATGCAGCACGACCGCCTGCCCGCCGAGATAGCCGGTCACCGCCGCGCCGGTGCCGTTCTCCAGCCGATTGAGGTCGTCGCGGGCGGCTGCCTGGAACGTCGGCCCGATAAATCGCGGCCTCGGTCCGCGACGAACTACCAGACAGGGCGCAGCCGGCTGCCGGCCGCGAAGCACGAGCGCGCCCGGTGAGCGGTCGACGACCGCGAACCCGAAATCGGTCAGAAACCGTTCGGCCTTGCCGAGGTCCGGCTTCTCGAACTCCAGCCAGGCCAGCCCAGCGGCCTTGATCAGCGGGCTGCGCGAACGGCCCGGGTGCTCGCCCCGCCGCGTCCCGTCCTCACTGTGCAGCGCACGATGCGGGTCCTGGACCCTTCCCTGGTCAGCCGGCGAGCCGGCCCTGCTGCCCTGCGTGACCATGGGTCGCCCCCTCTAGGCTCGCGTTGGTAGATAGCGCCATCATGACTGATGACTAGTGTCAGTTATGAGCTTCGGATCGTCAAGGGGGTCATCCTGGCTCAGCCTCCGGTGGACCCGCCGATCACCGGCCGCTACTGCGACGCTACCGACAGGGATGAGCGTGGAGTGGCTGCTATAGTCAGTTCTGTTGCCATGGATCAGGAGTGATGCTGCGGCCCGATCCGGCCGTTTCGAGCCGTGACCGGCCTCAGCGGCGTACCCGGGAGCCAAGGAGGCACTGATGGTGGATGCCGCACCGGCCGATGCACCCAGGCCAACCCGGCTCGACCGGCGGAAGGCGCGGACCAGGCAGGCTCTCATCGACGCCGCAGTCGGGCTCATCGCCACCGGCCGCGGAGACCGGGCCAGCATTCAGGAGATCACCGACACCGCGGACATCGGCTTCGGGTCCTTCTACAACCACTTCGAGAGCAAGGACGAGCTGTTCGCCACTGCCTCTGCCGAGGTACTCGAACGCTGGGGCCAGATGATCGACCGGGCCTGCGCGGGAATCTCCGACCCGGCTGAGATCTTCGCCGTCTCCTTCCGGATCTCAGGCAGGCTCGGCTGGACCCACCCCGGCATGGCCCGCTTCATTGCCGGTTCGGGACTCAGCATGCTGGATGCGCACACCGGCCTCGCGCCGCGCGCGCTGCGGGATATCCGGGCAGGCCAGGACGCCGGGCGATTCGCCAGGCTCGACGCTGATGTCGCCCTCTCCGCGGTAGCCGGCGGCCTGATCGGCTTGCTGCGGCTCTGCCACGATCACCCGGAGCGGATGAGCGAGCATGCCGTCGATCAGCTCGCCGAAGCCATCCTGAGGCTGCTCGGTGTCACCACCGACGAGGCAGCCCGACTAGCCACGCTCCCGATCCCGGAACAAGGCAGCTGGTAGCAGTTCGGCGCACCGATGCTCGCGGCGTCCATCGACAACTCCACCACGACGACTCGATGGCATCATCCGTAAGGCGCGGGGCCCGCGAAGCGGTAGATGGAAGCGGTTCGCCAATTCCCGGCCAACGGGCGACCGCCACGACTGGCGGCCGTTGGCCTGGGTAAGCCGCAGGGAGAGAACATCAAGCTCATGGGAGGAAGGGGGGCCTGACCGTGGCACCGAAAAGCCCACGTGAGACAGCTCAGAGGACCAGAGACATCCGCGAGGCAGTGCAGAAGGAGCTGGAGTTCGATCCGCTAGTCGATAATTCCGGCATCTCGGTCAAGAACATGAACGGGGACGTGGCACTGAACGGCACCGTGCCCAGCTACCCGCAGTACCTGCAAGCCGCGGCGGCAGCCAAGCGGGTGCAGGGCGTAACCAGGGTGCATAACCACCTGATGGTCATGCTGCCGCCCGCCAACTACCGGGACGACGTGATGCTCACCACGGCGGCGAACAACGCGCTCGCCACGACCGTCATCGTGCCCGGCAGCGTCGAGGCCAGCGCCAGCGACGGCGACATCTGGCTAACCGGCATGGCAGGCAACCGGTTCGAGCGGGACGCAGCCGAGCGGGCCGTTGCCGGGCTGACCGGCGTGCGCGGCATCATCGACGACATCGAGATCTTCACCGACATCGAGACGGCCGACGTGACCGACCGGGTGGAGGGCGCCCTGATCCGCTACGGGCTGCTGCCAGATGACAGCGACGTCCTGGTGGCAGCCAGCGACGGCACCATCATGCTCACCGGCCATGTCCGCACCTGGACCGAGCACGACGCTGTCATCGACGCCGCCTGGAGAGGCGTCGGCGTCAAGAACGTCCGTGATGATCTCGTAGTCACCGGTTGACCGGATTCACTCTGCGGTCGGCCGATCTGGGCGCCTGGTCATCCTCTGATGACCAGGCGCTCCGCCACGAACCAGGGAACACATGAAGCGTTGGTGAGTCGGAGGCAGTGCGCGAGCGGTCAAGCTGGTGCGGCAGGCGGCCGCTACGGGTAAGCCTTCGTTGTGGCCGACCCGGTCGGCCGCGTGCGCTCGGCGACCGGGACCTGCAGACGGACTTTGGCCCCTGGCCCACCCGGGGAGGGGCGACCGAGGCTGGGACTGTGAACAGGGTGCTCGCTGCTCCGTGGCTGCC
>DASWAA010000134.1:0-5416 GCA_036391385.1 Streptosporangiaceae bacterium
CTGGGAGTCGTCACGTCGGCGAAGAAGTCGTTGCCCTTGTCGTCGACGACGACGAAGGCCGGGAAGTCCCTGACCTCGATCCGCCAGACCGCCTCCATCCCGAGCTCGGGGTACTCGAGCACCTCGACCTTCGTGATGCACTCCTGCGCGAGCCTGGCCGCGGCACCGCCGACCGAGCCGAGATAGAAGCCTCCGTGCTTCTGGCAGGCGGCGGTAACGGCAGCGGACCGGTTGCCCTTGGCGAGCATCACCAGCGACCCGCCCGCTGCCTGGAACTGATCCACGTAGCTGTCCATCCGCCCCGCCGTCGTCGGCCCGAACGACCCCGATGCGTAGCCCGCCGGAGTCTTGGCCGGCCCGGCGTAATAGACGGCGTGGTCGCGGAGGTAGGCGGGCATCGGCTCGCCCGCGGCCAGCCGCTCGGCGATCTTCGCGTGGGCGATGTCCCTGGCGACAACGAGCGGCCCGGTGAGCGACAGCCTGGTCCTGATCGGGTACTTGCTCAGCTCCGCCCGGATCTCGCTCATCGGGCGCGACAGGTCGATCTTGACCACGTCGCCGTCCAGCTCGTGGTCTTGGGTGTCTGGGAGGTACTGCGCTGGGTCGGTCTCGAGCTGCTCGAGGAAGATGCCGTCCCTGGTTATCTTCCCGAGCGCCTGCCGGTCGGCCGAGCACGAGACCGCGATCGCGACCGGGCAGGACGCGCCGTGCCGTGGCAGCCTGATCACCCGGACGTCGTGGCAGAAGTACTTGCCGCCAAACTGGGCGCCGATCCCGCTTCGCCGGGTGAGCTCCAGCACGGCCTGCTCGAGCTCCAGGTCGCGGAAGCCGTGCGCGTCCATCGACCCCGAGGCTGGCAGCGAGTCCAGGTACTTGGCCGAGGCGTACTTGGCCGTCTTCAGCGCGTACTCCGCGCTTGTGCCGCCGACCACGATCGCCAGGTGATACGGCGGGCAGGCCGCGGTGCCGAGCGCGCGGATCTTCTCATCGAGGAAGACCGCCATCCGCTGCGGATTCAGAACAGCCTTGGTCTCCTGGAACAGGTAAGACTTGTTCGCCGAGCCGCCGCCCTTGGCCATGAAGAGGAACTTGTACTCGGCGCCGTCGGTGGCGTAGAGCTCGATCTGGGCCGGCAGGTTGGTGCCCGTGTTGCGCTCCTCCCACATCGTCAGCGGCGCGAGCTGGGAATAGCGCAGGTTCAGCTTGGTGTAGGCGTCGTACACTCCGCGCGCGAGGTGCTCCTCGTCTCGCCCGCGGGTCAGCACGTTCTGCCCGCGCTTGCCCATGATGATCGCCGTGCCGGTGTCCTGGCACATCGGCAGCACGCCGCCCGCCGCGATGCACGCGTTGCGCAGCAGGTCGCTGGCGACGAAGTGGTCGTTGGGCGAAGCCTCCCGATCGTCGAGGATGGCCCGGAGCTGCCGCAGGTGCGCTGGCCGCAGCAGGTGCGCGATGTCGTGCATGGCCTGCGATGTCAGCAAGGTCAGTGCCTGCGGCTCGACCTCGAGAAAATCGCGGCCGAACGCACTGCGCGCGGTGACTCCCGCCTGGCTGACCAGGCGGTACTCCGTGGCGTCGGGACCGAGCGGCAGCAGGTCGGTGTAGCTGAATTCGGGCATCGTTGACACGTTCCTCGTGCGGGACCAGGGATGACTTCATCGTAGTTCGGTGGCGGGCGGGGCTGGTCGGCGCATCGCTGGCATGTGCGGGTCATGCGCGGGTAGAGGGCAGGCATCGGAGCCGAACACGGGCCCCCGACCGTGAAGGACCTGGCGATGGCGAGCACTCTGGAAAACGGCAGTAATGGCGTCGACCTGACCGAGGCGGCCAGGCAGTTGCAGCAGGCCGAGCATGACGCGCGCGTGGCATACGACTGTCTTGCCCTCGAGGAACTCGACCGCGCGCACACCCATGCCCTGACGGCCCGGGCCGCGGTGGACGCGGCCGAGAATGTGCTGCGGGTAGCCCTCGGCGGAAGCAGGGTCCGGGACGAGGATTAGCCGCTGGTGCTGACCGGTTCCTGAGGGCCGCTGTCCGGTATCGTCGTCGATGTGAGCTCGCGGCCGGGACCCCATGACCTGCGGGCTTCCGACGCGGACCGCGAGCTTGTGATCGACCTGCTCGGCGAGGCCGCGGCCGACGGCCGTCTCACGCTGCCCGAGCATGCCGAGCGCTGCGAGAGGGCTCTCGGCGCGCGCACGCTGGGCGAGCTGACCGGGCTGACGGCCGACCTGACGCTGCCGTCCGGGCAGCCGATCAAGCTCTACCCGCGGCGCTCGGTGACGGCGATCTTCGCCAGGGAACGCCGCGAGGGCCGCTGGGTGGTACCCGAGTCGTTCCCCGTCACCGCGTTCTTCGGCAACGTCGTTCTCGACCTGCGCGAGGCGATGCTGGCGAGCCGGCGGGTGACGATCTATGCCACGGCGGTCGCCGGGCAGGTCAGGCTCATCGTTCCCGACGGCGTCGCGGTCGAGATGGTCGGACGGTCGTTCATGGGCATCAGGAGCGTACGCGGCCGGAGCATGTCGGCCGCCGCGGCACCGCCCGGAGCGGGCGTGATCGAGGTCCGCACGCTGGCACTCGGCGGTGCGGTGCGAGCGATCACGGTGCGCAAGTCGCGCTGGCGCTCAGCACTGCGCGGACGCTGACCTCAGTAGGGAACGACCGAGTAGCGCGACACCTTCCACAGCGCGTGCTCGCTGTAGATGTTGCGGATGGTGCCAGATCGCGCCCGCATGACGAGCGTGTGCGTGCTCGCACCGCCCGGCTTGTAGCGCACGCCCTCGAGCAGTTCGCCGTCGGTTACCCCGGTCGCCGCGAAGAACGCATCGTCGGAGGAGACCAGGTCGTCGGTCGTGAGCACGCGGTCCAGGTCGTGTCCGGCGTCGATGGCACGGTCACGCTCCTCCTCGTCACGCGGTGCCAGCTTGCCGAGGATCACGCCGCCCAGGCACTTGATGGCGCACGCCGCGATGATGCCCTCTGGCGTGCCGCCGATACCCAGGAGAAGGTCGACGCCGGTACCCTCGCGCGCCGCGAGGATCGCCCCGGCTACGTCGCCGTCGGTGATCAGCTTGATCCTTGCTCCCGCGTCCCGCACCTGCGAGATCAGCTCGCCGTGCCGGTCCCGGTCCAAGATCACGACGGTCACGTCCTGCGGCGCGCATCGCTTGGCCTTGGCGATGGCCGCGACGTTGGCCGCCGGGGGAGCGTCGATGTCGACGACATGCGCCGTCTCGGGGCCGGTCACCAGCTTGGACATGTAGAACACGGCGGTGGGGTCGTACATGGAGCCACGCGGGCTGACGGCCATCACCGAGATCGCGTTCGGCATGCCGTTGGCGGTCAGCCTGGTGCCGTCGATCGGGTCGACGGCGACGTCGCAGTCAGGGCCGGTCCCGTCACCGACGTGCTCGCCGTTGAAGAGCATCGGCGCGTGGTCCTTCTCGCCCTCGCCGATCACGACCACGCCGTTCATCGACACCGTGCTGATCAGCTGGCGCATCGCGCCGACGGCCGCGCCGTCCGCGCCGTTCTTGTCGCCGCGGCCTACCCAGCGCCCGGCGGCGAGCGCTGCTGCCTCCGTCACCCTGGCCAGCTCGAGCGCGAGATTACGGTCTGGAGCGCTTGGCTCGGTCGGCGCCGATATCGGCGGAGTGTCCATGGCCATCGCTTCACCTCCCCGGGACTGCCTGCGGTCGCTGCTCATGTGGACTGGCCCTGAGTTGGTCGCGAACGGTGACCACGGCAGGTATCCCGGCCACGAAGGCATCCTACGTAGCGGCCGGGCTGGCGTTTGGGCGAGTCCCCTGCCCGCACCAAGCGCGCCCGGTTCAGAACGGCCTGTCGTCATCGTTGCCCGAGCCTGGTCCGGCCGCCTGCTGCCCGGTAACAGCGGCTAGCCGCGCCCGAGCACCCTCAAGCCACTCCTCGCAGATGCTGGCGAGCCGCTCACCCTCTTCCCACAGTTTCAGCGACTCCTCCAGGGTCAGGCCGCCCGCCTCGAGCCGCTTGACGAGCTCGACGAGCTGGTCGCGCGCCTGCTCGTATCCCGGTCGCTCGCCCGGCTTCTCCTTCGACGTCAATACAGCACAGCCTTTCTGGTGTGCGCCGGGTAGCCGCGCAGCGGGCTCACCTTCGGCGCAGGCCAGTGCAGCCTGACCCGGTTCCGCAGCGCACTGATCACGACGGCTCGCATGACCCTCGCGTAGAGCCTGCCGCCAATCGGCTGGGGGTGGATCCCGTCGCTCCACAGCAGGCTGGTGTGATGCTCGATCGCGTTATGCCAGTTGACCAGCAGCACGTTCGGGTACCTGCGCGCAGCGCTGGCGATAGTCGTATTGACCTCATGCTCCCACGGTCGCGGCACGAAGGTATTGACGAGGATCAGCCAGCGGTCTCCGATGGCGGCGCGGAGCTGGCTGATCTGATAGCCGGTGATGGGGCCGTTGGTACCCAGGCCCACGATCACGATCGGACGGAGGCGCCTGGCCCTGGCCATCTGCTGAATGAGGGCCACTCCCGCGATCATGGCGCGGCTGACCTTCGCGTTGATGTAGATGCCCGGGATCGCCTGTGCCAGTTCGGGCGCCGAGGCAAGCATGACCGAGTCACCGATCGCCATCACCTTGTACCCGGGGAGCCGGGGCGGTCGCGCCGGCCTGGCCATGCCCTTGCCGCGATACGGGACGGAGTGATCCGGCAGCCACCACGGGTAGGGCAGCGTAGTGCTAGAGACGATCTGGGCTCCCTGGTTGATCTGCTGCTGCAAGGTCGGCCCGGTGGGCGGGTGCGTGACGCCATAGGCGGCCACGCCCGTGACGGCAAGCAAGGCGGCCGCGGTGACGACGGGTAGCGCCGCGGCGGGAGAGCGCCAGGCGCCCGTCAGGCCCGTCAGCACGAGTCGGCTTCGGCGGGCGAGTTCGCTGCGCAGGCCGTTGCGCAAAATGGGCTCCTCGAGCCAGCGCCACGATGCCGCTGCCAGGGCGATCGGCAAAAGGGTGTCGATGATGCGCGCCTGGACCGAATTCGCCTGGCGTGCGGCGATCCCCGACGTGATCGCGATGACCGGCCAGTGCCACAGGTAGATGCCGTAGGACCGGATGCCCAGCCAGCGCAGCGGCTTCCAGGAGAACACCGACCCGATCCGGCCAGGCGCCGCGGCCGCGAGGATCAGCGCGCCTGCTGCGACGGCGGCGAGCACCAGCCCATACGGGTAGAGGAACGGGTCGGCGCCGGAGAAGTGCGACATCGCCCAGCCGAGCACGGCCAGGCCGACGAGTCCGGCCACGTCCAGGACCGCGCGAATCCGGCCAGCCGTCGCGGCGACCTTGGCCAGTGGCCAGGTCAGCGCGAGCGCCGCACCGACCATCAGCGCGCTGGCGTGGGTGTCGGTGCCGTAGTAGACCAGCGACGG
>DASWAA010000135.1:0-9273 GCA_036391385.1 Streptosporangiaceae bacterium
CCGCTGCCGCAGCACGGTGAGATCGTGCTGATCGTCGGCCCCGAGGGCGGCATCACGCCGGGGGAGTCGGCCGGGCTGACCGCTGCCGGAGCAGTCCCGGCCCGGCTCGGGCCGACCGTGCTGCGCGCCTCGACCGCTGGCACGGTTGCCGGAGCGCTTGTGCTCAGCCGCTGCGGGCGCTGGGCCTAACCGCGTCCGCGGGCGCACGAGCCCGCGTGGTCACGCGGATCGCGTCGTCCTGCCGGGCCGCGCCAGGCATCGTTCACGGCGAGCCGCACGGACCTGGCGATGTCGAGGAGCCCGCCGTCCGGGATGGCGATGCCCCGGACGGGGACGGCGAGGGCGCACCCGGGGACGGTGACGAGGTAGGCGCCGTGGCCGGACCTGACGGTGCGGGCGAAACGCTGCTGCCCGCGCGTGGCGCCAGCAGCGCCTGGACGATCCCGGCCGGAGCGGCGCCGGGAGCGGCCGCCGGCGAGGAGGCGGGCGACAGGGAATCGGTCGGGGAGGCGCTGGGCGACGGGCTGACGGAAGGTGACGGGCTGCCTGAGGGGCTCGCGCTGGGCGAGCCGCTCGGACTGCTGGTGGGCGAGGCGTGCTGCGGTCCCTGTCCGGGGGTGCAGGTCGCGGACGGCGACTGCTGACCGTAGTGGGACTGTCCCTGCCAGGGCACGCCGCCGGTGCTTGTCCTGGTGCGCGTCGGGCTCGCCGGCACGGAGACATTGCGGCCAGCGCCGTTCCCGCCGGCCAGGCCGCCCGAGTCGTTGGCCGGCTGGATGACTTGCGGTAGCCCGGTGATCAGCCAGGACGCGGCGGCGACTACGAACAGGCCGGTCGCCACGGCGGCGGCCGGCCGAAGCCAGCCGAGCCGCCCGGCCCGCGCCGGGTCGGGGCCGAAGCGCTCGCCCACGAGGCGGACCAGGTGTGCCAGCGAGGCGCCGAGCAGTCCCGGCCAGCGGCTCGGCCCGAGCCAGGCCGGACCGTCGCCCGCCGTGCCCAGTGACCGCCAGCCGGCCCTGCGCGCGGCCTGCCCGGCGGAGATCCTGGCCCGGATGCGCTCGAGTCCGTCAGGAGCGGGTTCCACCGATTCGGCTGCCATCCGCAGCGCGGCGCTCAGCGCCTCCTCCAGGCGAGCCCGGTGCGGATCGGGGCGACGCCTGCTCATGTCTCTGGCTCCAGGACCGATCGGAGCGCCGTCATCGCACGGGACGTGTGACTCTTGACGGCACCGCGGGTGATGCCCATGGCAGCCGCGATCTGCGCCTCGGAGAGGTCACCGTAGAAACGGAGTACCACGACCTCGCGCTGGCGGTCGGGCAGCGACCTGAGCGCGGCGACCACCGACGAGCGTTCCAGCAGGGTGAGCGCGCCGTGCTCGGCGCTTGGCATGTCCGGCACAGGCTTGGGCGCGTTGCGGTCGACGACCATGCGGTGCCGCAGCACCGATCGCGACCGGTTGACGACGGCAGCGCGAAGGTAGGGGAGCGTCTTCTCGCTGTCCCGCAGCCGGTGCATACCGGCATGCAGTGCGACAAACGAGTCTTGCACAACTTCCTCCGCGGTAGCGATGTCGTGGACGAGCAGGGCTGCCAGGCGAACCAGCGGGCGGTAATGAGCGCCGTAGAGTGCGATGATCGCCTGGTCGGCGTCGGTTGCCCCGACAGCAGCCGGGTCTGCGTCAGCCGGCTGAGCGGCACTTTCCTGCGCGTCAGCGAGTCCTGCGTCACCGTCCCCTGCAGCCAGCTCCGTGCCGCCCGGCCCGGTGTCACCGGGCACCACAGCATTCGGGACGGTCACGTGATCGGCGTCGTCCGCATGCGCGTTCGCCGTGACCGGCCCTAGTGCCGCGCCAGCAACCAGGGTTTCGGTCACCTTGTCTTGACGCGCACCGTCGCCGCGAGGTTTACGTGCCGGCATCACAAGTTGTGGCGGGGGGACTGTCGCGCCCGGTCTCGCGTCACGGTCCCACCGCTCCAAGGGTCGGTCTGGAAGGTTGTCGTCAGTCGCACCGGCACCGCACACGTTAGTATCGGCCCGTGCCCGAATGCCTATTCTGCAAGATCGCGTCCGGCGACGTGCCGGCAACGCGCGTGCTCGAATCCGAGCGCACGCTGGCCTTCCGTGACATCAATCCGCAGGCGCCGATCCACGTGCTCGTGATCCCCAAGGCGCACTACCCGGACCTGGCTGGCCTGGCCGCTAGCGGAGACGGGCTGATGGCCGAGGTGGCGGCGCAGGCGCACGAGGTCGCGCGGGCCGAGGGCATCGCGGGCACCGGTTACCGTGTTGTCTTCAATACCGGTGCGCATGCTGGCCAGACTGTGTCGCACGCGCATGCGCATGTGCTCGGTGGCAGGCCCATGACGTGGCCGCCGGGATAAGGCAAGGCTCGATAAGGCGGACGTATTGAAGAAGACTCCGGGCGAGCAGGACACGGGGGAGCGACAGCAGGGCGGCGGCGCTACGTCACTGCGGATCGTGATTCCCGAGCCACACTCGATGGTCAGCCTGCTCGGCTCACGGGACGAACTGCTGCACGTCGTCGAGGAGGCATTCGACTCCGACATTCACGTGCGCGGTAACGAGATTACGGTGACCGGCTCGGCCGCCGAGGCGGCCGTCATCGGCGAGCTGTTCGAGGAGCTCACCCGGCTGATCGCGAGCGGCACCGAGGTCACAGCCGACGTGGTGGAGCGCAGCGTAGCCATGCTGCGCCGCAAGTCGGGGGCCCGGCCTGCCGACGTGCTCACCCTGGACATCCTGTCCACCCGAGGCCGCACGATCAGGCCGAAGACGCTGAACCAGAAGCGTTACGTCGACGCCATCGACAACCACACCATCGTGTTCGCGATCGGGCCTGCCGGAACGGGGAAGACCTACCTGGCGATGGCGAAGGCAGTCAAGGCCCTGCAGGCCAAGGAGGTCAACAGGATCATCCTGACCAGGCCAGCCGTGGAGGCAGGCGAGCGGCTCGGGTTCCTGCCGGGGACGCTGTACGAGAAGATCGACCCGTACCTGCGGCCGCTCTACGACGCTCTGCACGACATGGTGGATCCCGACTCGATCCCGCGGCTGCTCGCGGCCGGCACGATCGAGATCGCCCCGCTTGCTTACATGCGCGGCCGGTCGCTGAACGACTCGTTCATCATCCTGGACGAGGCGCAGAACACCTCGGCCGAGCAGATGAAGATGTTCCTGACCAGGCTCGGCTTCGGCTCGAAGATCGTGGTCACCGGTGACGTCACCCAGGTCGACCTGCCCAGCGGGCAGACCAGCGGCCTGCGCGTGGTCCAGGACGTGCTCGACGGCGTGCCCGATGTGTACTTCTGCAGGCTCACCGCGCACGACGTGGTGCGGCACCGGCTGGTCGCCGACATCGTGGACGCCTACGCACGTTACGACGCCGCCCGCGAGGCCGCCGAGGCCGGGCGCCTTCCGGCCAGCCGCGCCCGGCGCGACGTCGGCAGGAACAGGTGAGCGCGATTACCGGCGACGGTCCTGTCACGGTCAACGGTGCCCGGGAGCCGGCGTGAGCATCGAGATCGCCAACGAGTCCGGGGCGGCTGTCAGCGAGGCCGCGCTCGCTGGCCTGGCCAGGCATGTGCTCGACGAGATGCGGGTGCACCCGCTGGCCGAACTGTCGGTGCTGCTCGTGGACGAGGCTGCCATGACCGAGTTGCACGTCCGCTGGATGGGCGAGGAAGGCCCTACCGACGTGCTCGCGTTTCCGATGGACGAGCTCCGGCCGCCGCAGCCTGGCGGCTCGCCAGCCGAGTACGGTACGGGCGAGCCCCCGGGCATCCCCGGGCTGCTCGGCGATGTGGTGATCTGCCCGCAGGTCGCGGAGGTGCAGGCCAGGCGCGCCCGGCACAGCGTGCAGGAGGAGATCGACCTGCTATGCGCGCACGGCATCTTGCATCTGCTCGGCTACGACCACGGTGACCCGACCGAGCACGCGACGATGTTCGGCCTGCAGGACCGGCTGCTGGCGTCCTGGCGTGCCACCACGGATGGCGGGCCCGATCGGGCCGACCAGGCCGGTCCAGGAGAGGCCTCGGGTGACGGGGCCGCCGAAGGCCCGGCCGCCGCGCCCGGCGACACGGCTTCCGGTTAGGCCGCCATGGGCTGGCTGATCCTCCTCGCGGCCGTGCTGGCCCTGTTCGCCGGGCTCTGCGCGAGCGCAGACACTGCCCTGCTGAGGATCTCGCGCGCCGGCGCGAAGCAACTCGTGACCTCAGCGCGAGACACCTCCTCCCCGCTGCAGGAGGTGCTTGCCGAGGTACCCAGGTACGTCGCGGTGCTGCTGCTCGCCAGGGTGATGGCCGAACTCGGCGCCACGATCGCGATCACGGCGCTGCTCGTGCACGCGATGGGATACGGGTGGCAGGCGTTCGTCGTCACCGGGGCCGTCATGACCGTGGTGATCTTCGTGGTCGCGGGGATAGTGCCGCGGACCCTGGGGCGGCAGTACGCGACCAGCGTGGCCGACACCGCGGCCTCCGTTATGCATCCTGTGGTTCGCCTGATGGGCCCGATTCCGGGCATGCTGCTCGCGATCGGCCGGGTGCTGGGCCGTGGCGACGACCATCAGGGCGGCCCGTCCGGAGAGGAAGAGGACCTGCGCGGCCTGGTCGACCTGCTTGAGCGCCGGCGGGTAATCGAGCCAGGCGAGCGGAAGATGATCCACTCGGTGTTCGAGCTTGGCGAGACGATCGTGCGCGAGGTGATGGTGCCACGCACGGACATGATCTTCGTCGAGAGCGACAAGTCGCTGCGGCAGGCCCTGTCACTAGCGCTGCGCAGCGGCTTCTCGCGCATCCCGGTCGTGGGCGAGAACCTGGACGACGTGGTCGGCATCGCCTATCTCAAGGACATCGTCACGCGGATCTACGAGTACTCCGACGGGCTGGCCGCGGAGTCTGTGGCCGCCGTCATGCGGCCGGCCACGTTCGTCCCCGACAGCAAGCCGGTCGACGACCTGCTGCGGGAGATGCAGGCGAAGCAGACCCACGTCGCGATCGTGATCGACGAGTACGGCGGCACGGCGGGCCTGGTGACGATCGAGGACATCCTGGAGGAGATCGTCGGCGAGATCGCTGACGAGTACGACAAGGAGCAGCCTGCCGTTGAGTGGCTGGCCGACGGGCGGGCCCGGGTGACGGCCAGGCTGTCCGTGGACGAGCTTGAGGACCTGTTCGGGGTCCGGATCGAGGCCGAGGACGTCGATACGGTCGGCGGACTGCTGGCTCAGCGCCTCGGCCGGGTGCCGATCGCCGGGTCCACCACCGTCGTGTCCGGGCTGCGCCTCACGGCCGAGAGCCTAGCCGGGCGGCGCAACCGGATCAGCACCGTCACCGTGCGGCGCGAGGGCGACGGCGGCGGTAAGGACGAGGCGGAGCCCGGGGCCGGCGCGGAGCCGGGAGGCGGCGCGGAGCCGGGAGGCGGCGCGGAGCCGCGAGGCGGGGCGGAGCAGCCCATGCCGGCCGACCAAGCCGGCGTTCAGCCGGCCGCTGCGGAGTCGGCCGCTGCCGAGCCACCCGCTGCCGGCCCGCCTGCTGCCGGGCCACCCGCTGCCGGCCTGCCTGCGGCCGAGTCGCCTGCTACCGAGCCGCCGGGCAGCCAGTCACTTAACGGGCGGCCGGGCGAGCCCGGAGCGCGGGACGAGCCTGCCGGACCCGGCGCGGGCGGGCAGTCCGGGCAGTAAGCTCAGGCGCGTGAGCGAGGCTGAGCTTGGGCCCGAGGATCTGAAGATCATCACGCTGGCCCGCTCGGCCCGGGCGAGAGTGGGATCCGCCGAAGGCGCGGCGGTCAGGGACGAGACGGGCCGTACCTATGCGGCGGCCGCGGTCGCACTGCCGTCGCTGCAGCTGTCGGCCCTGGCCCTGGCGGTCGCGATGGCTGTGTCGAGCGGCGCGGTCGCACTCGAGGCGGCGGCGCTGGTCAGTGACGGCTCGGGGCCGACCGCGCAGGACATCGGCGCGGTCCGTGACCTCGGCTCCGGTGCGCTCGTCATCCACGCGGGCTCCGACGGCAGCGTCCGGGAACTGATCAGGCTCTGACGCCGTCGGCAGCGGAGCCGGCCCTGACGCAGGCGGCCCCGGGCGCCTCGGTATGACCCAGGCCGCCCGGTAGGGGAGAATCACGAGCGTGGAAGCGCTGTCAGCACAGACCCGGACGCCTGGCGGGTTCGTCGCTGGCTTCGCCTGCTTCGCCGGACGGCCGAACGTCGGTAAGTCGACACTGATGAACGCACTGGTCGGCACCAAGATCGCGATCACGAGCAGCAGGCCGCAGACGACCCGGCGGGTGATCAGGGGCATCGTGCGGCGCCCGGACGCGGAGCTGATCATCATTGACACGCCGGGACTGCACCGGCCGCGGACGCTGCTCGGCGAGCGGCTGGACAGCCTGGTCCGGTCCACGCTGACCGAGGTGGACGTGGTCGGCTTGTGCATCCCGGCGGCGGACCGGATCGGGCCTGGTGACAAGTACCTGGCCGGCGAACTGGCCGGTGCCAAGGGCGCACCGGTGGTAGCCATCGTCACCAAGACCGATCAGGCATCGAAGGAGCAGGTCGCCAGGCAGCTCTCCGCGGTGGCCGGGCTCGGCGACTGGGCGGACATCGTGCCGGTGTCGGCCGTGACCGGATTCCAGCTCGATGTGCTGACCGACGTGCTCATCGGGCACCTGCCGCCCGGGCGCCCGCTGTACCCCGACGGTGAGCTCACCGACGAGCCTGAGCAGCAACTGGTCGCCGAGCTGATCAGGGAGGCGATCCTGGAGGGGGTGCGGGACGAGCTGCCGCACTCGATCGCCGTTGTGGTCGATGAGATGGGCCCGCGAGAAGGTCGTGATGACCTGATCGACGTGCACGCGGTGATGTACGTAGAACGGCCGAGCCAGAAGGCGATCGTGATCGGCGCGAAAGGTGCCAGGCTCAAGGAGGTCGGCTCGCGGGCCAGACGGCAGATCGAGGCCCTGCTCGGCAGCAGGGTGTACCTGGACCTGCGGATCAAGGTCGCCAAGGACTGGCAGCGGGACCCACGCCAGCTGCGCAGGCTCGGATTCTTCGAGTAACTCTTCGAATCGAAATGGCCTGGACCGAGCTGCCCTGACCGTATTCTCTAAAGCCGAGCAAAACTATTTGGATAAACTGGGCCGAATTTTCCTGTGCCGGCGTATTTAGCGCAGAAATCCTGGATCGTCGCAGGTCAGGGCGTTGACGGTCGGCAGGTCAGGGGCGTCGGCGCACCCTGCCCGAGGGCAGCTCACACGCAGCCCGGCTCGATTAGGTCAGCCGCCGGAAATTCTTCAGATCTGGTATCTGACTTGCGCTGAACATGTGATGATCGGGACTCCGGCGTGCTAATCACCCGGCTGGCAACTCGCCCTCGCGGGCGAGCCTGGAGGCGAAGCAATGCTGCTCGTTGGCGGGTCGAGGGTCTGCTACCGGACGATCGGGCGCGGTGTCTTCCACTGTGAACGCTGCGGCGGAGACCGGCCGTACCGGCACAAGTCCGGCCGGCGCTGGGCTCACCTGCTAGGGATTCCGATCTTCTCGCTCGGCGGCACCGGAGAGCACCTGTGCTGCACCGTCTGCGGCACCTGCTATCGCGTCGAACTGCTCGCCGTGCCGACAACGGCGCAGATGCAAGTTGCGATGCTGGCCGGAACCACGGCCGCGGTGCACGCCATGCTCCGGGCAGGTGGTCCGAGCCGCGCGGCCGCCAGGCAGCGCGGCATCGAGGCGATCAGGGGCGCCGGATCGCCTGACTACGACGACGCGCGCCTCGAAGTCGCGCTCGCCAGCCCGGCAGAGCGGCCAGATCCGATTCCGGGCCAGGGCGCTTGCGTCGGGCTCAGGCCCGCGCTCGAGGCCTTCGCCATCCAGCTCGAGACGCATTCCAAGCAGTGGTTCCTGGCCAAGGTCGTCCAGATCGGCCTGGCCAGCGGGTCGCTGAGCGTCGCGGAGCGCGAGGTGATCTGCACGATCGCGCGTTACCTCGGGCTGACCCGGGCGCAGGCGTGCGCGATCATCTCGCTCAGCGAAGAGGCCGCCCAGGCCGGGTAGCGGTACTGGCCGGCGGTCGCCCTGTGCCCGGATGATGATGGCGTGGTCTAATTGCCCCAGAAGCTGGGACAAGGCTCGCTGGCGCGGGCAGGAGGCGGCGACATGTTGCTGATCTTCGGGCTGCGGGTCTACTTCCGGACCATCGGCCAGGGGACGTTCCACTGCCAGCGCTGTGGTGGCGACCGGCCCTACCGGCACAAGTCGGGCCGGCGCTGGATTCACTTCTTCTTCATCCCGGTCATACCGCTCGACCAGGTCGGCGAGTTCGTGCAGTGCTCCCAGTGCGGCACCCGCTATCCGGCCGAGGTGCTCGCGCTGCCGACCATGGCCCAGATGCAGGAGGCGCTGCCGGCCGGGATGCGCGCCGCCGCCGTCTCCATGCTCAGGGCGGGCGACTCTGGCAGCCTCACGGCCCGCCGCCGGGTCATCGATGCCGTCCGTGGAGCCGGAGTCGCCGACTACGACGACGCGGCCGTCGACGCCGACCTGGAGAGGGCGTCGGGACCTGACAGTGACGCCGAGGTCATCGCGCGGCTGAACGCACTGACGGCCCAGCTAGCCGTTCCGGCCAGGGAATGGTTTCTCGCCGAGATCATCAGGATCGGGCTGGCGGACGGTGCCCTCACCGAGGCGGAGCGCCAGGCCGCCAGGGAGGTCGCGGCGCACCTGGGCATGACTCCGGCCCAGGCCGTGGGCGTGATCACGCTCACGGAGGAGGGCGCTTCCGCCGGATAGCGGCGCGAGTGCGCGAGAATAGTCCGGTGAGCATCTACCGCGACGACGGGATCGTGCTGCGTACCCACAAGCTCGGTGAGGCCGACCGGATCGTGACCGTGCTGGCCCGCAAGTCCGGCCGGATCAGGGCGGTGGCCAAGGGGGTCCGCAGGACGAAGTCGCGCTTCGGTGCCCGGCTTGAGCCGTTCACCCATGTCGACCTGCTGCTGTACACCGGGCGGACCCTGGATGTGATCACCCAGGCCGAGACGGTGCGCGGCTATGGTGAGTCGCTGGCTGGTGACTATCCGAGATACACCACCGGCATCGCGATGCTGGAGACGGCTGAGAAGTTCACCTCGATCGAGAAGGAACCCGCGCTGCGGCAGTTCCTGCTGCTGGTTGGCGGGCTGCGGACGCTGGTCGACGGTGGGCACGAGCCGAGGCTGGTGCTCGACGCCTACCTGCTGCGCTCCCTGGCCGTGGCC
>DASWAA010000136.1:0-13508 GCA_036391385.1 Streptosporangiaceae bacterium
CTGTGCACGCATCCGGTCAAGTGCGCCCCGCATCAGCCCCAGATGCAGCGCGCAGATGACGTCCTGGTGATGCTGCGCCACCTCGCGGAACGGGCACCGGCCCAAGCGCAGCCGGTACTGCCCGCTGCCAGAGCCGTCTCCTCCTTGGGGCGCGAAGCCCAGCGCCTCCATGCACGCGGTCAGCTTCGCGATGGCATCGGCAGCGGTCGGCCGCTCATACGGCGGTGGCTGCTCGGTGAGGTAGGCACCCCACTCCCGGCCCGCCTCCTCTGCGGCCCTGCCCGGATCCGGCATGGTCGCGGTGATGAGGCTGGTCAGCATCTCCGCGAGCAGCCGGTAGCGCCGGTGCCCAGCGGGACCGTCCGCGGCCGCCCGGTAGCCGATCCTGGGCCTGCCGGGCGCCTCCCGCTCCTCCGTCCCGCGCACAGCCAGGCCAGCCTCCACCAGCGCTTCGAGATGAAACCGTGCCGTGTTCTGGTGCAGCCCCATTTGCTGCGCGACATCGCGCACGCCAAGCGGACCGTCCGCGGCGCGCAGCATATCCAGCACGTCGGCGCGGCTGCGCCCGAGCAGGGAAGTGTCCTCGGCCGCGAGCAGCTGCTCTACATCCATCCATCAAATTTATCAGGAATGTAGTAGAAACTAAGCGCGGTGGTCTGGCGAGCCGCCGCCGCATGCCCAAAGGAGCCCGATTACCCCGCCCCAGCAGGCGTCAGCAGCCGGGTGCCTGGCCCCGCCGCCGCTGTCCGCAGGTTCAGCCGAGGCTCCATACTGGCGGGGCTGACAAGCTGGGCGAGGTAACGGAGCGCGTCAGTGCCGGACCACACGCTCTGGTCCGGGCCGATGGCCACCGGGATCACCGGGCTGGGCAGGGCCAGCCATTCCCGCCGCCAGCGCTGGATTCGCTGCCAGCCTGCGGTGGTCAGCGGCCCGCCGTCCGGTGCGATGGTGCCGCCCGACCGCCGCACGATCCTGGCCAGATCCGGATCCTGGATCAGCAGGGCCGGGATGTCCGGGCTGGCCAGCCGGTCAGTGATGTCGTCCTGCGGCCACATCAGCCCGGTAACCAGGCGCCGCACCTCGTAGGCGCTGCTGAGATGCTGGCCCCGGTCCCAGATTTCGCGGAACAGCAGGCGGCGCAACTCACCGGCCACGCCGTCGCTGACGGCCTCGGCATAGGCGGCCGTCGCCGCCCCGGTGTTGCTGATCAGCGCTGGCGGAGCGGGCGGAACGTGCTCGCCAGGCAGGCTCAGCGAGGCCACCTCGCTGAGTTCCCTGTCCCATCGGGCCTGGTCCGTGTCTGGTCGGCTGCCGGTCAGCGGCAGGCCCCGGTCATGCTCGACCGCCCGCCAGTCCACATCTGCTGCTCCCGCGCTGCTGAGCAGGTCAGCCCGCTGACTGGCCAGATAGGAATACGGGCAGTTGAAATCCCCGTAGACGATCACCGTCATCGCGGCCTCCTCCAGATCTGACGGCACACCACTAGGTTCGCGGCGGGAGCGCGGCCACTAGCGGCGTGTCAGAGCCCACCACGCCGAGCTTGCTGGCCCCGCCCGGCGAGCCGAGCGCCGTGTCGCGACCAGGCAGCGGCTGGGAGAAGAACCTGGCGTTCTCGCCTGAGTAATGCCGCCACTGGTCGGGCAGGTCATCCTCGTAGTAGATGGCCTCGACGGGGCACGCCGGCTCGCACGCCCCGCAGTCCACGCACTCATCCGGGTGGATGTAGAGCATTCGCTCCCCCTCGTAGATGCAGTCCACCGGGCACTCCTCCACGCATGCCCGGTCCAGCACATCCACGCACGACTCGCCGATCACGTAGGTCATGGCGCGCACTCCTTCCTGGTCTTAATTTATACTAGCAAGACTGTTAAAACAAGGAGCTCTCGGAGTCCGGAAAGAGCCGTGGCATCGCGTCGGCAAGGGGACGCGAGCCGGGCCGGTAGACGGCGCAGACCCCGGTGATGATCAAGCCGCCCGCGATACCGGCGGCAGGGAGAACCGCGCCGCGGGAGCAAGATGTTGATAGAGGCCGCCGGCATCTTCTGCGCGCGGTTCGCTGCCGCGGCCAGCGTCCTGATCACGACGGACAACCGAAGGGGGCTCGCCATGACTACCGAAATCCGGATACGCCGTGTCTACGACAGTGCCGCCGCCGCCGACGGGGTTCGAGTGCTCGTGGACCGGATCTGGCCCCATGGCCTGCGCAAGGAGGCCGCACACCTGGACAGCTGGGCCAAGGACGTCGCGCCGTCGACCGAGCTGCGGCACTGGTACGGTCACGATCCGGCCAAGTTCGATGAGTTCCGCCGCCGCTATACCGCCGAGCTGACCGGCTCAGCGCAGCGCGAGGCGCTCGGGCGGCTCCGCGCCATGGCCACGGAGCGCCCGGTGACCTTGCTGACGGCGACGAAGGACCTGCGGATCAGTCAGGTCGCGGTCCTTGCTCAGCTGCTGCGAGAGGCCTGTCTGACCTGTGCGAAGGGCGGAATGCAGGCCGCGTCATTTCCTCGGGTCACCGATCTGGCCGCAGCCGGATACGAAGGCGGCAATGTCGCCGCCCACCACCTCGGCGAAGCTGCGGGAGCCGTACGCCCCGGCGGCCCAGTGCCGGGTGCCCGCCTCCATGAGCGACTGGGCGACGCGCGCCACGTGCAGCACATCCAGGCCGGGCGGGACCTTGCCGTCGGCCTGGGCACGCTCAAGCAACTCGAGGAAGAGCAACCGGGTTGCCTGGTGCTCGCCCGGAGGGCGTCCCGCCAGGGCCCGGTGCTCCGCCCGGTGACTCTCGAGTACGGCCTCGACCAGCAGATCCGGAGGGTTGCGCCGCATGGTCTGCTCCAGGGTGGCCAGGACGGCGACGATTACCTCCGGCAGGTCATAGGGCCTGGCGACCAGGTCGCGGCCTTTCCGTAGCGCCTCCCGCGTGGACAGGACGCCGGCCTCGATGAGAGCGTCCTCCTTGCGCGGAAAGTAGAAGTAGAACAGCGCCTTGGAGACACCGGCGGCCTGGCAGATGTCCGCGACTGTGGTGTTCGCGAACCCCCTGGTCCGCCACAGCGCTATCGCGGCCTGCACCAGCGAGCGCTTTGTCTCACGGGAGCGGGACTGCGCGAGGTTAGCGCGGCGCTGACCATGGTCAGCGCCTCCGCTGGGTCGGTTTGTCCCTGTATCTTCCCTCACCTGCACAGGTTACACAAACCCGGCCCGAGCATCCTAAATTGTTGACCAGGGTCAGATTTGAGGCTTAGCTTTAGGGTCGCTAGCCGGGCGTACCGCCGGCTCGATGACCCGAAGGAGTATCAGCATGGCGATCCGCGTGGTTCAGTGGACGACAGGTGGCGTGGCCAAGGCTGCCGTGCGCGGAGTGCTCAGGCACCCCGACCTGGAGCTGGTCGGCTGCTTCGCATGGAGTCCAGGGAAGGCCGGCAAGGACGTCGGCGAGCTCGTCGGCCTGGACCCGCTCGGCATCGTCGCTACGGCGGACATCGATGACATCATCGCCTTGAAGCCCGACGTGGTGCTCTACATGCCCTTGATCTGGGACGTCGACGCCATGGTCCGCCTGCTGGAGTCGGGCATCAACGTCATCTCCACGGCGAACTTCATCACCGGCCACTCCTACGGCGACGAGGAGATGAAGCGCCTGCACGATGCCGCCCGGCGCGGAGCGGTCTCCCTCTATGGCACGGGCATCAGCCCGGGTCTGATCGGCGCGATCGCGCTCACCGCCGCCTCTGCCTGCCGGGAACTCGAGCGCATCTCCATTTTCGAGGCGGCCGACTGCTCCTCCTACGAGTCGGCCGAGACCTGGTCGGCACTCGGTTTCGGGCAGGCCCCGGACACGCCAGGCATCGGCGAGTTCGTCCGCCTGCGCCAGCTTGTCTTCATGGACGCCGTCGAGGTGATGGCCGCGGCCGTCGGCGTGGAGCTGGACGAGGTCCGTTACACCCGGGAGTTCGGGGTGGCCACGCAGGACATCGACCTCGGCTGGATGCAGATCCCCAGGGGCACGGTCTGCGGTATCAACGGGACCTGGTCCGGAATCGCGGGCGGCAAGCCGTTCATCGAGATCGGCCTGCTATGGCGGCTCGGTGACGCCATGGCACCGAACTGGCCCATCGACGAGGGACACCGCGTGGAGATCGTCGGCGTGCCCAACCTCCGGATGCGCGTGGAATACCTCAGCACCGACGACCCCGGCGACTACCACGCCCACACCGCTAACCCGGCGGTCAACGCGATCCCCGCGGTCGTAGCCGCCGCGCCGGGACTGGTGACAGTGGACCAGCTGCCGCTCATCACCGCCGGCTCGGTCCTCGGACCAGGGCAAGCCCGGTAGCAGGCGTCCCTTAGGGGCCCGGCGCACCTCGGCTTGTACCGGCTCGCGAGCCGAACAGTTCCTTATGCGGGCAGGAGTATCTAGCTCTGTATATTTCCTTAAGTCGATCTATTTCTCCCAGAGCGACGTGCCATTGCTACCAGGTAGCACTGTCGCGAGGATGGAACGCCCATGGGTATCAGACTCGGCCGCATGGCTCTCGCGGCGCTCACGAGCCTCAGCCTCGCCGGGCTCACCGCATCGGCTGCGCAGGCCGGTGCGCCAGTCGCCTCGCGCACGGCCGCGGCAACGGTCCAGGTGCAGGTCGTCGGGATCGACACCAACGGCAAGCAGACCTCGGTCCTTGCCTCGATCTACAGCGTCAGCGCGGGCACGGTCGTAATTACCGACGGCCAGGCCGTTCACGTCGCGACCGGCAAGTACTGGGTCGGTGCGTCGGTGCCCACCCAGGTCAACGGCATCGTGATCAGCCAGACCCTGGTCATGCGGCTCGTCAGCATCAGCAGCAGCGAGACGATTGCGCTGCGGGCGAGGGGCCGCACGCTGGTGGGGCTGCACCTGACGGTGCCGGCCACCCAGAATCCTGAGTACGTAGAGGCGTGCATCGGCGGCACCTTCGTCTCCGGCGCGGCCGCTCCGGCGGGCGCTCTGTACGCCGTTCCGGTCCAGGCCAAGGACTTCCGCTTCAGTTACGCGACGACCTGGCAGGGGACGACTGCGTCCTACGAGCTAGCGGGAGTGTCCGAGGGCGGCATACCAGACACCGTGAATCACCAGGCCGACCCGGCGACGATGGCCAGGGTCCGGTTCCAGCTCCGAGCCTCCGAGGTGCCGGGCGGTTTCGGCGACCTGACCATGACGCCCGCCAGTAACTGCATCATCCCGCCGCTGAGCGCGGCGGACAGCCTCCCGGCCCCGGGCACGCTGACCGAGTACGTCTCGCCAGGACGCTGGACTCCCGAGATGGTGACGACGCGGGCGGCCTTCTGGAGGAGCACGCTGGACTTCGCGGCGGGGCGCAGCTACACCGATACCTTCGGCGGTGCGGTCTGGGGACCGGGGAACGAGTTCCCCTACGTCAACGGCCATGACATCTACTACTCCCCGATCAGCGCCTTCGTCGATCCCGCACAGGCTTCAGGCGGCGAGTGCTGTGACACGAGCGACATCACGCTGTCGCTCGGCGGCCGGGTCATCAAGCACGTGGTCATGACGTCCCAGGGGTTCGGCCAGTTCTCGGCACGCATGCCATCGGCTGGCTGGTACACCCTGGCGATCAGGGCGCGGCGCACTGCGCCCGGCCTGACCATCCCGGCCAGCATGCTGTCCCGCAGCGAGGCGGTCAGGTGGCACTTCCACGCCGCGCCTGACGCGGCCGGGGCAACGCCGCCGGTGACGATCACCCGGTACGTGGCTCGCGGCCTGAACGCTGACAACCAGGCGCCAGCGGCGGGAACGACCAAGCTCGCGCTGCGCGTCGTGGCAGCGCCGAACTCGGGGTTCCGGCTCAAGACCCTGACCGTGCAGGCGTCGTCCGACGGAGGAAAGACCTGGCACGCGGTGACGGTGGTCAGGCAGGGCGGCCACTGGCTGGCGACCGTGCACGACCCGTCCGCTGGCTACGTCGCACTGCGCTCGACCGTGACCGATACCGCGGGCAACAGCACCGTCCAGACGATCTACCAGGCGTACGCCATCGGCTGACAACGGGTGCGGCCTGCACTACCGTCACTGCGGTGCCAGCACGACGTCTTGACCCGCAGCGGCTGCTCGCGGCCGTCACCGCCCAGCGCGCCGCCCTCGGCGGCGGGCCGTGGACCGGTCCGGTCACCCTCGCGGCACTCGGAGCGGCCTGTCTCGACAGCGCTCTGGCGGCGGTCGACGCGGGAAGGCCGCCAGAGCGCGAGGCGCTCCGTGGCGCCGTCATCCACACGCTCAGCCTGCTCGAGAGCCAGGCGCCAGGCCGGTCCGTCGAGGTGCGGGTGCCGCCGTTCGGGGCGGTGCAGTGCGTGGCAGGCCCGCGGCATACCCGCGGGACACCGCCGAACGTGGTCGAGACCGACGCCATGACCTGGATCCTGCTCGCCTCGGGCCGCACGTCCTGGCCGCAGGCTGTGGCGGCTGGCGCGGTCCGGGCCAGCGGCCCGCGCGCCGACCTCTCCGGTTACCTGCCGCTCATGCCGCCGTCCACGCCGGCGGCCGCTCAGGGGTCTCCCTGACCATCCGCCGCGCCGGCCGTGCGCTGCGGCTCAGCAGTCCGTCCGGTTAACTAGACTTGCCTGGTGATCAAGCCCGACGGCCGCCTGACCCACGACCTGATCCCAGACGACCATCCGCCCAGGGACGCGTGCGGCGTATTCGGGGTGTGGACCCGTGACGAGGACGTCGCCAAGCTCGCCTACTTCGGCCTCTACGCGCTGCAGCACCGCGGCCAGGAGTCCGCTGGCATCGCGGTCAGCGACGGGACTCGGATCGTCGTCTTCAAGGACATGGGCCTGGTCGCCCAGGTGTTCAGCGAATCGGTGCTCAACACGCTGCGCGGTCATATCGCCGTCGGGCACTGCCGGTACTCCACCAGCGGATCGTCGGTCTGGGAGAACGCGCAGCCAACTTTCCGTGCGACCCCGTCGGCCAGCATCGCGCTCGGTCACAACGGCAACCTGATCAACACCCTCGAACTGGCCGCCATGGCCGGGACACCGGCTGGCGCACGGACCGCGACTTCCGACACCGACGTCCTGACCTCGCTGTTCGCCGCGCCTGGCCTTCCCGGCGGCGGCGGACCAGGGCAGGCTGGCGGGCCGGGGCTGGCTGGCGGGCCGGGGCTGGGTGGCGCAGGCGGGGGAGCGACCAGCATCGAGGAGAACGCTCTTGCGGTGCTCCCGCACGTGCGGGGTGCGTTCTCCCTGGTCTTCATGAACGAGGAGACGCTCTACGCGGCCCGTGATCCTGAGGGCTTCCGCCCGCTGGTGCTCGGCAGGCTGCCGAGCGGCTGGGTGGTCGCCAGCGAGACCGCTGCGCTCGACATCGTCGGCGCGACGGTGGTCAGGGAGATCGAGCCCGGCGAGCTGATTGCCATCGACGAGCGCGGCGTGCGGTCGCGCAGGTTCGCCGAGCCGCGGCCGCGCGGCTGCCTGTTCGAGTACGTCTACCTGGCCAGGCCGGACACCTCGATCAGCGGCCGCAGCGTGCAGGCAACCAGGGTCGAGGTCGGCAGGCGGCTGGCGGCCGAGCACCCCGTCGATGCCGACCTGGTGATCCCGGTACCTGAGTCCGGTACCCCGGCGGCGATCGGCTTCGCCCAGGGCAGCGGCATCCCGTACGGCCAGGGCCTGGTGAAGAACAGCTACGTCGGCCGGACGTTCATCCAGCCGAGCCAGACGATCAGGCAGCGCGGCATCCGGCTGAAGCTCAATCCGCTGCGTGATGTTATCGCAGGTCAGCGGGTCGTGGTTGTGGACGACTCGATCGTGCGAGGCAACACCCAGCGCGCGATCGTGACCATGCTGCGCGAGGCGGGCGCCGCCGAGGTGCACGTGCGGATCTCCAGTCCGCCGGTCTCCTGGCCATGCTTCTTCGGCATCGACTTCGCCAGCCGCGCCGAGCTGATCGCGGGAAGCCTGGAGGTCGAGGAGATCCGGGACTCGATCGGTGCGGACAGCCTCGGCTTCGTCTCGCTTGAGGGCCTGACGGAGGCGACGACGCTGCCGGCCGAGCGGCTCTGCCGCGCCTGTTTCGATGGAAACTACCCGATTCCGGTCAGCGAATCCGAGCAGGGCAAGCACCTGCTGGAAGGCGCACCGGCCGGCGGGACCGTGCGGGCGAGCCACTAGTGGCTGAGCGCGGCGCTGATCCTGGCGCAGCGGTCCCGAGGGCGACCTATGCGGACTCGGGTGTGGACATCGCCGCCGGAGATCGTGCCGTCGACCTGATCCGCGCCGCCGTGAGCCGGACGGCCGGCCCGGAGGTGATCGGCGGCATCGGCGGCTTCGCTGGCCTGTTCGACGCTTCCAGGCTCGCGTCGATGCGAAGGCCGGTCCTTGCCACCTCGACCGACGGCGTGGGCACCAAGGTCGTGATCGCGCAGCGGCTCGGCAGCTACGGCACCATCGGGATCGACCTGGTCGGCATGGTCGTGGACGATCTTGTCGTGTGCGGGGCTGAACCGCTCTTCATGACCGATTACGTGGTCTGCGGCAAGGTCGTGCCCGAGCGCATCGCGCAGATCGTGGCCGGCATCGCCGAGGGCTGCGTTCTGGCTGGCTGCGCTCTCATCGGCGGGGAGACGGCCGAGCATCCCGGGCACTTCGGGCCAGACGAGTTCGACATCGCCGGAGCGGCGACTGGCGTGGTAGAGGCCGACCGGCTGCTCGGGCCCCAGCGGGTGCGGCCCGGCGACATGGTCATCGCGCTGGCCTCGTCGGGCCTGCACTCCAACGGGTTCTCGCTGGTGCGGAAGATCGTGGACCGGGCCGGGCTCGATCTCGACGCCGATCTCGCCGAGCTTGACCAGTCGCTCGGCGCCGAGCTCCTCACGCCAACGAGAATTTACGCGCGGGACTGCCTGGCTCTTGCCGAGGCCTGCGACGTGCATGCGTTCGCGCACATCACGGGCGGCGGCCTGGCCGCGAACACGGCGCGGGTGCTCCCGTCCGGCGCGGACGCGCGGCTGGACCGGGGAAGCTGGAGCCCGCCGCCGATCTTCGGTGTGCTTTCCGAGCGCGGCTCGGTCGACAGCGCCGAGATGGAGCGCGTCTTCAACATGGGGGTCGGGATGACGGCCGTCGTGGCAGCAGCCGACGCCGACCCGGCTGTGGCGGTACTACGGCAGCGAGGCGTGCGGGCGTGGCTGCTCGGAGAGATCGTCAGCGGTACCGGACGCGCCGGGCTGACGGGACGCCACCCCGGCTAGCGAGCCTTCCGGTCGTCCTCGTCCTCGTCGTCGTCGTCGAAGTCCTCGTCGGCATCGTCGTCGTCAGCCATGGAGTAGCGATCACCATAGTCCGCGTATGCGTCCTGCCCGTCGGTATCCCGCTGATCCATGCCGACGCCCAGCTCGGCCCGCAGCCGGTCAAGGTCAGTGCCGCCACCGCTGTACTTCAGCTGGCGTGCCACCTTCACCTGCTTGGCCTTGGCTCGGCCGCGCCCCATTGGCTCGACCCCCTCGAACGTACGGGACCGAACCCGGTCCCTGATCACCGCGCTTTGATGCCTGCTCAATCATCCGACATACGTCGGTTTGCATGCACGTCACACCCCCGGCTGCGGCTCCAGCGTATGGGCCGAGCACGGCTAGTGCCTTCGTACATAGACAACCGTACCTGTTTTGGGCGGCTCGCGCTTCCGGCGGTCGCCGCCCGATGCCATCAGCTGCCCAGCCAGATGCCGCGCAGCCTGCCAACCTCGGCCATCCGGCGCTCGGCGAGCCGGTCGGCTGCCTGCGCGGAAGGCACCCCTTCCTGAGCCGCGAGCGCCAGGATTCGCTTCGTGGTGTCGTAGATCTGCTCTGCCCTGGCCCTGGCCCGCTCGAAGTTGAAGCCGTCAAGCTCGTCGGCGACCTGGATCACCCCGCCAGCGTTGACGAGGTAGTCAGGCGCGTACACGATGCCGCGATCGTCGAGCAGCTGACCAGCCCCGGGGTAGGCCAGCTGGTTGTTAGCCCCGCCACAGATGACCCTGGCGCGCAGCGACGCGATCGTGGCGTCGTCGATCGCGCCGCCGAGCGCGCAGGGAGCGTAGACGTCGATGTCGCGCGAGATCAGGTCGGCCCGGCTGGCCGCTACCGTGACCTCCCGGTGGCCGTCGAGCACGCGCTGTACCGCGGCCGCGCTGACGTCGTAGATGACCACCCGAGCGCCGTCGGAGACGAGATGGTCGATCAGATGGCTGCCGACCTTGCCTACGCCCTCGATAGCGACGAGCCGACCCGCGAGGGTGGGCTTACCCCAGGCATGCTCAGCCGCGGCGCGCATGCCCTGGAAGACGCCGAGGGCGGTCAGGACGGAGGAGTCGCCCGCGCCGCCATGCGGCTCGGTGCGCCCGGTGACGTGCCGGCACTCCCTGGCGACGATGTCCATGTCCTGGCTATAGGTTCCGATGTCGCAGGCCGTGATGTAGCGCCCGTTGAGTGACTGGACAAACCGTCCGTAAGCGCGCAGCAGGGCTTCTGACTTGAGCTGGTCCGGGTCACCGATGATGACCGCCTTGCCTCCGCCGAGATCGAGTCCGGCGAGCGCGTTCTTGTACGCCATCGCCCTGGAGAGGTTCAGCACGTCGGCGATCGCCGCTTCCTCGTCTGGATAGGGATAGAACCTCGTTCCGCCGAGCGCCGGACCTAGCGCCGTGGAGTAGATCGCGATGATCGCGCGCAGGCCAGTGGGCGCGTCATTGCAGAAGACCACCTGCTCGTGACTTGCTCGGTTCAGCGCACTGCCCGTCATGCGGGCGATCTCGCCGTCATCGACGGCAGTGGCATGGTCAGCCGGATTGATTACAGTCGCCACGGCAGCAACTCCCGCACGGGTTAGTCCCAGGTCCTCGTTGACCAGGGCTCGACCATCTAAGACTAGATCGCAGGGCAGCCGTCGCAAGATTGAGGCGCGCAATGCATGAAGCTGCCCCTGGGGGGCAAATACCTCGTGACAGAGCATGCCGTAGAACTGCGGAGGATTATCCCGGCGCTGCCGATAGTTGCAGCAGTCAGCGGGGATCCTGCGCACGGGGGGATTCGCGGCAGTACTCGCGCGTCGTCTGCGTGACGCAGCCGCCGAGCTGACGGCGCGTGGCCCTCCCGTCGTTAGGAGGTGATCGGCGATCGAGCCAGTGAGCGCTCAAGCCGTTCGCGCGGACCTGGCCAGGAGCGTTCGCGCGGCGGATGCGGTGACTAGCTAGTCGCTTTAGGGATTTCGCCCAGTAGGCAGCAGGAGGCGGACATGACTTTTCCGAATCCGCCCGTTGCGACGGTGCGTGTCTGTAGGATCACGCAACGTGACACAGATCAACGGGGGTAACGGGGACATGCCCAAAACTTCTGCTCCTGGTGGTCGCTTTGTCACCGCTGGTGATGGCAATATGGTAACAGTAGACCATATGGGACATCCACGGCAGGCTCCGGAGGGAGCCGAGAACAGAACAGACGCAGGATCTCAGAACAGGTCCAGGAGGAGAGGCCGTCACAATGTCAGCACGTACCCCAGAGGCCGAGCCGCTGCTTACACCGGCAGAGGTCGCGACCATGTTCCGGGTTGACCCGAAAACAGTGACGCGATGGGCTAAGGCCGGAAAGCTGACGTCCATCAGGACGCTCGGGGGCCACCGTCGGTACCGCGAGACGGAGGTTCGTGCCCTGCTTGCGGGCATCCCGCAGCAGCGCTCGGAGTAGGGCTTGGCCGTAGCCTGCGCCCGATTTATACGGGGGGTTGCGGGCGCGTCCGAGCACGCCTATTTGCGGCTCAGCGCAAAAGCAGGGGGATCGGCCTCGGCGGCTATTGCCGGACCAGGGCCGTCATGCGCGAAGAGTTGGCGCTCGGAACGGTGTTCCGGCGATTCCGCCGGGGCCGATCCAGCCTGCTAGGGGAATTAAGTATAAGGATCTCTCGGCACTCTTGCCGAGGGATCAGCGATCCTGGCCACCAGGCCGCCCAAATACCCGATCTGAGGAAACTGGCCATTCAGTCCAGTTGCCGCTGGCGTTTCCGCACGTCCGGCGAGCCTCTCAGTCGTCCGTCACGCCGCCGGCTAGCGCGCGGCGGCCCTGGGCCCACGTCATCGCGCACCGCAGTCGAGCAGCGACTTTAAGTAATCGCCCCTGCTGGCTGTGACCGCCGCACCATACTTGCTGCCATGCCGCGGCTGGGTAGCCCGCAGCGGCGTGGAAAACGTCCGTGCATGACCGTTCCTCGGCTGTAGGCGCGAGGGCGAGCGGCACGACCGTGACCTGAGACCGGTGCAGCGAGCGACGCCCGGGGGCCCGCCATCCGGCGGGAGCGTGCGGTCGCTATGAGGGAGGGATCGCCATGCGGGATCCGGATTTGGTGTTCAACGCTCAGCTGGCGGCGTCGGCGCTGGAGCGCGCGTGGCAGCGGTGGCGCGTTATCCATGGCCTGACGAGCGGACCGATGCCTGCGGTGTCGAGCTACGTGGGCTACTCGCTTGAGGAGCCGTGGGGACAGCCGAGGGTGGTCTTCGGCCTGGCGGCGCAAGAGGCAGAGCACCTGGCGGCCTTGCTCGACCGGCACGACTGCGTTGGTCCGGTACACGCGATGGTGACCTCGACAGGCGGACGTGACCTGCGCGGCGTGCCCGCTGACGGCGGGCGCGGGCTGCCGCTCCCAGTACCGCCGCAGGCGCCGTCCGAGGTGGCCGAGCATGTGCCAGCCGAGCATGTGCCAGGCGAGCACGTGCCCGGCGAGCCGGCCAGGACCGCAGCGCGGAAGGCTAGCCGGGACAGTCTGCAGGCCCGCTCGGCCCGCCCGGCCCGCGAGGTCGATGACCGGGATGGACCCGTGTACCGCCAGCTAACGGCCGCCGCGCGGGAAGCTGCCGCGGCGCGCGGAGCGGCGCGGGACGAGACCGGTGCGCGGGATCAGGCGCCGGACTGGGGGGAGACTTCCGCGCCCGACGATGCTGGAGCGGACGAATTTGCCGAGCAGGTTGCAGCGGGCGACCTGGCCGCTGCGGGCGACCTGGCCGGAGCGGGCGACCTGGCCGGAGATGGCGGCTGGACCGGCGAAGGCGGCTTGGCCGGAGAACGCGAGCGGGGTGAGCCAGCGACCGATCCGGAGCCGAGCGCCGCCGTGGAGAAGGCAATCGCTGCGGGCACGCACGGCGAGTTCGCTGCGCCAGCCGGACGCGGCACCGGGACGGTCGGCCAGGCGGTGGTCGGCACCGAGATGGCTGGCACTGCGGCAGCCGACCCCGTGGTAGTCGGCACGCCGGCAGTCGGCACGCCGGCAGTCGGCACGCCGGCAGTCGGCACGCCGGCAGTCGGCACCCCGGCAGTCAGCACCCCGGCAGTCAGCACCCCGGCAGTCAGCACCCCGGCAGTCGGCACCCCGGCAGTCGACCCAGACCGGAGCAGCACCGAGACCGGTACAGCTAACCAGCACGGCGCCGACGCCGACGCCGACGCCGACGAGATGGTTGCCGCTGAGCAGCCGATCGCTCATGA
>DASWAA010000137.1:0-5129 GCA_036391385.1 Streptosporangiaceae bacterium
CGGTGACGTGCAGGCGTTCATCCAGTACTCGCGGCAGTTCAGCCAGCCGCTGACCCAGGTCGCCAGCATGGCCAACCTGCTGCAGTCCGGGGTCGCCTCGGCCGAGCGGGTCTTCGCGCTGCTCGACGCCGACGAGCAGGAACCCGACAACGACGTCCCGGCCCATCCGGCCGTGGTTCGCGGCGCCGTGCGGTTCGAGGACGTGTCGTTCAGCTACAAGCCTGACGTTCCGCTGATCGAGCACTTGTCCCTGGCCGTCGACCCGGGGCAGACGGTCGCGATCGTCGGGCCGACGGGTGCGGGCAAGACAACGCTGGTCAACTTGCTGATGCGGTTCTACGAGGTCAGCGGCGGCGCGATCACGCTCGACGGGGTCAACATCGCGGACATGCGCCGAGAGGAGTTGCGCTCGCTGACCGGCATGGTGCTGCAGGACGCCTGGCTGTTCGGCGGAACGATCGCGGACAACATCGCCTATGGCGCGGACGCGCCGACCCGCGACCAGATCATCGAGGCAGCGAAGGCGACGTACGTTGACAGATTTGTTCAAATGCTACCTGATGGTTATGAAACGGTCATTGATGAAGAGGGATCGAATGTCAGCATGGGGGAGCGGCAGCTGATCACGATCGCGCGCGCGTTCCTGGCCCAGCCGGCCATCCTCATCCTGGACGAGGCGACGAGCTCGGTCGACACCAGGACCGAGGTGCTGATCCAGCACGCGATGAGCTCGCTGCGCCAGGGCCGGACCAGCTTCGTGATCGCGCACCGGCTGTCCACGATCCGGGACGCGGACGTCATCCTGGTCATGGAGGACGGCCAGATCGTCGAGCACGGCACGCACCAGGAACTGCTGGATGCCAGCGGTGCTTACGCCCGGCTCTACGCCGCGCAGTTCGCGCAGGCCATGGCCGAGGTCGACTAGGCGGGAGACGCGGCGGTGCCGGTGACCGGGGGAGGCCGGCTCCCGGCACCGCCGCGAGCGCTGGCTGGCTCACGTCGCCGCCCGGCTCACATTGCCGCCTAGCGCACGTTGCCGCCCGGCCTCAGGTTTCCCGGCGAGTGAACTCGGCGACCCAGTTCGTCTCCCAGGTCTGACCGTCGTCGGCGGAGAACGCCTGCTCCCGGCGGGCCGACGACGGCGTTATGTCCGACCACGTGTACCGGACCGTGATCTGGCGCCCCTGGTAGTCCTCCCGCGAGTAGAAGCGGCCGACACCGTCGGTGAACCGACCGCTCACCGGCGGGAGGGCCAGAGCACCGTCGCGGCTGTTTGCCCAGTACAGCGACCAGTCCCCGGTGGCCGGGTCGAGCAGCCGGACGGTCAGCCCGCTGAATCCCCGGTCGGGGACACTGAGCTCGTCCACGTTGGCCGCGCCGCCGAAGACCGACCAGCAGCGGGTCGTCGCGGCGAACTCGTCCCACTCATCGCAGCCAGCGAGCGGCTCGCGCAGCCTCCGCTGCCTGCTGTCCCACGAGCCGACGAAGAAGTCGAAATCCCCGAGCCCGGGTGCAGCTGGGTCGCCGGACCGGGCAGGGTCGGCCCCGGCGTGATCCTGGCGTCCGGAACGGCCGGCATCATGGCTGATCAGCTTGGTTTCATCGAAGGTCATGCGCCGACCGTAGGACGTCATCACTGACATCTATTGTCAGTGATGTGCGCGCGTCCCGGCTTGTCTCCATCCTCCTGCTGCTGCAGACCCGCGGGCGGCTGACCGCCCGGCAGCTCGCTGACACCCTGGAGGTGTCGGTGCGGACCATCTACCGCGACGTGGAGTCCCTGAGCGCAGCGGGCATCCCGGTCTACGGTGACGCCGGGCCGGACGGCGGTTACCGGCTGCTCGGCGGATACCGCACGAGGCTGACCGGCCTGACCGCCGGCGAGGCTGAGGCGCTCTGGCTGGCCAGCCTGCCCAGGGCCGCCGCCGAGCTCGGGCTCGGCACGGTCCTGGCCAGCGCTCAGCTCAAGCTGGACGCGGCCCTGCCAGCCGAGCTGCGCGACCGGGCCGGCGTGATCCGCGAGCGCTTTCACCTCGATGCGCCGGGCTGGTACCACGACAGCGATCGGGCGCCCCACCTGGCGGCCGCCGCGGACGCTGTCTGGAACCGGCGCCGGATCCAGGTCCGGTACCGGCGCTGGGCCGCGCCGACGGACGTGACCAGGACGCTGGAGCCGCACGGCGTCGTGCTCAAGGCTGGCAAGTGGTACCTGGTGGCCAGGGATACGGAGGCGGAGCCCGGAATCGGCGGAATGCGCACTTATCACGTGAACGCGATCCTGGCGCTCGCCGACCTGGGGGAGGAGTTCGAGCGCCTGCCCGGCTTCGAGCTCGCCGCCTACTGGGGATCCAGCGTCGCGCGGTTCCGGGCCGGCCTGTGGCAGGGGGAGGCGGTAATCCGGCTGTCGGCCTCGGGGTGCCGGCGCCTTGACGAGCTGATGAGCGACACGGTGATCAGCGCGGTCGACCGCACGGCATCCGAGCCCGACCAGGATGGCTGGATCACAGCGACGGTCCCGATCGAGTCGGCCGACCATGCGCACCAGGACTTCCTGCGGCTCGGCGAGGGCATCGAGATTCTCGCGCCGCAATCCCTCAGGGAGCGGCTGGCCAGCACGGCCAGGGCCCTGGCTGCCCGGTACGAGAGCTAGCCGGACAGCACGGGAATGTCCGATGCCGTTGCCAGCCGGGCCGCTGCGGATGGCGCCGGCGAACCGGGCCGCTGCGGATGGCGCCGGCAGACCGGGCCGCTGCGGATGGCGCCGGCGGACCGGGCCGGGTACTGTGCCTAGCCGCCCTGGCGAGGCGGCGGGATGTGCACGGCGGCTTCCCGTGCGTGCCGTCGACCAGGCGCGGGTCGCTGGCCAGTTCGCTGACCAGTCCGCGGAACTAGCCTGGTCTCCCGTCGCAGCAGGAAGAACAGGCTCGGGCCGAACCGGATCCGGGCCAGGCGGGTCTGAGCCATGCGCTCGGCTACCAGGATCGACCGGCCAGGCAGCGCCTTCTTGAAAAACGGATGCCGCAGGTTCGATACCGACAGCACGCGCTCGATCCGCAGCCCTGCCGCCTGGAACTGGCTGGCTATCGTCACCGGATGATGATTGACGAACGGTATGCCGCCTTTTTCCCTGGCCTCCGGTGAGCGGATGTCGAGCGCGGCCGCGGGGACACGCTCCCGCCGTGCCAGGTAACGGAGCCTGTTGACCGCGTGCGCGACATTGGCAACCTCGACGATCGCCGAGCCGTCCGGCCCGAGCACCCGGTGTACTTCGGCCAGCTCGGCGGACGGGTCGGGCAGGTGATGCATGACCCGGACCATCGCGACCAGGTCGAGACTGGCATCGGGGAAGTCCAGGTCGGCAGCGTCCATCAGGCGCAGCTCGACGTGCGGATGGTCGGCGAGGAAGTCCGTCGCGAGCTCCAGCTGCTGGCTGCTCGGGTCCACGAGCGTGACCTTGTCCGCGTACTCGGACAGCACCACGCTGAGCCGCCCGTAGCCGCCGCCGATGTCGGCAGCGTGCTCGAATCTCTGCCCGCCCAGGAGCCGGCGAAGGGCGATGACCTCGGATTCATGCTCATAATCCCGGCCTGACCAGTAGGTCAGATAGTTAAAATCCGCATCATCATAAAAAGCGGGCCGAGCATCCTGAATTGCCTTACTCACAGTGACCCCCCGCATCGTGAATTCAAGCAACGGGCCATCCTAACCACACCAGCCCGGCATTTACGCGCACTATCTCGAAGCGATTTCCCTAAAATCGGCACGGCAATTAATAGGGAATAGGCAGATAAGTGGCGCCTATTATGAATCCCGGGACGGGGCCGCAGGCCGGGCGAGCCCGGTGCCAGGGTCCCCATGGGGCCGTGGCCCAGGACGGTGGCCGATGAGGGCCCAGGGCGGTGGGCCTAGGACAGTGGCCGAGGACGGTGGGCCCAGCCGGGAGCCCGCAAGGCGCAGAGGGCCGCCGTTCGGCGGCGCAATCGTGGAGGACTGATGTCGATGGATGATTTTCAGTAACGACGACTGAAAATCATCCATCGACCTTATGGGCGGCGCTGGCTCAGCCGTGCGTCGCAGGCGCCGAGCAGCCGGACCCCACAGCCGGGTCCGAGAGCCGGGTCCGAGAGCTCTTCCGGCGGGCCTGAGAGCTCTGCCAGAACGCCATGGTCGTACCGGGTGTTCTAGAGTGCCGATAATGTACATTATGTAAAGTAAATCCTGGCCGCCCGCTCAAGGGCTAGTCATCATCGACGACGTCATCGTCGAGACGGACGCGGTCGGCGCCGCGAACTCGCGCCCGGCTTCGCCTCGCCGACCTGCCCTGTTCGCCGGCGTCACCGGTGGTCGCTCCGGGGCCGCGGAAGAGGACAAGCGCCCCGTACGCGAGCTGTCGCGAAGACTACGGAGAGTAACAGCTTCGCCACGACACCCCGCGGCCACACGCAGATCCCGAGCAGGGCCCCGGGAATCGTGGTCGCCGCTCCGCCTGACCCCGGAGCTGCCCGCGCCGCTCCGCCTGACCCCGGAGCTGCCTGCGCCTCCCGCCTGGGGCTCAGCGGCTGTCGCGCTTAGCCTGGCGACTGGCTCCCGTCGCGCGAGTGCTGGCACGCTGCTTCTCGGTGGCCGGGGTCCGCATGCTGCGGTCTCGCACCGACCGGGTCTTGCCGGACGGACCAGACGTGCCCTGGCTCGCCGCGCGCCCGCCCGGCCCGGCCTTCGTGCCAGTCGCAGACCCGGCCTTGCCCGCCTGCCCGGCCTTGCCCGCCTGCCCGGCCTTGCCGCCCTGCCCCGCCTTGCCGGCCTGCCCCGCCTTGGCAGCCTTGGCAGTGCTGATCCGCTCGGTGCGCAACCGGGCGGCGGCCTGACGTGCCAGGGTGGCGACCCTGCGGCTCACGCGGGACAGGGCCTCCTCGAAGGCCTCGGCTTTCATGGCGGCGCTCGTGCTGAGCGGCCGTGCCTTGCCGCGACCGCCCTGGGCGGGCACCCGGGCGCTGGCGCCGCGGCGGTACAGGCCCGCGTACTTGTTGCGAGCCTGCCGGATGCGGGCCTGCAGTTCGACCGCCTGGTCCTCGTCGAGAGCGGCCAGTTCGGCCGCCTCGGTCTGGCCGACCAGCAGCCGCTCACTGTCG
>DASWAA010000138.1:0-5909 GCA_036391385.1 Streptosporangiaceae bacterium
GCCGACCAGGTGGTCACTGCCGACCGCCCGAGCGTGCCGCATCGCCTCGGCCTGCACCCGGTCCGCCTCGTCCGTGTCGCCTTCCAGCAGCGCCACCTGCCCGAGAATGCCGAACGCGTAGGCGGCCCCCCATCGATCACCGGTTCGCAGCAGGACCGCCGCCGCCTCGGACAGCAGTCCGCGCGCCTGCGCGGTGGACTCGACCTCGATGCTGGCGGCGTACTGGGCCTGCGTGATGGCGAGAGCCCGCTCGTCGCCAAGCTCGCGGCAGAGCTCGATCAGCTCGCGCAGCAGTGGCCGGGAGCCTTCGTTGTCGCCGGTGATGGCTCGGCTGCTGGCGGCGGACAGCAGCATCTGTGCCCGCCCCGCGGGCTGCAGCCTCGGGTTCATCGCGAGGATCTGCTCGGTGAGCGGCCGCAGTTCGGGGACGTAGCCACGTGACCACCAGTAGATCCACAACGGCACAAGCACCGCCTCGCACAGGTCTATCTCGCCGCGCGAGAGAGTCCAGGAGATCGTGGCGCGGATGTTGCCGACCTCCGGGTCGATCCTGGCGAGCCAGTTGCGGTGCTCCGTGCTGATCAGGCCGGCGGCGGCCTGCTCCGCGAAGGCGGCATAGAACCTCGCCATCCGTAGCCTGGTGTCCTGCCCTTCGCCGCCCTCGTCGAGCCGGTCCTGCGCGTACTCGCGCACGGTCTCGGTCATCCGGAAGCGCGGCTCGGCATCCGGCAAGTCCGTCGGCATGACCAGGCTGTTCTCGACCAGCGAGGAAACCAGGTCGAGCGCGTCGAGGCCGACCGGGCCGAGCAGTGCCTGCGCACCGTCCAGCGTGAAGCCGGCCATGAACACGCTGAGGATGGCGAACGCCCTGCGCTCCGGCTCGCCAAGCAGGTCATAGCTCCAGTCGATCGTCGCCCGCAGCGTGCGCTGGCGCTCCGGCAGGTCCGACGGGCCGGCCGGGACGTCGAGGCGGTCTCCGATCCGGTCCGCCAGCGCCTGCGGCGGCAGCACCCGGATCCGGCACGCGGCCAGTTCGATGGCCAGCGGGATGCCCTCCAGCCGTTCGCACAGACGACCGACCGCGCCGGCGTTCTGCGCGCCGAGCGTGAAGCCGGGCCTGCTGTCCCTCGCCCGCTCGACGAAGAGCCGCACCGCCGCCGTGTCTTCCGTCACCGGCGTCTCCGGGTCGGTCATCTGCGGCGTGTCCAGCGGCATGACCGGGTACTCGTGCTCTCCGCGGACGCGCAGCAGTGCGCGACTGGTGACCACCACCGTGAGCGCGCGCGACCCGGCCAGCAGATCGGACACGAACGGCGCCGCGCCGACGAGGTGCTCGAAGTTGTCCAGGATGAGCAGCACCCGCGCGCTCGCCAGGCGCTCGGGCAGCACCTCGGCCAGCGGCCTGGTGCCTTCCTGCGGGATTCCCAGTGCCGCCGCCGCGGCCGCAGGCACCAGCTCAGGGCTGCGCACCGCGGACAGATCGGCGAAGCCGACACCGTCGGCGAACCGATCAGCGGTCCGCTCCGCGGCGGCAAGCGCCAGCCGGGTCTTGCCGATGCCGCCGAGCCCGGACAGCGTGAGCAGCCGAACGTCGTCGCGCTCGATCAGGCCGCAGACCGTCTTCAGGTCCCGCTCGCGTCCGACCAGGGCCGTCGCCGGCACGGGCAGCATCCGCGGGCGCAGCGCGGCCGGCCCGACGCCGCCCGGGGCGACCGGGCCGATGGCACCCGCCTCCGCCAGGCCGCCCGAGGCGAAGTGCTCGGTCAGCAGCAGGGCCAGATCGTCGGCCACCAGTTCGCCCAGCTGGGCGGCCGTGCCGAAGCGCTTGAACGACAGGCGGCCGTCGCTCTTGACCCGCCCGAAGAACTCGGCTAGCGCCTGCTCCCGCTCCGGCGCCGGCTCCTTCATGTACACCAGGCACGGCTTGCCGGCCGCCAGCCGGTACTCGTCCTCGATTCCCGAGACCTCCATGCCAGGCGCGACCCAGCCGTAGCTCTGCCAGTAGATGCCGACGAAGATGTCACTTTGCCCGAGATAAGCCCGGTACAGCGTTCGCGGCGGATGCGGGCGAGCGCCTAGCTCGAACATGACCGGGGCGAGCCGCAGCCGTTCGACAGCCTGCCTGACCGCCGCCCGCTCGGGCGCGAGCTCGTCGAGCGTGGAGCTGACGAAGACCCTCAGCCGCTGGTCGGGTGTGCGGATCAGCGCGGGCTCCCGCGATGCGTGCCGCGCCTGCCCATGCCGGCCATGATGCGGCCGATCGCGGCGACGCGCATCACCTGAGCGGGGTGAGCTTGCGCCGGCCGGGCTAAGGGACGATCAGGCAGCGCTGGCCGTGAGGTAGGCAGCCCACTGCGGGTCGCCGTCGCGGGCGGCGCCGATCAGCCGCCAGTGCGACCCGCGCGGTGCCAGCGGCTCCCAGCACAGCGTCCAGCCAAGCTCGGAGATCAGCCGGTCGGCCTTGCGGTGGTTGCAGCGAGTGCATGAGGCGACGCAGTTTTCCCAGGCGTGCTCGCCGCCCCGGCTGCGCGGGATCACGTGGTCGATCGTGTCGGCGGCGGCACCGCAGTAGGCGCACTGGAAGTTATCCCTGCGCATCAGGGCGGCTCGGGTCAGCGGCACGCGGTTGCGGTGCGGCACGCGCACGTAGCGCCTCAGCCGGATCACCGAGGGCATCGCAAGCTTGGTCGAGGAGGAGTGCAGCACGAGCCCGGATGACTCGTTGTGCAGGATCTCGGCCTTGTCCGCCAGTACGAGTCCGACTGCGCGGTGCAGTCCGACCGTGGTGAGTGGCTCGAACGTGATGTTAAGCAGCAGGACCCTGCGCAATGCCACCTCCCAGGCCGGGCCGCCCGCTGGCTGCCGGGGCACCCGTGACCAGTGTGACCGGGCAAGGGCCCTGCCGCCAACACCTAATTGCCGCCAGGCGGCGTTCGATCCGGCGAACAGCCAGCGAATGCATGATGTCTACCCTGCTCAGAGGGTACGTTCGACCGGCGTGTCGTCAGGACAAGTACCCTTGAGTCCGTCATGGAGAGCACAGCACGGCAGGTGCCTGCCGAACCCGAGCCAACCTTCTACCAGGCCGTCGGCGGCGAGGAGACCTTCACCCGGCTGGTCGAGTTGTTCTACGCGGGAGTGGAGACCGACCCCGAGCTTCGGGCGGTCTACCCGAGCAAGGACCTCGGCCCGGCGAAGGAGCATCTGCGGCTGTTCCTGATCCAGTACTGGGGCGGCCCGTCCACCTACAACGAGCTGCGCGGCCACCCCCGGCTGCGGATGCGGCACGTGCACTTCGACATCGGCGAGGCCGAGCGCGACGCGTGGCTGCGGCACATGCGGGCCGCCATGGACGAGCTCGAACTCGACCCGGCGCATGACCAGGAGCTCTGGCGCTACCTGGTGATGGCCGCGCAAAGCCTGGTCAACCGCCCGCCCGAGGGCGGCCCCGAGCCCGCCGCCGGCCACCGCGACCTGGGCATTTCCCCCGCCTGACCGAGCTCCAGAGCAGGCACGGCACCCGCCCCAGTTCGGGCGTCAACCCTAGGTTGACGAATCTCATGCGTCAACCTAGGGTTGACGCATGACAAATCCACGGATACGACTCGGCGACCTGATCGAAGCCATCGAAAAGGTGCATGCAAGTCCGCTCGATCAGCTCACCGACGCTGTGATCGCCGCTGAGCATCTCGACGAGGTGGCAGACCATCTCATCGGTCACTTCGTCGACCAAGCCCGGCGCTCCGGTGCGTCGTGGACGGAGATCGGCGCATGCATGGGCGTCACCAAGCAGGCGGCGCAAAAGCGGTTTGTCGGGAAAGAGCCGGTCCCGGCCCTTGAAACGACCCACGGGTTCAGCCGTTTCACCCCGCGCGCCCGCAACGTCGTGTGGGCCTCGCAGGAAGCGGCGCGCGCCGCTGGCAGCACCGAGATCGCGCCACCCCACCTCGTGCTTGGCCTGCTCAGCGAACCGCACGGGCTCGCCGCGCTGGCCATCACCGCGCAGAAGGTGACCCTTGACAGCGTTCGTGAGACCGTAACCGCCACGTTGCCGCCCGCCGCCGACCACGCGCCGCCGGCGCTCATTCCCTACGACGCCCGGGCCAAGGAGGCGCTGGAGCTCACCTTCCAGGAAGCTCTCCGCCTCGGCCACAACTACGTGGGTACCGAGCACCTCCTGCTGGCCCTGCTCGATCTGGAAGCTGGCCAGGGGCCGCTCACGAGCCTCGGCCTAGGCAAGGCAGCAATCGAGGAGTGGATCACCGCCGCCCTGAGCTCGATCAGCAAGGACGTGTCGCCGCAGTGATCAGCCGCTGGCGAAGACTCGGTCGGGGGCGATCAGCACGGCGGCCCGGCGGTCCTGGGCCATGACGCGGTCGTACTCGTCGAAGTCGTCGTGCGTTCCGCCGGCCGCGGTGAAGATCTCGCGCAGCAGCAGCCTGAGCCGCTCCGGGCCGATGCCTTCCATCGGGTCGTCCGGCCCCGCGATCTCGACCGGTCCCTCGACGCCGGCCCACTGCCAGCCGGCTCGCAGCACCACCGAAGCTCGCGGCCTGGCGCGCAGGTGGTCGAGCTTACGTGCGCCGCCGTGGATGACGACGCCAACCACCCGGGCGCCGGTGATCGGATGGTCGATGACGCCGGCGTTGACCACCGACGGGCGCATCCGGCCATCGGGGCCGATCACCGTCATCACGACCAGGCCGTGGTCGTGCGGCACAAGTGCCTCGAAATCCGCCAGGTCGGCCATGAGGCCAGTCCTCCCGCTACATCTGCACGCGCTTGCTTGACGGGTCGTACAGCGGCCGCAGCGAAACCCTGGCCGGGCAGACCCTGTCACCGATCTGAACTGTCCACGCGCCCGAGTCGAGGTACTTCTGGTCGATCGGAGCGTCCGCGTCTATCATCGCCAGGCCGACCGCGCCACCGAGCGTGAACCCGTAAGAAGCAGAACGGATATACCCAGCCGGCCGCCCGTTACGGCTGACGATCTCGGCGTGGAACATCAGCGGCTCCGGATCGTCCACCAGCACCTGGACCAGGCGGCGGGTAAGGGGGCCCTTCGCCTTCTGGGCCAGCACGGCGTCCCTGCCGATGAATCCGCCGGGCTTGTCCAGGGCGACAGCGAAGCCGAGCCCGGCCTCAAGCACCGAGTCGGTGTTGTCGATGTCGTGGCCGTAGTCGCGGTAGGCCTTCTCCATCCGCAGGCTGGCCAGGGCCTTGAGCCCCGCGTGCCGCAGGTCGAGCGGCCGTCCGGCCGCGACCAGCCGGTCATAGACGGCGGCTGCCTGCTCCGCCGGGATGTGCAGCTCGTACCCGAGCTCGCCGAGGTAGGTGATCCTGATGCAGAGCACCCTGGCGTAGCCGATGTCGATGTAGCGGGCGGCGCGGAACGGGAAGGCCTCGTTCGACATGTCGGCGTGGGTAACCGCGGACATCAGCTCGCGCGACGACGGCCCCTGCACGTTGATCTGGGCAAATCCGGAGGTCACGTCCGTGACGAAGGCGTGAGCGTCGCCGAAGTGCCGCCGCATCCAGGTCTCCGCGTGCCGGTGCGCGGTGTCGGAGGCCACCACGAAGAACTGCTCGTCGTCCAGCTTGGTGACGGTGAGGTCGGCCTCCAGCGTGCCGCGCTCGTTCAGCCACTGGGTGTAGGTGATCCGGCCCGGCTCGGCCGCGACCTGGTTGGCGCTGATCCGCTCCAGCTGGGCAGCGGCGTCCCGGCCCTGCACCAGGAACTTGGCCATGAACGACATGTCCATTACGACCACGCCATTGCGGGTGGCATTGTGCTCGGCCTCCCAGTAGCCGAACCAGTGCGGGCGGCCCCAGGTCAGCTCGCCGACTTCCGGCTCGACCCCCTCCGGGGCGTACCAGTCGGCGCCCTCCCAGCCGCTGACGTCACGGAA
>DASWAA010000139.1:0-15239 GCA_036391385.1 Streptosporangiaceae bacterium
GGCTGCTCGACGATCTGGGCAAGGGCCGGACTTACGTCGGCGGCATCGCGGTCGCGTCGGTCGCCGTGCAGCAGCCGCTCGAGGTGCACCTGGCCACGCCGCTCGGGCCTGAACTGCGGATCGAGCTAGTCGCCGACGCCGACGCCGACACCCCGGTCGGCTGGGCGGACCCGACCGGGCTCACCGAGCAGGCAGGTTACGCCAGCCAGGCGGAGCACCTGCGCTCACTCAGCCAGCACAGCCACGACGGGCACGACGGCCGCGACGACCCGGACGGGCCAGGGGAACACACCGGGCCGGATCAGCACCCGCCGCCCGCCAGGCGAGTGCGGCATGCCAGCGCCATCCACCGTGAGCAACTGTGGCGCGGCGACGTCTCGGGCAGCCACTCCAGCCCGGTCTATCAGCAGCTCTCGGCGCATCACCCGCGGCTCGACTTCCCGGTCGGCGACTTCGCCAGGGCCGTGCACATCCTGGTTCCGGTCCGCAGCTGGCTGAAGGATCCCGGCTGGGCGCAGGGCTCGAGGCTGCTCGTGATCGCCTACGGGCTGCTGCCGTCGCTTTTCGTCGTGCTCCTCTCCGCCACCAGCAATACCAGTGCGCCCGGCTGGGCCTACAGCCTTGCCATCGCGCCGCTATGGGCGGTCGCCTTCTGGCTGCTGATCCGGCCCGGCCAGATCACCAAGCTGATCGGCTGGCTGGCCGTCGCGATCATCACCGCGGTCATGGTGCTGCTGCCCACCCTGACCTTGCCCTGGGAAGACTCGCTCGACAAGACCGCGCACCTGCACAACCTGCTGCCCTGGATCTACGGTGTCGGTTTCGCCGAGGAGGTCACCAAGGCGGTGCCGATCCTCGTGGCGGCGCTGTTGCTCCGCTGGGTCTGGAAGATCACGCTCGACGTGCGGGTGTGGATGTTTCTCGGGACCGTCGCCGGGCTCGCCTTCGGAGTCAGGGAGTCCGTGCTGTACACCTCGAGCTACCTGATGCAGGGCAATCAGAAGGCTGGCCTTGACGTCCCGCTGATCCTGACCTTCGCCCAGCGGGTCTTCGTCGACGGCTTCCAGCACGCGGTCTGGGCCGGGATCGCCGCGTTCTTCATCGGCATGGGCGTGAACTACCGCAGGCGGCGGATCCCGCTGATCCTGTTCGGCATCACCTTGCCAGCGGTCCTGCACGGCCTGAACGACTGGAGCACCCAGCTCGCCTCGCACTGGCTGTGGATCGTGATGGAGGCGGTCTCGCTGCTGCTGTTCATCGGCTACACGATGTCGGCGGCCACGATCGAGCGGCAGGTCAGAGACACCCCGCTGTTCCGCGGTGACTCGATGATCATGGGCGCCGTGCCCGCGGCCGACCAGGCCGAGCGCCTGTGACCTGAACTGGTTACGATCGGCGGGTGACTGACTCGCCGATGCCCGCGTTCCCCCCTGGCTTCCAGTGGGGCGTCGCCACCGCCGCGTACCAGATCGAAGGCGCCGTTGCCGAGGACGGCCGCGGCCCGTCGGTCTGGGACACCTTCTGCCGCCGGCCCGGCGTGATCAGGGACGGGCACACCGGCGACGTGGCGACCGACCATTACCACCGGTGGGAATCCGACATCGCGCTGATGGCCGAGCTCGGCATCACGGCGTACCGGTTCTCGATCGCCTGGCCCCGGGTACAGCCAGACGGCAAGGGCGCGGTCAACCTCGCCGGCCTGGACTTCTACGACCGGCTGACCGACGGGCTGCTCGCGGCCGGGATCACCCCGGTTCCGACGCTCTACCACTGGGACCTCCCGCAGCCGCTCGAGGACGACGGCGGCTGGCTGACCAGGGACACGGCACAGCGGTTCGCCGACTACGCGACGATCACCGCCACCCGGCTCGCCGACCGGATCGGCAGCTGGATCACCCTGAACGAGCCGTTCGTGGTGACCGCCTACGGCTACGCGCTCGGCATCCACGCGCCGGGCAAGTCGCTGATGCTCGGCGCGCTGCCCACCGTGCATTATCAGCTGCTCGGCCATGGCCTGGCCACCGCGGCGCTCCGAGCGGCGGGCGCGGACCAGGTAATACTCACGAACAACTACTCCCCCGCCTGGCCGGCCAGCGACAGCCGGGCCGACCGCGCCGCCACGGCGGCGTACGACATCCTGCAGAACCGGATGTTCACCGACCCGGTCCTGCTCGGCAGGTATCCCGATCTGTCCGCGTTCGGCGTCGGACCGGACGGCCTTGACTGCGTGCAGAACGGCGACCTGGCCGTGATCTCGGCACCGATCGACGGGCTCGGCGTGAACTACTACTCGCCGACCAGGCTGTCGGCACTGCCTGACTCACCGCTGCCGTTCGAGATGCAGCCGATACCCGGCTACCCGCAGACGGCGTTCGGCTGGCCTGTCATCCCCGCCGGGCTCACCGAGCTGCTCACCTCGCTGCGCGACTGGTACGGTGACGCGCTCCCGCCGGTCTACGTCACGGAGAACGGGTGCTCGCAGCACGACGAGCCGGGACCGGACGGCATTGTCGACGACCAGGACCGGATCAGCTACCTGGACGGCCACATCCGTGCCGTCCACGCGGCGATCAGCGAGGGCGTGGACGTGCGCGGCTACTTCGAGTGGACGTTCACCGACAATTTCGAGTGGGCGGAGGGTTTCCACCAGCGGTTTGGCCTGGTCTACACCGACTTCGGCACGCAAGAGCGGACCCCGAAGGCCTCGTTCGCCTGGTACCGGGACCTGATTGCCGCGCAGCGCACGGCCGGCTAGCGCCACCCGCCGCGCCGGGGGCGGGGCTCGCGCCCGGGGAACTGGCTCCGTTCGTCCGTTCTTGTCAGGTCAGCGAGGCATACTTACGTGCATGCCTGTCGAGCACAGCCCAGCGGTCCCCGGCCCCGACGAGTTCGACCGACAGCTACGTGATCTCACCTCGGGCGCCAGCGGCGCTCCGAAGTTCCGTGAGCCGTCGGCGCAAGAGCGGGCGATGCACCCTGCCGGGCCGGCCGGCCCGTTCGTGAAGATGAACCGGCGCAACGCCAGGAAGGCAAGCAAGCTCCGCAGGCCGGTGACGTCGGCCGGTCAGGCAGTTTCCAGGCCCGCCAGACGCCGCGGGCGATTGCGGCTGGTCGGCGGGACCGCGGACCGGGGCCGGAGCGCTCCGTCCTCGCGCCGGAGCCGTCTGCGGTCCGCCGCGCGGACGGCCGGGATCCTGATCGCCTTCGCCGCGCTGCTCGTGCTGCTGCACGCGCTGGGGCTCGGCCCGCACTAAAGGGCTGCCGCGGCACAAGAAGGCCGTGAGCACAGCCCGCCAGGAGGGGGCGGCGACCGGAATGGAACGCCTCGACCAGCAGATGCGGTTCGTCGACGAGATCGGCGCGCTCAGGAGCGTGCTCAGGCAGACCGTCCTGGCCGGTCCGGGCCTTGACCGGCCCGAGAACTCCGCCGAGCACTCCTGGCACCTGGCGATGATGGCGATCGTCCTGGCCGAGCACGCACCGCCTGGCACCGACATCGGCCGGGTGACCGGCATGGTGCTGGTGCACGACCTGGTGGAGATCGACGCGGGCGACCTGTTCCTGTATGCCGACCAGGAGCGCCAGCGGCAGCAGGAGATCGCTGAGCAGGCCGCTGCCGACCGGATCTTCGCCATCCTCCCCGCCGACCAGGCTGCCGCGCTCCGGCGGCTCTGGGACGAGTTCAGCGAGCGGCTGACACCCGAGGCGAAGTTCGCCCGGGCGCTTGACCGGCTGCAGCCGATGCTGGAGAACCTGCGGGCCGGCGGCGGCACGTGGCGGCTGCATGGCATTACCGCGGATCAGGTGCTCACGAAGGTGCAGCTGGTCGAGGACGGATCGCCGTCGCTCGGCAGGCTCGCCAGAGAACTCGTCGCCGAGGCGGTCAGGCGCGGGCTCCTCGCCCCGCCCGCCAGCTGATCAGCGGAAGAAGATCAGCTTGACCGCCGCGATCACGCCGATCACCACGATGAGGATCCGCAGCGCCAGCGGCGGCAGGCGCCGGCCCAGCCTGGCTCCGATCAGCCCGCCCACCGTCGATCCCGCCGCGATCAGTCCCACCACCAGCCAGGCCACATGCGCGAAGAGAACGAAGACCAGCGCGGCCGTGCCGTTCACGATGGTGACGAGCACGTTCTTGCCTGCGTTGACCCGCTGCAGGCTCTCGACCAGGAAGGTGCCGAGCAGCCCGATGACCAGCACTCCCTGGGCGGCGCCGAAGTAGCCGCCGTAGACCCCTGCCAGGAATATCCCGGCGAACAAGAGCGGCCCGCCGTGCTCTTGCCGGTCCTTGCCCCGGGCCGCGATCCTGGCGGACAGCCGCGGCTGGATGACGACGAGCACGCAGGCCCCGATGATCAGCGCCGGAACGGCGACCTCGAAGACGCCGGCCGGGAGAGCCAGCAGCGCGCTGGCGCCCGCCAGCGCGCCCGCGCAGGACGCCACGCCGAGCCGTACCAGCCTGCTCCGCTGCCCGGTCAGCTCGGACCGGTAGCCGTAGACACCGCTGACGTTCCCCGGAACCAGGCCGATGTTGTTCGAGACGTTCGCGATCACCGGCGGGAAACCGAAGGCGAGCAGCGTCGGGAACGTGATCAGCGAGCCCGATCCCACGACGGCATTGATGGCGCCGGCCGCGAGAGCCGCGGCAAGGATCGCGACGATCTCCGCGCTACTCACACGATCCCCGACGCATGACCCGATACTAGGGCGGGCCAGTACAGCGACCTGCCGCGGGCTCGGGGTCAGCGGAGGTCAGCGGATCGGCACGGCGCGTGCCATCCAGCGCGCCCCGATCCGCTGGAGGATCAGCGGGATCCCGAAGCACTGGGACAGGTTCGGCTCGGTGAACACCTGCTCGATCGGCCCGGCGGCCAGCACCTTGCCCTTGCGCATCAGCATGGCGTGCGTGAAGGACTCGGGCACCTCCTCGACGTGGTGCGTGACCAGGACGAGCACCGGCGAGGCGGGATCGCGTGCCAGCGCCGCGATCCGGCTGAGCACCTCCTCCCGGCCGCCGAGGTCCAGTCCGGCCGCGGGCTCGTCGAGCAGCAGCATCTCCGGGTCGGCCATCAGCGACCTCGCGATCTGCACCCGCTTGCGCTCGCCTTCTGACAACGTGCCGAACTGGCGCCTGATCAGGTGCGCGCACCCCACCGCGTCGAGCAGGTCGACCGCCCGCACCACGTCGAACGAGTCGTAGTCCTCCGCGCCGCGCCCCAGGATCCCGTAGCCGGCGGTCATCACCAGGTCGATGACCTTCTCGCCGCGCGGCACCTGCTCGGCGACGGCCGCGCTCGAAATCCCCACCCGGCTGCGCAGTTCGGCCAGATCCGCCTCGCCGACCGGCTCGCCGAGCACCTCGGCCGTGCCCTCGGTAGGCAGGATCAGTCCCGCGGCGACTTGCAGCAGCGTGGTCTTCCCGGCGCCGTTCGGGCCGACGACGACCCAGCGCTCGTCGTCACGGACGGTCCAGCTCACCTCTCGCAGCAGCAGCGACTGATCACGGCAGACACCGACGCCGCGCAGTCGCAGGACCTCAGCCGGCATCGGCGTGCGGAGTCCACGAGGCGAGCAGCTCGCCGGTGCCGTCTGCCGATCCGCCGGCCAGGTCGGACCAGGGTGCGGCCAGGCCGACGACCGCGGTCGCCGCGGTGGGAAAGTCGACCGGCCGGCCGACCAGGATCTCGGTGACATCAGCGGCGGCCGGATTGTGCCCGACATACATCAGGGTCCTGACCTCTGGCCGGGTCTCACCGAAAATCTCGAGCAGTCCGGCGGCGTCTGCCTGATAGAGCCTGGGGTCGCTGACTACCTCAGGCAGGCTGGCCAGCTCGGCACTCACGTACTGCCAGGTCTGCCTGGCCCTGCGGGCGTGCGAGCAGAGCACGAGATCGGGCAGGAATCCGCGTCCTGCCAGCCACTGGCCGGCCGCCGTCGCGTTCTTGCATCCCCTGGGTCGCAGCGCCCGCTCCACATCAGGTCCGCCAGGCAGCTCGCCAGCCTTGGCGTGCCGCATGACGATGAGCTGCCGTTGCGCTGTCATGCATCCATGGTCGGGCAGAGCCGCTGCCTGAGCAAAGGGCGCCACGCGGGAAGGGCCGTCCGGATCGTCCGGTCACGGACTGCAACGAGCGGCGGCCAGGCACGCCAAGAGGCGGCGGGCCGGGCAAGATGACCCGGACCGCCGCCTCTGATGGCCTTCGTGCCCGTTATGCCTTCGCCTCGGCTGGCTGCTCGTCGTCGGCCGGAGCGGCCGGGCCGTCCGCGTTACCGGACTCCGACGGCGCGATGCCGGTCGAGCGGCGCTTGGCGATCACGATGGAGGTGACCACGATGGCCAGCGCTACGAGCGCGATGGCGACGCGCAGGCCGGTGTTGCCGGCCTGCTGGACCACCGCCGTCGCGATCAGCAGCGAGACCAGGTTCATCACCTTGATCAGCGGGTTGATCGCCGGTCCGGCCGTGTCCTTGAACGGGTCACCGACCGTGTCGCCGATGACGGTGGCCGCGTGCGCGTCGGATCCCTTGCCGCCGTGCACGCCGTCCTCCACCAGTTTCTTGGCGTTGTCCCAGGCACCACCGGAGTTGGCGAGGAACACCGCCATCAGCACGCCCGCAGCGATCGCCCCGGCCAGGAACGATCCGAGCGGCACATAACCGAAGCCGAAGCCGATCACGATCGGCGTGAGCACGGCGAGCAGGCCGGGAGTGGCAAGCTCGCGCAGGGAATCCTTGGTGCAGATGTCTACGACCCGGCCGTATTCGGGCTTCTCGGTGAAGTCCATGATGCCCGGGTGCTTCCGGAACTGGTCACGGACCTCGAAGACAACCCGGCCAGCCGCCCGGCCCACCGCCATGATGGCGAGGCCGGAGAACAGGAACACCACCGAGGCACCGACGATCAGGCCGACCAGTGCGTTGGGCCGGTCGATCGACAGGCTGAAGGTGCCCGCGGCCTTGCCGAGTGCCTGCTCGACCGTGGTGCGGAACGCGCCGAACAGCGCGGTGGCCGCCAGGACGGCCGTGGCGATGGCGATGCCCTTGGTGATCGCCTTGGTGGTGTTGCCGACCGCGTCAAGCCTGGTCAGCACCTGCGCGGCCTCGCCCTCGACGTCGCCGCTCATCTCGGCGATGCCCTGGGCGTTGTCCGAGACCGGACCGAAGGTGTCCATCGACACGATCACGCCGACGGTGGTGAGCAGGCCCGTTCCGGCCAGCGCCACGCCGAACAGCGCCAGGGTGGCACTGCCGGTGCCGAGCAGGAACGCGCCGTACACAGCGGCACCGATCAGCAGCGCGGAGTAGACGGCCGACTCGAGGCCGACGGCGATGCCGGACAGGATCACGGTCGCCGGGCCGGTCAGCGCGGAGTCGGTGATCTCCCTGACCGGCTTGCGGCTGGTCTCGGTGAAATAGCCGGTGAGCAGCTGGATCGCGCTGGCCAGGATCAGGCCGATCGCGACCGCGGCGATCGCGAACACCTGCGGGGTGATCCTGGTGTCACCCAGGATGCTCGGGTCGGTGACGCCCTGGGCGCGGAACTTGCTGAAGGAACTCGGCAGGTACACGAAGGCCGCGATGACCACCAGCACCAGCGAGAAGATTGCCGACAGGAAGAAGCCGCGGTTGATCGCGGTCATGCCGCTGCGGTCGCGCTTGCGCGGCGCGACGAAGAAGATCCCGGCCACCGCGGTGATCACGCCGATCATCGGCACGATCAGCGGGAACACCAGGCCGGACGAGCCGAACGCTGCCTTGCCCAGGATCAGCGAGGCCACCAGGGTTACCGCGTAGGACTCGAACAGGTCGGCTGCCATGCCCGCGCAGTCGCCGACGTTATCGCCGACGTTGTCGGCGATGGTCGCCGCGTTTCGCGGGTCGTCCTCGGGGATGCCCTTCTCGACCTTGCCGACCAGGTCGGCGCCGACATCGGCGGCCTTGGTGAAGATGCCGCCGCCGACTCGCATGAACATCGCGAGCAGGGCCGCGCCGAAGCCGAAGCCCTCCAGCACACCGGAGGCGTTGGACTTGTAGATCAGCACCACCAGTGCGGCACCGAACAGCCCGAGGCCGACGGTGAACATCCCGGCCACGCCCCCGGTCCGGAACGCGATTCGCGTCGCGGGGCGCTCTCCGCCCTCGCGCGCTGCCGCCGCGACCCGGACGTTACCGCGCACGGCCAGGGACATCCCGGTGAAGCCGGTGACCGCCGAGAACAGTGCCCCGACGAGGAAGAAGACCGAACGGCCGATCCGGACGGAGGTCGTGTCGGCCGGCAGGGCGAGCAGCACGAAGAAGATCAGGACGACGAAGACGCCCAGGGTCCTGAACTGGCGCTGCAGGTAAGCGGCCGCGCCCTCCTGGACCGCCTTGGCGATCTCCTGCATCTTCTCGGTGCCCTGGCTAGCCGCCAGGACCTCCCTGACCAGCCAGCCGGCCACGGCAAGGGCGAGCAACGCCACGACAGCCACGATTACTACCCAGGTCAGATTAGACCCCGATACGGTGGCGGCCGGCGCGCTCGCTAGAGCGGAACCGAGCCTTGTCATCTATCCTCCTCGACAGGGGGAAGCACGCCTGGCCTCTGGTTGCTCCGCGCGCGCGGAGCAGCGCTCAGCCAGGTGCTTAAAGCTTCTTTTCGTCCTCATACGTCATCATTCGTCATCAATCGGACATAACGTTATGGCGTTAGGCAGTGCGGGGAGTCTACGCATCTGCCTCCCTCCGCGCTGAAGAGGGTCTAGATGTCACGACGCCGCAATCCGCTCGTGATCAAACGGTAACCGAACTGCCCGCCGTCCGCCCGCCCCTCAGGCCGGCGAGCCGGCCGCCAGCGAGTCTGACAGCGGCCAGCTCATCCTGACGCTCGTGCCGGACGGCGTCTCGCTGATCTGAACGTCGTCGGCCAGTCCCGCGATGACCGCGAGCGAGAAGCCAGGAGGAGCGAGCGCCTCGCCTCCGCCAGGCCCGCCGGCCGGGCCGGCGCCCGCGTTGACGACCTCGATCTCGAATCGGCCCGCCTGGTCGGACAGCGCTACGCGCACTGGCTCGTCCGGGCAGTGCTGGGCATGCGCCTCGACGGCCCTGGAACAGGCCTCGCCCACCGCTAGCCTGACCTCATCGAGCAGCGCCTCAGGCACGCCGCTGCGCCGGGCCACCGCGGTGGCTACCAGCCTGGCTGTCCGCACATGAGCGGGCAAGGGCGTGAACGTGACCTCAACGATGGCCATCTGGTGCCACCTGGCTCGCCCGCATCGGTGGCTACTTCTCCGACTTCCTGGAAGCGATCGCCTCGTCGACGGTGGCGTGAATGCCGAAGACCTTGGTCAGGCCAGTGATGCGGAAGATCTTCAGGATCCGCTCCTGAGTGCAGACCAGGTCGAGCGAGCCATCGTGCGCGCGAACCCGCTTGAGCCCGCCGACGAGCACGCCCAGACCGGTCGAGTCAAGAAACTCCACTTTCTCCATGTTCACGACGATCTGGTGGTTTCCGTTCGTTACCAGATCGATGAGCATCTCACGCAGACGAGGCGCGGTGTAGACGTCGATCTCGCCTTCCACGTCGACGATCTCGATACCGTCCTTGTTGTGGTGATCGAGCTTCAGATCCACAGATTCCTCCAGCGCCATGCATCCATTATCCCAGCCGTCGGCCGAGCAAATCTCGTCCGGCGCGCCGGGGCTGATGCTCCCGTCGCGCATTCAACCATGCCCAGACTCATGTCTATACCAGATCACGGTTCAAGGCACTCGGACCGCCGATGACAAACTTCTTACACCATGCCTGATCCGCCGCCGCGCAGCACCGATGGGCCAGCGATTCCCGCTGCCCATGACGGTCAGTCAGGCGCGCACGCGATCCTGCGGTCAGGCGCGGAGTCAGGGCGGCTCACCCACGCCGAGCGGATGCCTGCCAGGGCCGGCCAGAGCGTACCCTGGCCCGGCTGGATTCCGGCGGACCTGGTCTCGGCCTTCGGCCGGATCGGGATCGAGCGTCCGTGGGCTCACCAGGCAGCCGCCGCTGATCATGCCAGGGCGGGACGGAGCGTCATCCTGGCCACCGGGACCGCCTCAGGCAAGTCGGTCGGCTATCTCGCCCCCGCGCTCACCGCGATCGGCGAGGGCGCGACGGCGCTGTACCTGACGCCCACCCGGGCGCTCGCCGCCGATCAGCTTGCCGTGCTGAACGCGCTCGGCGGCTGGCCAGCGCGCGGGCCCATGCCCGGGCTACGGCCCGCGGTCGTGGACTCCGATACCCCGGCCGGGCAGCGAACCTGGGCCCGCAAGCATGCCACGTACCTGCTGACCACTCCGGACATGCTGCACTTCGGCCTGCTGCCGCAGCACCAGCGGTGGAGCGGCTTCCTGCGCAGGCTCAGGTACGTCATCGTGGACGAGTGTCACGGCTACCGGGGCGTCTTCGGCTCGCACGTCGCCCATGTGCTGCGGCGCCTGCGCCGGGTGGCCGAGTACCACAGGGAGAGCGGCGCGCCCGGGCTTGTCTTCGTGCTCGCCTCCGCGACGATCAGCGAGCCCGGCAAGTCGGCCGGGCTGCTGACCGGACAGGAGGCCGAGGAAGTCACCGCGGATGCCGCGCCGCGACCGGGGATGACGTTCGCGATGTGGGAGCCGCCGCTGACCACCGCCCGGGGCGAGGCCGGCGCCCCGCTTCGCCGTACCGCCGTGGCCGAGGCCGCCGACATGCTGGCCGACCTGGTCCGCGACAGCGTCCCCACGATCGCCTTCATCAGGTCAAGGCGCGGTGCCGAGGCCGCCGCCGCGGGGGCCCGCACCCGCCTGATCGAGACCGGTCACGACGACCTGGCCCACCGGGTCGCCGCCTACCGCTCGGGATACCTGCCGCAGGAGCGCAGGCAGCTGGAGGAAGCGCTGCGCACCGGGGCGATCACGGCGCTGGCGGCCACGCCGGCGCTCGAGCTCGGCATCAACATCACCGGCCTCGACGCGGTCCTGATCGCCGGATGGCCGGGAACCAGGGCGGCGCTGTGGCAGCAAGCCGGCCGGGCCGGCCGGGCCGCTGGGGCCGGGCGGGAGGGGAAGGACGGCCGGGAGGCAGTCGCGATCCTGATCGCCAGGAACGATCCGCTCGACACCTACCTGGTGCATCACCCTGAGGCGCTGCTGCACCGGCCGGTCGAGGCGACGGTGCTTGACCCGGCAAATCCCTACATCCTGGCGCCGCATCTGTGCGCGGCAGCGGCCGAGCTCCCGCTGACCGGCGCCGACGTTCCCCTATTCGGGCCAGGTACCAGCGCTGTGATCGCCGATCTGGTGACTGCGGGGACCCTGCGCGACCGCGGCGGCAGATGGCACCTTACCGGCCGCCGGATGCCGCTGACCGGACTGCGCGGCGCGGGCGGCAGCCCGGTCAGGATCGTCGAGGAATCCACCGGGCGCCTGATTGGCACGATGGACGAGCCGTCGTCTCATCTCATGGCGCACGCCGGTGCCGTGTACCAGCACCAGGGCGAGCAGTACCTGGTCACCAGCCTGGACCTGACCGACGGGGTGGCACTCGTGCAGGCCACCGACCCCGGGTACGTCACCTCGGCCCGCGAGCTGACCGACATCTCGATCGCCAGCGAACTGCACCGGGCCGACTGGGCCTGCGCCACGGTCCACTTCGGCGACGTCCTGGTGACCAGGCAGGTCACGTCCTTCACCCGCCGCAGGCCGGACACAGGCCAGCCCATCGGCGAGGTAGCGCTTGACCTGCCATCTCGTACGCTGCGGACCAGGGCGGTCTGGTGGACGCTCGATCCGGCCCGGCGAGAGGATCTGGCAGCCAGGGGGACTGACCTTCCAGGCGCCGCGCACGCGGCCGAGCACGCGGCCATCGGCCTGCTGCCGCTCGTCGCGGCCTGTGACCGCTGGGACGTCGGCGGGGTGTCTTCTGACCTGCACCAGCAGACCGGACGGCTGACGATCTTCGTGTACGACGGTCACGCCGGCGGAGCCGGCTTCGCCGAGCGCGGCTTCGCGGCCGCCGTGCCGTGGCTGCGGGCCACCGCACTCGCCATCGACGGCTGCGAGTGCATCGCGGGCTGCCCCTCCTGTATCCAGTCACCCAAGTGCGGCAACGGCAACGAGCCGCTCTCCAAGCCTGGTGCGCTTGCGCTGCTCGACTGCCTGCTCACGCAGCGGTGACAGCGGGATCATCCGGAGAAAAGAGGCGACCCCCGCCGGGGGGGAGAGCGGGGGTCGCCGTACGGCCCGACTCCGGGGGGACAGAGCGGTTCCGTAACTCAGGAAATCCTACGCGCAGCGGGTCAAAGTTACCAGTCGGTCAGACCGAACGAGATTGGATTTCGGGTTGGTCCTCTATGCTCGCGGACCATGGAGACTCCGGCAGGCGGCACCGCTAGGCCCACAGCCGCCTTCTTTGACCTGGATAAGACCATTATCTCCCGGTCAAGCACTCTGGCGTTCGCGCCGTCGTTCTACCGGCATGGTCTCATCAACCGTGCCCAGGCCGCCCGCGGCGCCTTCGCCCAGCTGGTCTTCCGGCTCGGCGGGGCTGACCACCAGCAGATGGAGCGGATCAAGGATCAGATCACGCGGCTGTGCAGCGGCTGGCCCGTGGAGCGGGTCACCGAGATCGTGATGACCCATCTGACCGAGACGATCGGCCCGCTTGTCTACCCCGAGGCACGAGGACTGCTCGACGCGCACAAGGAAGCGGGGCGGGACGTCTTCATCGTCTCGACGTCTGGCCAGGAGATGGTGGGCCCGATCGGCGCGATGCTCGGCGCATCGGGGATCATCGCGACCCAGATGCGCCATGCCGACGGGCGGTATACCGGCGAGATGGAGTTCTATGCCTACGGCGAGGGCAAGGCCAGCCGGATCCGCCAGCTCGCGCAGGAGCGCGGCTACGACCTGGACGACAGCTTCGCCTACAGCGACTCCTTCACGGACCTGCCGATGCTCGAGACCGTCGGGCATCCGCACGTCGTCAACCCCGACCGGCAGCTGCGCAAGGTGGCGACGGCCCGCGGCTGGCCCGTACTCGCGTTCGCCGCGCAACCGGCCGCGGCAAGTGAGCAGGCGCAGCAGTAAAGATCACGAATCGATCACGCCAGGTCCTTCCCAAGCTGGCCGACCCGGCGTAGAAATAAGACACGGACCTATGGTTCGTGCACGGCAACCGGGTACCCACGCGCGACCAGCCGCGGGAGGCGGCCGAGGCAGGAGCGTCCAGCAGGACCGAGCGTTGTAGTGACACTATGACGGGGCGCCCTGTCCGGCAGTGAAGGGTGCACGCTTGGTAGCCCGGCCTGACGTGACCACGGCGGCGCCCCGCTAACGGGCGCCGCCGGCTTTTCTCGCCCGCGGCCGCTACGACGATTTCGGCGGGCGAATCAGGGCGTAGTCCCGTGGGCATTAGCGGGCAATTCGCCGTTGCGCCTGATTCGCGGACGCCAGGGCAATGGCGCATGCTGTCATGCGGGACACTGAACCTTACAGCGAGGAAGGGAGGGAGCATGGCCGAACCTGCACTGCACGGCCGGACTGAGGCCTCGCAGGAATCTCTGGGTGATCTCGTGGCCCTGGCGGTGAGCGACATCACGCAGCTGGTCAGGTACGAAGTCGACCTAGCCAAGATCGAGCTCAAGGCCGACGCCCGCCGGGTCGGGATCGGCGCCGTCTTGCTCGGCATCGCCGCGTTCGTCGGCTGCCTCGTGCTCATGCTGGCGTGCTTCGCCTGCGCGTACGGCCTGGCGGCGGCCGGCGCGCCGGGCGGGCTCTGGGGGGGCTTCCTGTGGGCCGCGCTCACCTGCGTAGTGCTGGCGGCGATCGCTATCTTCGTCGGGATCACCAGGTTCCGCGGGCTCAGCGGCCTGCGCAAGACCCGCAGCACCGTCTCCGACGACCTGGCGATGATCCGGCGGGACGACGGACAGGTTTCCGGACCTGCCGGGGCCAGGTAGGCGATGGCCGCCGGCGCCGAGCCGATCTACATCGACGGACCGTGGTCCCATCGCTCGGTGAGCGCGAACGGCACGCGCTTTCACATCGCGGAGAGCGGAGACGGCCCGCTCGTCCTGCTGCTGCACGGCTTCCCGGAGTTCTGGTGGACGTGGCGGCGCCAGCTGTCGACGCTTGGTGCGGCCGGGTTCCGCGCGGTCGCCATCGACCTGCGCGGATACGGCGGCAGCGACAAGCCGCCTCGTGGCTATGACCTGGTCACCGCCGCCTCGGACGCGGCCGGCATGATCCGCTCGCTGGGCGAGGCCAACGCGGTGGTCGTCGGCCACGACTGGGGCGGCATGATCGCCTGGACGATGGCCTCCTACTTCCCGAAGGTCGTCCGCCGGCTGGCGGTGATCTCCGCGGCGCATCCGCTCCGCCTGCGCGCGGCCGTGCTCGCCGATCCGCTCGGCCAGGGTCGCAGCAGCGGATACGCCCTGGGATTCCAGATGCCGCTGCTGCCCGAGCGGCAGCTGCTGCGCGACAAGGCGGAGAAGGTCGGCACGCTGCTCAGCATGTGGGCGGGCCCGGGCTGGCCGGACCCGGAGACCGAGCGCACCTACCGGGCGGCCATGTGCCTGCCGTCGGTCGCCCACTCCTCGCTTGAGTATCACCGCTGGCTGCTCCGCTCGCGCTTCCGGCCGGATGGCATGCGGTACGCCCGCGCCATGCGGACGCCGGTGCATGCGCCGACGCTGCAAGTGCACGGCTCGCTGGACACCTGCGTCCGGCCGCGGGCCGCGCGCGGGTCGGGTGCCTATGTCGACGCGCCCTACCGGTGGCGGCTCATCGACGGGGCCGGTCACTTTCCGCACGAGGAGGTCCCCGACCGGTTCGACCTGGAACTGCGTTCGTGGCTGGCCGATCCAGAGCCCGAGCGGTGACGATCCGGGCGACCTCGGGCGGCCGGGGCCGGGACGAGGGCCGGGACGGGGATCGGGGCCAGGACAGGGACAGGGACCGGGACTCGGCAGGCCGGCCGCGGAACGCCAGGCCCAGAGACGGGCTAGGCCGGCCGCTGGAGCGCGGATCCTCCGGCGAGCCCGTGCTGCCCGACGAGACCCTGCTGCCCGACGAGACCTTGCCGCCCGGCGGGCTGGTGCTGCCGCCGGAAGACACCGTTCGTACCGCTCAGCGGCTGATCGACGCGGGGCGGCCGTTCCACGCGCACGAGGTGCTGGAAGCCGCGTGGAAGGCGGCTCCGGCTGAGCAGCGCGAGCTCTGGCGCGGGCTTGCCCAGATCGCCG
>DASWAA010000140.1:0-14604 GCA_036391385.1 Streptosporangiaceae bacterium
GCAGGTCATGCAGCTGGCGGAACTGCTCCGGCCGTCTGACGCCGTCCACGGCGGCTTCATACTCGTCCAGGAACTGCTCGCGGTACCAATCGGGCAGCACGCGCAATATCTCGACCCAGAGCACGCCACCCCGCGCATACATCCGCCCGTCCCGGCGGACAGAACGGTCGAACATGGCGTTAATGCCGGGGCAGGTGCCGAGCCTCCCGGCAGCGTGGGTCAGGGGAGGACTGCGCTAGGCGAGGGCCTGGGCGTCCTGAGCGGGACGGTTGCTTCGATGATCGTGCCCTCCCCTGGGGCCGAGCGCACTTCGAGGCGGCCCCCGAGGAGTCTCATCCGCTCGTGCATGCCGAGCATACCGAGATGCCCCGAGCGCTGGTCTCCGAGATCTTCGGGGACAAAGCCCCGCCCGTCGTCGGACACGCTGAGCGCCAGCTCGTCAGTTTGGAATCCAATGGTCACCAAGAGCCGGCTAGCCCCAGCATGGCGGAGCACATTGCGCACCGCCTCCTCGATGATGCGAAAGACGCCGAGCTCGATCTCGGGTGCAAGGCGAGTCACGGTGCCGGTGACCTTGAACGTGGCGTCGATGACGGCCTCGTCCTCGACGTCGTTGATGAGGCTCGAGAGTGCGGCGGCGAGCCCGAGCTCGTCGAGGGCCGGGGGGCGCAGATCCCGGGCGAGGGTGCGCAGGCGCGCTGCTGCGCCGAGCGCCTGACTGCAGGCCTCCCCGAGGCTGCCGGCCACTGTTCCGGGGAGGCCCGGGGTGTCCCCGAGGCCCTCGAGGCGGCGGGCCAGGTGCAAGAAGAGCTGGAGCGGCTCGTCGTGCAGTTCCCGTGACAGCCGCCGGCGTTGGTCCTCTTCGGCCTGGACTACGAGCTCGGCGTAGCGAATAGCACGGCGGCCCTCGCTGCGTTCCTCGGTGACGTCCTCCAAGATCACCTGGATGGACGGGTCGCCCGTTCCGGCAGGCAGGGACACCAGGTCAAGCCGGTAGTCTCGGCCATCAGGCAGGAAAAGCACCCGCCCGGCTTGCTCATCGAGGGTGGCGTCCCCGTCGAAGAGCTCCCTGCTCGAGCGCCCGAGTACGTCCGCCCCGAGCAGCGCTCCCGCCGCGGGGTTGGCGTCGGAAACTCTGCCGTGCTCGTCAAGGACGAGGATCGGGGACCGGTTGGTCTCAAAGAGCTGGCGGTAGCGGGCCTCGACGGCAAGGCGCTCGGCGGTGGCGCGCTCGACGCGGGCATGCGCGAGGCGTTCGGCCTCGATGTGCTGGCCGAAGAAGAACGCGACAAAGACGACGAGCGCCAGGTTCAAGAGGTCGGCGCCGACGTGTCCCTGGTCGTGGGGCAACAGCAAGTCGGGAAGCCAGGCCAGCGTCGCCCAGATGCCGGTGGCCGCTGAGCCCGTCAGCCCGTAACGGATCGCCGCGTAACCGACGGGGATGATCAGCAATGCGACGGGGAGACCGGCCGGGAAGGTCCCGATCTCGGTCGAGCCGTGCAAGTCGGCGATCAGGTGAACGCCGGCAATGAGCAGCACCATCGCCTGGATGATCCAGAAGCGCCCCTCGCGCACGGGCGGGTGCGCCGCCCGGCGCGCGATAGCGGCGAAATCAGCCGGTGTCGCGCGAGTCACGATGGTCCTCCGGGACGACAAGGCGGTGGCCGAGCGCATAGGCCACCGCCTCGGCCCTCGATGCGACGCCGAGCTTGCCGAGCACGCTCGAAACGTGACCCTCGACCGTGCGCTGGCCGAGCCCGAGTTCGGCGGCGATCTGTTGGTTCGACCGGCCTCGGGCGAGCACGGCGAGCACTTCGCTCTCCCGCCGGGTGAGCGCGCCGGCGGCCGGCGAGTCGCTGCGCCGGCGGCGCGTGAGCCGGCTAGAGAGTGCCTGGTCCAGCACGAATACCCCATCGGCCACGGCCCGCACGGCGTCGACAAGCTCTCTTGCGGTAGCGGTCTTCAGCAGATAACCGCCCACCCCGATCTCAAGCGCCTCAGCAACGTAGGCGTAGTCGTCGTAAGCGCTCACCATAAGGACCCGCACCCCGGGAAGGGACGCTGCCGCCCGCGCGAGCTCAAGCCCGCTCATTCCGGGAAGGTGGACGTCGATGAGCGCCACGTCAGGACGGAGCCGCCCGAGGACTTCCAGGCCCTCCTCACCGGAGCTGGCCTGGCCGACCACCTCGACCTCAGCTTGCAGCTCAAAGAGCTGGATCGTGCCCTCGCGCAGCAGCGCATGGTCGTCCACGATCACGACGCGGATCGGCACCGCCGCCGGTAGTTCCGTTCTGCTGACCGGGGCCTCGTCCGAAGATGCTGACCTGACCCGTTCGGCGGGCACTCGCTCGCTCATGCCACCCTCCGCTTGCCTCTCGGCCCGGCTGGCCGCCAGCGTGAAACCACCAGCGGACTACGTGGAATCGCGGGGAGGACCAGAAGTACCTGGGGCCGTCCACACGTAGTCCCCACGTTCCATCTCACGGCCACAGGGCTCACGATGAAACCATGGTCGAGATGCTCTGCGTATCGCTGGGCGTGCTGGTGGTGGCCTCCTTCGCCACCATCGCCGTCTACGTGCTCGTGGGCGCGGCCGTCATGGCATGGACGCTGCTGGGCACCAGTCGGCGCGACCAGCCGGCCGACGAGCTCGACCGAGTCCTCGCAGAGATCCTCGGGTGGCCGATGCCCGAAAGGCTGGCTGAGCCCCGCAGATCGCGGCTGGCGTGGCACCGCTGAGCACTCCGGGCAGGAGCGGGGCGACAAGCGCCCGAGCATCACTTCTCACCAGCGACTTGGCCGTCGAACGCCTCTAGGCTGGCCCGTGCTGATCCGGCCTGCGCCGTCCGCAAGACGGGCTGGCGCGCCACCGGCACCTCCTCGAGTGTGCGGGCGACCCGGCGAAGGAACGAGCGCACCGTCGCGGCGGCGACATGGGTGAGCAGTTTCTCATCGAGGACCTGTCCGGCGCGGCCGAGCGGGGGGCGGTAGCGGCCCGAGAGCGCCAGCTCGGACCGTTCGGGGTCAATCGTGGAAAGGCGCAGCTCGGCCTCGAGGCGCGGGAACAGCCCAGATGGCCCGGTCGCCTCCCAGGTCAGGGGAATGACGAGCGCCTCGTCGGTCCCCTCCGACTGGCCGACGTGCACCGCGACAATCTTTCCGAGCCAGGCTGGCCCCCCTGGCCCGACCCGCATGTGGGTATCCTCCCCATCGGCCGAGGCCGCCGCCACGTGAGACTCTAGCCATGACCCGCCTGCTCGCAGCCTCGCCGCCACCGCCGGGGCAGCGAGCTCGACCTGGACCGAGTCGGCCACGGCCACCGTGAGTGCCGCCCGGCGGTGGGCGTCGGCGGGCACGGGATAGGTCCCGGCCTCGATCGCACGGGACCGCTCGGCGACGTCGGCGAGGCTCGTTGCTGCAAGCTCCCCTCGGAGCGCGGAGCTCGCTGCGGCCCAGCTCTCGTGAAGAGGACAGACCGCTTCCCAGTGGCACGGCCCGTCCCCGAGGGCGCACCTCGCGGGGGCAAGAGGGCCTTCGCCGGCCTCTACGACCTCAAGGAGGCTGACCTCGGCCGGCGGCCGGGCGAGGCGGTAGCCGCCGTCCTTGCCGAACGAGGAGACGGCCAGACCGGCGCGGACGAGGTCACCGAGAATCTGGGAGACGAAGGTCCGGGGTACTTCCATCTCGGCGGAGACCTGATGCCTCTTTGTCGGCGTACCCGACCCATACGCACAGGCGAGGCAGATCGCCGAGCGCACGACATAGTCGCCCCGCTTTGAGAGTCTCAGGTTCACAGCCTTAAGTATAGCGAGGGACTTGACATTAAGTCCAGTAGTAGTACCGTGATGAACGAGTAGTTCTACGCTCTTATGTGTAGTCAGCAACTACACTTACGGAGGCGGGCATGGCGCTCGAGACTCAGGGCCGAGCAGTTCGCATCGCCGATCCGGTGCCCGCCGCGGTGCGGCTGCGCCCGCCGGAGCGCGTCGGTCTCGCCGAGCGTTTCGGCCCCTCGGACCCGTCGCCAGGCCTCGACCTTCTCCGTAACCCTCGCATCGCCCGGCTGGTGCGCAACCGGAAGTTCCAGTTCCTTCTGATCCTTCCGAACCAGATCATCTTCTGGACCGTGATAGTTGTCGGGCTGCTCGGCACGGCGATACCGGGCCTCAACTTCGCTACGGCGATCACCTGGTATGTCTGGTTCTGCCTCGTGTTCGTGATGATGGTTGTGGTGGGCCGCGCGTGGTGCGCGATGTGCCCGTTCGGCGGCTTCGCCGAGTGGGTGCAGCGCCGAACGTTCTGGCAGCGCACGCAGAAGACCCTGGGCCTTGGCCGAAAGTTCCCTGAACCCCTCGCCCGCCTCGGCTTCGTGCTCCCAGTCGTATCCTTCCTCCTCCTCACTTGGATCGAGGAGTACTTCAATATCGCCGGGCCGGGCAACCCAGTGGCGACGAGCTTCATGGTCATCGGCATCGTCGGATCGGCGCTCGCCTTCTTCCTGGTCTACGAGCGGCGCACCTTCTGCCGCTACATCTGCCCGCTCACCTCGCTCATCGGCACCGTCGGATCGATGGGCTCGGTCGCCGGGTTCCGAACCCGTGACCGCGAAGTCTGCCTCAGCTGCACGACGAAGGACTGCATGCGCGGTGGGGCGGAGGGCTTCGGGTGCCCCTGGTACACGTGGCCGGGGAGCGCGGACTCCAACCTGTACTGCGGGCTGTGCAGCGAGTGCTACAAGTCCTGCCCGGAGGAAAACGTCGGGCTGTTCCTGCAAAAGCCGCTTACCTCCGTCGTCGCACCCCGGCGCCGGCGTGCTGACGTGGCGTGGGCGATCGCACTGCTGTGGGGACTCGTCCTTTACCAGCAGGTCAACGCTACGAACGTCTATGCCCGCCTCGAAAGCTGGCTGAACAGCCAGACCCACTTCCCGCACTACCCGAACCCGGTCGGCTACCTCGGGACCATCGGCCTCCTGGCCCTTGCCACCGCCGGGGCGGCCTGGGGCATCGGAGCCCTCCTTGCCCGGCGCGACCTCGAGCTCGCGCGCCCGGGCAACTTCGCCGACAAGGGCTCCCGGTTCCGCTCCTTCTTCGTCCCCATCGCGTACGGGCTCATTCCCGTCGTCGGAGCAGACTATTTCGCCCGCCAGCTGCCGAAGTTCTTCCAGCACTCGACGCGGGTCGTGCCCGCCGTCGGGCACCTGTTCGGCTTCTCAGGTGTCCACTCGTCGCTCTACAACACCCGGATCCTCGCCGACCCGCGCATCGTCGCCGTCCAGGTGGCAGTGATGGCCATCGGCACACTCGGCGCGCTGTGGGCGACGTGGCGGATCGCCAACCGCGAGCTGGTGCCGCTGAGCCGCAGCGCCCTCGCCGCGCGGGTCACCACCCTCGGGCTGGTGGCCGTCTGCGGCGTGGCCGCGGCTGTGCTCTATGTCGTGATGCAAGCAGCGGACTGACCGGCGATGGCGATCTTCACAGCACCGAGACGCCCGGCCCTATTCGGCACGGAGGAGGCGCCGTGACCCTGACAGCGACGAACGAGGTTCCCACCGGTAGCGGCCGGCTCGATGTGCGAGTACTCACCGACCGCTGCGCGGGGTGCCAGGAGTGTGTCATCCGCTGCCCCACCGGGGCGCTGTCGATGGACACCGAGCGCTGGGTGGCGCTCGCCGACGGTGAACTCTGCGTCGGGTGCCGCCAGTGCGAGCGGACCTGCCCGTTCTCCGCCATCGTCGTCGAGGGGCCGTTGCTCGTCACCCCCCGAGTCGAGCCCCCGCCGACCCATCCAGAGCACCTCCTCGGAGACATCGGCGAGATTCGCTCCGGCATTGGCGACTGGCAAGAGGCGCTCGCCGAGGCCGACCGCTGCCTGCAATGCCCCGACCCGACCTGCGTGCGGGGCTGCCCGGCGCACAACGACATCCCGGGCTTCATCGCCGCAGTCCGCGACCGCGATCTTGAGGGCGCGCACAAGATCCTGCAGCGCACCTCAGTGCTGCCCGACATCTGCTCCCGGGTATGCAATCAGGCAGCCCAGTGCGAGGGAGCGTGCAGCTGGTCTCTCGCTGGCGGAACCCCGGTCGCCATCGGTCGCCTCGAGCGCTTCGTCGCCGACACGCTCCCGGTACCGCCGCCCGCTGTCGCCCCGGTGACCGGCGAGCTGTCGGTCGGGATCATCGGATCGGGTCCCGCCGCGGCAGGCGCCGCCTGGGAGCTCATCGAGGCAGGTGCCACGGTCACCGTATACGAGAAGGACACCGCGCCAGGGGGGCTCTGCAACTGGGGGATCCCCGACTTCACCCTTCCTGAGGCAGTTGCCGCCCGGCCATGGCGCCAGCTGGTCGCAGCCGGCGTTGACCTGCGCTGCGGCACCGAGATTCACCCCGAGGACCTTGACCGGCTCCTTGGTACCCACGACGCCGTCATCGCGGCCCACGGTGCGTCCGTGCCACTGCGCCTGTCGGTGCCCGGCGCCAATCTCGACGGCGTCACCGACGCCACGGCGTTCCTGCAAGGCGCGAAGGCGGCCCTCGAGGAGGGCGGCGACCCGGGCGGCTTCTGGGCCACGCTCGGGCTGGTGAGCGAGGACGTCGAGCCGGGGCGCCCGCTGCCCATGGTGCTCGTGCTCGGTGCCGGCAACACCGCGATGGACGTGGCCCGAACGGCACGACGCCTCGGGCTCGCGGCCACGTGCGTCGACTGGCTTGACGAGCGCTTCGCCCTCACCCGTCCCGACGAGCTCGATGAGGCGCGCCACGAGGGGGTCGAGGTCCGCTTCTCGCGCACGGTTACGGCGCTGCGCGGCGAGGCCGGGCGGGTCACTCGTGCCGAGCTTGCCCGCACGACCCAGGCCCGGGCCGACCGGCGGCCCACGGTTGCCACGGGAGATCCCGAGATCCTCAGCGTCGACCTCGTCGTCATGGCGATGGGCTACAGGGTTGACCCGGCATTCGCAGGCTCCCTTCCGGGCACGCCCGTGCGCCGCGAGGCCGCCGGCGTTGCCGACCGGCGCTGGAGCGCCAGCGGCATCCTCGGCCGCACTGCTTCGGCCTTCGCTGACCACAACCCGGTTGGCACGCTGGCCCTGGGGCGCGAGACTGGGCTTTGGAGCGCCGCCTTCCCGGTCACCGAGCGCCTTTGGGTCATCGGCGACGCGCTGATCGGGCCGGCCACGGTTGTCGAGGCCATGGCCCATGGCCGTCGCGCCGCGGACGCGGTACTGGATTCCCGACCGGCACGACCGGTGCGCCCGGACCATGTGCGGCCGAGCGAGCAACGGCGCGTGCTCGTCTGTTACGAGAGTGGCGGCGGCAGGACCGCGGGGGCAGCCGAGGCGATTGCGGGCGGCTTCTCTGCACGAGGAGACCAGGTCCGGGTGCTGCCTATCACCAAGGTTGGCCTTGCCGAGCTTGCCGCCGCCGATTTCCTGGTGATCGGCGGCTGGGTCGAGGGCTTCATGGTGGCGGGGGTCCGTCCGGCCAAGATGATGCGGACCTGGCTGGCGGGCCTGCCCCGCCTCGGGGGCAAGCCCGTCGGGGTTTTCTGCACCTTCGCCGTCGCGCCGAAAGGTGCGCTGCCAGCGATGTGCCAGGCCGTCGAGGCTAAGGGCGCGGTTGTCGTCGCCCAGGCTGCCTTCGGGCCACGTGAGCTTACGGGAAAGCCGGGGCCGTTCGGCCCGGCGGCGTTCGGTCGGGAGCTCGCCCGGCGGACGTCGGTCGAGGCGGCGCCCAGAGTGTTCGTCGAGTAGATCACTGTGCCCTAGTGCGCATGAAGGGGGGTTTCCATGAGGGGAAGTCCCGGTTACCGACGCCATCTCGCCAGTGCCTATGTCCGGCTTTACCGGCCGCTCGCACCTCGGGGGCCGCGGCGTTCCGCACTCGACCAGGTGACGGCGCGCTGGTGGACCCACTTCGACGTGGTCGCCTACCGTCACCTCGGCATAAGCCTCGGCGTCAAGGCGCTCGGGGTGGACGATGTGCTCTTGCTGCGCACCCGGGGACGGCGCAGCGGCCAGGTGAGAGAAGTTCTCGTCGCCTACGTGGAACTCGACAATACGCCGATCATCTGCGGCGCCAACGGCGGCTGCGACCGTGTCCCCGCCTGGTTCGTGAACATGCGTGCCGGCGGGCCGGTCGAGATCGAGCGGCACGGGATCCGTTGGCCGGTCGTCCCCGTGGTCCTCGACGGCGACGAGCGCGAGCGGGCCTTCGCGGCGGTGTCACGGGCCTTCCCCCACGTGCGGCTCTATCTCTCTCGCACGAGCCGGTGCTTTCCCTTGGTACGCCTCGAGGCGATCGACGAGCGCGGCACCGATGCCCATGTGGCAGGCCAGCCGGCGCTCGCAGGACTCGGCGACCTGCTCCCCGCAGGCCTCGGGCGCGTCGGCTGAACAAACAACTGGTGTTCAGAACTCGCCGTTACGCCCCAGACTGCACGTTGCATGCCAGCGCGTCCACGAACCTGCGGTTGATAGCTAGCTGAACGGCCCTGCCGATCGGTCCGGCGAGTCGGGCCAGCGGATCGGCAGGTCTCGAAAAAGCGGTGATGGTGAAAAATGTCCCGTCGGTGCGGCGCTCGACGACAAAGGCTTCTTCGCCGCACTCTGGGTGGCCCGGCAATGTGCCGCAAGCAAAGCCGAACCTGTCGATCTCGTCGATGACACGTACGATCCGGCATGGCGCAATTATCTGCGCGGGCCCAAGCGACAGGACCGCGAGGATCGTTGCGCCCAGGGAAGGAGGATGGTCGTGCGGGAAGATGCGGACGCTGGCGCCCTCGTGAGCGGCCCAATGGCGTAGCGCGGCAGCGGCGCGATCAAAGACCCGCGAATCGCCAATCCGGCGGTGATAGCGGTCATGGCGGTATCCATGCGGCAGGACGACGCTTCCGGTGGAGCCGACCTCCGGGTAAGAGGGATCCTCCCGGATTGCCAAACCTAGGAGTGTGTCTAGCTCGACGGGCGAGCGGCGGCGAAAGACGAGCACCCCGACTTCCTATCACCTGCCGGGTTCATCCGTCGCTGGCTCGCGCGCCAACCCGCTTCGGCGCTGCGCCTGCTCCGCCGCCGCGCCTTCCAGACTTCCGTCCACGTGACAGCGGTACCCGGCCTGGTCACCGGGGTCCAGGCTGATCAGCGCCCAGTCGTGGTAGCGGTGGCCTTCGGCGCCCTGCCCGGCTGCTCGGTGAACGGCAGGTTCCACCGCCCGCGGTGCACGGTCTGCGCTAGTGGCTTGCGCATGGCGCGAGCGCGCTCGCGCATGGCACTGACGTTCGCGGGCGACTCATCGTCATAGCCGATCGAGATCGCCCCGATCGGGGTGAACTGCGGCGGCACCTCGAAGGCCGAGCGGAACGACTCGATCCTGTCGATCGGGATCCCGAAGAAGCACGCGGCGAGGCCGGCGTCTGTGGCGGTCAGCCACATCAGGAGCGTGGCGAAGCCGGTGTCGATGTCCCAGTACGGCGCGGGCCACCACGAGTCGGACCGGTCGGCGAAGCCCTTGTCGGGCTGGCGTACCGATCGAGGTAGGCGTCTTTGTTCGACAGGGCGACGATCACGATCGGCGCCTCGACGCTGGCCGCGAGCCATTTCTCCGGGTCGGCTTCGACGACCTGCGGCCGATGACCTGCCCAGCCGACCCGAACTCTCCGGGATGACACCCGGCTGCGGACGGACCTGACCCGGGAGCGGGCACGGCACTGGCAGCGGATGTCGAGCCGAGTGCTGACCGGGTCTTGACCGCCAGGACGTCCGCCGGCCATTGTTTTAAACACGTTTATTTTTCTTTGGGAAGGCAGATCATGACGACTCCGGGTGCAACGGTGGCTGCTGGGCTGCCGGCGACGGTGAAGGCGCGGCTGACGCGGGAGCGGATCTTCGGCTCGGCGATGGATCTGTTCATTGCGTCGGGTTATGAGAAGACGACGATGCGGATGATCGCGGAGCGGGCGGGTGTCAACGTGGCGCTGTCCTACCGCTACTTTCCGTCCAAAGAACATCTGGTCGCCGAGTTCTACCGGCGGTTCAGCAGCGACTTCGTCGCAGCGTCGGCAGTGGTGCTCCAGCGCAGTTCGCGGCTGGAGGCGCGGCTGACCGGGGTGGCCGAGATCATGTTCACTGCGGCAGGTCCTTACCATGCGTTCGCTGGTTCGCTGTTCGCGACCGCCGCGTCGCCGTCGAGTCCGCTGAATCCGTTCAGCGCCGAGTTCACGCCGGTACGTGAGGACGGGGTTGCCCTGTTCGGCCGTGTGATCGACGGCTGCACGCCGCAGGTGCCAGATGACCTGGCCGGGGAACTGCCGTTCTTGCTGTGGGTGTTCAATCTGGGGCTGCTGTACTGCTGGATGCACGATCATTCGCAGGGCCAGGAGAAGACCAGGACGATCCTGCGGCAGTCGGTCCGCCTGGTCGTCGGTGTCGTCCGGCTGGGGTCATCGCCAGGGGCAGGCTACTTCGTGCGGCAGGCGCTGCCGATCAGCCAGCTCATCCGGTCCAGCGTTCCCTTGCTGAAGGACGGTGCCTGATGCGCGTGCGGATGATCTTGCCGGCGCTGACGGAGGCGACGAGCCCGTACTTCCGGCCGATCAAGTACTCGCTGTTCCCCCCGCTTGGCCTGGCCACCTTGGCCGGCTATCTCGGCCCTGCCGACGAAGTAGTCATTTCCGATGAGCATGTCGAGCGACTCCGGTTCGATGACGATCCTGACGTCGTGGTGATCCAGGTGTACATCACCTCGGCTCGCCGGGCTTACGAGATCGCCGACCGGTACCGGGCACGGGGAACGCACGTGTGCCTGGGCGGGCTGCATGTCACCTCGCTGCCGGAGGAAGCAGCCGGGCACGCGGACACGATCTTCCTCGGGCCGGGCGAAGATACCTGGCCGCAGTTCCTGGCGGATTACCGGGCCGGGTGCCCGCTTCGGCGGTATGACTCGAGGAAACGCACGCTGGCCGGGCTGCCGCCAGTCCGCCGCGACCTGATCAAGCGCCACCTGTACCTGGTCCCGAACTCGATCGTGGTGTCGCGCGGCTGCCCGCATGTCTGCGACTTCTGCTACAAGGTCGCCTTTTTCAAGGGCGGGAAACAGTTCTACACGCAGCTCGTCGATGACGCGCTGGCGGAAATCGACCGCCTGCCCGGCCGCCATCTGTACTTCCTCGATGATCACCTGTTCGGCAATCCTGGTTTCGCCGCGTCCTTGTTCGACGGAATGGCCGGAATGGGGCGGCTGTGGCAGGCAGCCGGGACCGTCAAGTCGGTGCTGGAGCGCCCGGCCCTGCTGGAGAAGGCAGTCGCGTCCGGGCTGCGGAGCCTGTTCATCGGTTTCGAGACCGTCAACGCCGCCAACCTCGGCGAGCAGCGCAAGTACCAGAACATCGGACGCGACTACGACGCGGCCATCCGCCGCCTTCATGACCTGGGAGTCATGGTCAACGGCAGCTTCGTCTTCGGCATGGACGGCGACGGCCCGGACGTGTTCGACCGTACCGTCAGCTGGGCCATCAGGCAGGGCATCGAAACGGCTACCTTTCACATCCTCACGCCGTACCCGGACACCGCCCTGCACGACAGGATGGCCGCCGAGCACCGCATCTTGCACCGGGACTGGGACCACTACGACACCCGCCACGTCGTGTTCCGGCCCGCGGGCATGGACCCCCGGACACTGGAGTCGGGCTACTGGCGCGCCTACCAGGACTTCTACCGATGGGGCTCACTCTGGGCCGGCGCCCGCGCCCAGAACACCCTCTGGGACAGAATGCGGCACCTGGCCTACGCCGGCGGATGGAAGAAACTCGAACCTCTCTGGGACCTCGCCATCCGATCAAGACAAGTACTGCACGCCCTCCCACTGCTCGAAGCAGTCCTCACCGGCTTCGGCCACCACAACCCCCAGTACACCCGGCCGTCCAGCACCCATCCCGTCCGGCCCGACAGCAGGCAGCGCCGACAAGCCGCAGACGAGGCCGACCTGTTGGGCGCTGCCGAGGTACCGTAAACCGGCCGAGCGCAGAACCACCCACCATTCTGCAGCGACGACATCCGGTTGCACCGGCCCAACATCGTGCGCCAGATCGAGCCGTTCGCGCGCTGGATTGTTGCTGCCTGGCATGGCCGCGCGCTCCCCGGGCGGACCAACCATCGGGTACCCGGCGAGCAGAATTTGCGTGTTGCCCGACCAAGGCGGAAATTCGATCCAGGTGCTGCTGGACCCATGAACCGCCACGGAGGATGTAGCAGAGACAGGCGTGAGCCTGATAGCGGAGCTTGACTGCAGTTGCACCTAGGACCGGGGCGTCGAGATCGATGATGCGACGCGCTCGGGCGAGGACGGCGGCAGACCGACGGCCCGTTCGGGACGCAGTTCACGCTGCCCGTCAGCGTGCCTGCCAGCACCTATATGGTGACCCGATGCTGGCAGGACAGGCGATGGCTAGGGCACCGATCACCGTGCTCGGCACCGGGCGAGGTGTAACCTCCGGTGCCCCAGACGATCGACTGTCGAACAGGTACCGTCACCGACCTCTAGGTCCGCAGACTCTGCCAGGGCCCGGGGAGGAGAGTAGGCGAGTAGATCGGGTATGCGGCGTAGTTGACCGGGCTTCCCTTCGCCCACCGCTGCCACGGCATCTGATAGAAAGTCCAGCCATCGCCGAAGACCATCTTGCGGTTGGTGCCGGTCACGTGCACCACATCGGCCGTCTGGTTGATGCCGTAGAACCACAACGCTTCGGCCGGTGGCTGCCTGATGCAACCGTGGCTGCAGTTCTGCACTCCGAGGCACCACTCCGCACCCGGCGTCTCGTGCAGGTAGATTCCCGAGTTCGTCAGCCGGACCGCTAGCGGCACCGGCTCCCGGTACCACCCGGGCGCCCCTTGCGGAACGTTCGGGTTGGTCATAATCACCATCCGTGCCTTATCCATCGTCAGGGCAGTTCCGCTTGGGGTGGTGTAGAAGATGGCGCTGCCGTCCCCCGCACTGATTCCGTAGCTACGCGCGACTTTCCCGTCGATCTGCACGACCATGTGGTGGGTTCTGACGTTGACGTAGCTGACCTGGGCCTTTCCGATCTTGAACCGGTAAGTCAGATTCTTCGTGCCGTAGATCCCGGGGGCTACCGGCACGCCGGTCAGGTGCGCATGCAGCACCACGGTCTGGTGCGGCGGCCAGTACCCGTCTACCCGGTAGACGATCTCCTGATCGGTGACCCATCGCCAGGCTCCTGGGACCGGATCCTGGGCTATGACCTCGAGTGCCTTCTCCACTGCCGCCTTGTCCTGAACCGGCTGGCTGAAGTTCAAGATGATCGGCAGGCCGATACCGTACGGCTGGCCTTGGTTGGCCGCGAGCGTCCAGTCGAGGGAAGCGGAGAACGTCTGTGCGGGCGTCAGCGTTTGGAACGTGCTAGTCGCGCTTACGGTCTTGCCGGCTGAGTTCCCGGCGGTCGCCTGCACGACGTAGGAGGCGCCGGGAGTGAGCGCCCACTGCGATGTCCACTCGGTTCCCGCTGGGTTCATCTGGCCGGCCACATCCAGTCCGCCAGCGCGCACGGAGACGTCGATGAGGTGGCCCTGCATTGCCAGGACGCGTATAGGCACGTTCGGGCGTACTCTCTTTGCCCCGGTGGCGGGCGTGATCGTGACCGCAGGTGCCGCCACAGGCACTTGGGTGTGGTGGGATCCGCGGTGCATGCTGCCACCACTACCGCTGCTACAGCCTGCGACGGCGATCACGGCGGCGCCGCATAGCCACACTAGAGCCCTGCGGTCGGCCATTCTCGTCCAAGCACCTGCCAGGTTTGCCATCGACATCTCTCCAGAGCCAGGACAAGCGCCGTTCGAGCGGACGGCCCGAAACTACAGATCGTCACTGTATGCGATTCTTGTACTTCCAGGCCGACAAACCCTACCCCGGCAGTCAAGGCAGCTGAGCGCTAACGGTCCGAGCCTGAACGTGAACGGCTGGCCAATCGACTGCCCGTAGAACGAATCGGAGACCTCGACTTGCGAAGCCGCCAGATTGCCCGGCGAGTGGCCAGCCGGGCGAGAGTGCGCGAAGTGGTTGAATGCTACGATTCGGCTTAGCTATCCTGGCTGGTCAAGCCATCGCTTGGCAGCCGTCATGGTAGCGGCGGCAGTTGGCCGTTTCCGCGTTCTCAAGCTGGCAGCGAGCCGGCCGGTGAGCCGGGAGCCTCCAGAGGAGTGTGCCTGGGAGTGCATACGCCGCTCGCAGTTCGCCTGGTCACGACTAGCCGCAAGCTCAGGATCCGGTGGCTGAGCATGGTCTGCCTTGCGGCACTGGTCGCGGTGGTCGGCCTCAGCGGGCCGGCAGGCGCCGCCCCGCAGCCCACGCCCACGCAGGCTCGGAAGGAGCTCGCCCAGCTCAATGCCAAAGCGACGACGCTAGGTCGGCAGTACGCCGATGTGATACAGCAGCTCGCGCTCGCCAACCAGCAGCTAGAGTTCCTTGAAAAGCAGACCAGGGCCTATCGCGTCATCTTCGATGCGATGCGCAAGCAGGTCGCCAGGCTGGCCACCGCCGCCTACGAGCAGGGGCTCATGAACTCGCCGTTCGTGCTGCTCACCTCAGCTTCGCCACAG
>DASWAA010000141.1:0-21510 GCA_036391385.1 Streptosporangiaceae bacterium
TGGCGTCGCCGTCCCCAGTCCGGCCAGGCCGGTCATAGACAGGCTGCCGGTCCGCGGCAGCCGCTGCCAGGCGACCGCGAGCGGGGTGGCTGCGTCGACCGGCACCACCCGCCATCCAGCCGCGCGGAACACCGCCTGCGCCGCGGCGGTCTCGTCGGGAAGGCTTGCCTGGCCCGCCCGAAGCTCGTCAGCACGCCGGCCGGAGGCAAGGCCGTCGCTGCCCGCCGCACCGTCCTTGCCGGTGCCGTTCTGACCTGCCTGGCCGTTCTGGGCAGCCGGCGCCGCCCAGGTCGACGCGGCGAGTAGCAGGGCGATTCCCTGCCGGCCGTGCCGCCGCGCGGCGGCGAGCTCGCGTGCCGCGTCAGCGGTCAGCTGCCCGGCGACCAGGACGAGAAGCCCGCCCTCGATGGTGCTGAGCGAAGCGGTTGTCCTGGCGAAGTCGCGGTTGCGCGACATGCTGACGACGGACAGGGCGTCGAGCAGCACGTCCTCGAACATCGCCGACCCGGCTAGCGGCCCGGCATCGGTGAGCAGGTGCCCGTCGAGCCCGGACCTTGCCAGGTGCACGCCGATCGAGGCGGCCGCGCTGACGGCGAACTCGAACGAGGAGCTCGGCCCGCTACCGAAGTGGGCGCTGCGCCTGGTGTCGAGGATCAGGACGGCCCGGTCCTGCCAGCGCTGCTCCTCGCGGCGGACCATCAGCTCGCCGTATCTGGCCGTCGACCGCCAGTGCACCCGGCGAAGCTCGTCTCCCTCGCGGTAGGCGCGCGGGATGACGTCGTCGTCTCCTGCGGCCGCCGTCATCCGGGTGCGGCCTTCGCCGTCGCTCGACCAGCTTCCGCTGGTGGAGCCGCTGGCCAGCGGCACGACCTTGGGAGTCACCGTGAGGGTGTTCATGGTGGCGAAGTTGGCTGTCAGCTCGACCAGCCCGAAGACGTCGGCGATCCTGACCCGCAGCGGGCCGACCATGAACTTGCCGCGCAGGTCGGAGCGGAGCTGGTAGCTGACCTCACGGGATCCGCCGCGCTCGATCCCGTTGAGCACGTACCGCGGGCGCGCGCCCAGCGAGTACGGGATGGCGTCCTCGGCGAGCAGCAGCCCGGTCGACAGGCGGCTGACATTCTCCAGCCGGATGACGACCCTGGCGGCCTGGCCGGGCGCCACTCGCTGGGGGATGATCCGCCGGTCACACCGAAGCTGGTAGCGGGCCCGGCGCGCGGTCAGCGCGGAGAACGCGGGCAGGCAGATCAGCAGCGCGCCGACGCTGATCATCGCGTCGCTGCCGAGCGTGAGCCCGGCGATGATGCCGACCAGTCCGGCCGCGAGGAACGACGCCCCGCGGACCGTGAACCAGGCCAGAACCGACCGCATCGTCGCCTCCTTTTGCCTGCAGTGTCAATGTACGTCGAGCTGCTATCTGCCAGGCAGGGGCAATCTCTGCACAATCTTCGCGAGCACCTGGTCGGGCATCTCCCTGGCGACCACGGACTCGGCCGTTGGCAGCAGCCGATGGGCGAGCACCGGTACGGCTAGCGTCTGCACGTCGTCCGGGATGACGAAGCTGCGGTCTTCAAGCGCCGCGTAGGCCCTGCTCGCGCGGAGCAGGTGCAGCGCTGCCCTCGGCGAGGCGCCGAGGCGCAGCGCCGGTGCGCTTCTGGTGGCGGCGACCAGGTCGATGATGTACTGGCGTATCTGCTCGGCGACGTGCACCTCATGGACCGCCGCGATCAGCGTGCGGACGTCGCTGGCATGGGCGGCGGGCTGCAGGTCGACCAAGGGCGAGCTGGACCCGTGCGTGCCGAGCATCGCGAGCTCCGCACCCCCGTCGGGATAGCCGATCGAGATCCTGGCAGTGAACCTGTCGCGCTGCGCCTCAGGCAGCGGGTAGGTCCCTTCCATCTCGATCGGGTTCTGGGTCGCGATCACCATGAAGGGGGACTCAAGCGGGTAGGTGACGCCGTCGACCGTCACCTGTCGTTCCTCCATGCTCTCCAGCAAGGCGGACTGCGTCTTTGGTGATGCCCGGTTGATCTCGTCCCCGAGTACGAGATTGGCGAATATCGGCCCCGGCTTGAACTCGAACTCGCGCAGTTCCTGATTGAACGCGCTGACCCCGGTGATGTCGCTGGGCAGCAGGTCCGGGGTGAACTGGATGCGCCGGACCGAGCAGTCGATCGACCTGGCGAGTGCCTTGGCAAGCAGCGTCTTGCCGACGCCTGGAACGTCCTCGATCAGGGCATGGCCCTCGGCGAGCAGGACGGTCAGCGCAAGCCGGACCGCCTGCGGCTTTCCGACGACGACACTATTGATCGCCGCACTGATCTTGTGAGCGATCGGGATCAGCTCGTCAAGCGTGCGTTCCGCCTGCTCGGCTTCGGCTGACACTCGTCCTCCTTGCCCCGGCTGCGCTGCCGGGTGATGTCCATCCGGGGTGCCGCGCGCGGCGACCATTTCCAGTTGCGCTCTGACAGTACGTGCAGTCGCGCCTCGAAGTGACAACGGATCGGGAATCACTGCATAACAGCCTTCCCGGCAGCGGCTCTCCTAGCCGCGCCCGTTGTCCCGCGTGCCGGTTCGGTGAATTCTTTGCCACTTTCATTGTCCCCCACTCCGCTAGACCCAGCTGAACACGGGTTTTGTGGAGCGGATGGCTCGCCTGGGGTCTATGAGTCGTTGACGGTGGTGGAATGTGGAGTACAGTGGAGCGCGGTGGGGCCATCCGGCGCCGGACATGTGCCCCAGCCGCGCACTGTGGTGGGGGAAATGGAGGTGCGGGCCGATGTTCCTGGGCACTCACACTCCGCGGCTGGACGACAAGGGCCGGATCTTCCTCCCCGCGAAGTACCGCGACGAGCTAGCGGAGGGGCTGGTGCTGACCAAGGGCCAGGAGCGCTGCCTGTACGTGTTTCCGCAGGCAGAGTTCGGGCGGATCACCGAGGCGCTGCGCACGGCGCCGGTGACGGCCAAGGCAGTGCGTGACTACAGCCGCGTGTTCTTCGCCAGTGCCTCGGACGAAGTCCCGGACAAGCAGGGCAGGGTCACGATTCCGCCGGCGCTGCGCGAGTACGCGGCTCTGCAGCGGGACTGCGTCGTCATCGGCGCGAACACCCGGCTGGAGATCTGGGACTCCGCCGCCTGGGAGACCTACCTGGAACAGCAGGAAGACGCTTTCTCGGACGCATCGCAGGAGGTGCTGCCAGGAGTTCTGTGAGCGGTCGCCGCCTCGCGGTGCCCACTGCCCGGCTAGGTCTCCACCTGCGCCGGACGACCGTCCGGCTGACGCCCCTTCCCCGGCGCCAGGCGGATCCGGACTCGTACCGATGGCGCGGATGGCGCGGATGGAGACCTAGCCGGGCAGCGACCGGCCACCGGCAGTGCGCCAGCTGAACGACACGGCAGCACAGAGCAGCAGAACAGCAGAACAGCACGGCGGATAACGCAGAGCGAGAGGGGGGCTCGATGAACAAGGCCGCGGCCGGCCACGTGCCGGTCATGGTCGACCGCGTTCGCGTCATCCTCGGCCCCGCGCTCGATGGCGCCGGTTCGGTTCTGGTCGACGCGACCCTCGGACGGGCGGGCCACACCAGCGCGCTGCTCGGTGACCACCCGGGACTGACGGTGATCGGCATCGATGCCGACCTGGCCGCGATCGACGAGTCCCGCCGGGTGCTCGCCGCCGACCTGGACAGGGTCACCCTCGTGCACGCGGTCTACGACCAGCTGCCGGCGATCCTGGCCGACCTTGGCCACCCGTCCGTGCAGGGAGTGCTGTTCGACCTCGGCGTTTCCTCGCCGCAGCTCGACGATCCGGGCCGGGGGTTCTCCTACTCACAGGACGCGCCGCTCGACATGCGGATGGACCGGGCCAGGCCGCTGACCGCCGAGGAGGTGGTCAACACCTATCCGGCGCAGCGGCTGGCCCGGGTGCTGAGCGAGTACGGAGAGGAACGGTTCGCCCGCCGGATCGCCGACGCCATAGCCGCCGAGCGAAGCCGCGAGCCGATCACCACGACCTCACGACTGGCGGAGATCGTCAGGAACTCGATCCCGGCGCCGGCCAGGCGGACCGGGGGGAACCCGGCCAAGCGCACCTTCCAGGCACTGCGCATCGAGGTGAACGACGAACTCGGCGCGCTGCGGCGGGCAGTGCCCGCCGCGCTCGACGCGATCGCGGTCGGCGGCCGGATCGTCGTCCTGTCCTACCACTCCCTGGAGGACCGGATCGTCAAGCGCGCGCTGGTCGCCCGGTCGGTGGACACCACGCCGCTGGGCCTGCCGGTGCCGCTCGCCGCAAGCCGGCCGGCGTTCCGGCTGCTGACTTCGGGTGCCGAGCGTCCGGACGAGTCAGAAGTTGCCGTCAACCCGCGAGCCGCGTCGGCGAGGCTCCGGGCCGCCGAGCGAGTGCGGGCCGCTGCATGACTCACGCACAGATGGGTGATCTCCGATGAGTACCGACGTCATCACGCCTGGCAGGACGAGCGAGCCTGACGGCAGGCGCGGCCCTGGTCGCGCTGGCGCGGGCACCAGGCAGCCGGCGCCCGCACCGGACGACCGGCGGCCGGCGAGGCCGCCACGGCGCCCGAGGCCGGACCGGCCCGCCAGTCCGGTGCTGCCGGCCAGCCCGGTGCGCCCGGCCAGCCCGCACCGCCCGGCAGGACCTGGCCGGCCGGGCCGGACGATCCGTACCGGGGGGCCGTCGCGGCAGTCCGTCCCTGACCAGCGGTCCGGTGACGCGACCTCAGCAACCCAGGCTGGTGCACTGCCAGGCTGGCATACCGAGCAGATCCGCCGGACGCCATTCGTCGTGCTCGTGCTCGGCCTGCTCGGTGGCGGACTGATCTGCCTGCTTGTGGTGAACACCACCCTGGCCGCCAACTCGATCGAGATCACGAAGCTGCAGCAGGCCAACACCGCCCAGACCGAGCAGGTGCAGCAACTGCGGCAGCAAGTCGCGGCAGAGCGCTCGGCGGCAGTGATCGAGAAAGAGGCGCAGAAGCTCGGCATGCGGTCTGACCCGGGCCTGAACTTCCTCGACCTGCGCACCGGGACGATCAAGGCGGGTTAGGCCTGATGCGCGAGGACGATGACGCAGCGGACTGGCAGCGTCCGCGAGCCGGTCGCGGACGCCCTCCCGGCAGCGGTCAGCGCAGGCCAGGCGGGTCTCGGCCGGGCGTGCCGCCGCATCCACCACGGCACGGTGCGCCTGGCTCGGGCACCCTTCGGAACGGCTCGCCCCGGCACGCTCCGCCCAGGCCAGGCTCGCCCAGGCCAGGCTCGCCCAGGCCCGGCGACCTCCGGGCCGGGGATCCCCGTGCTGGCGGACCCCGTGCTGGCGATCCCCGTGCTGGCGATCCCCGTGCTGGCAAGCCCGGTGCGAGCCGGCGGCCGCCGCCCCGGCCGGCCTGGGTGCGCAGGCCACTGCGCCGTACTAGCTCGACCCGCCGGCTCAACGCCACCTTGTTCTCGGTCGCCATCGCGATGTGCCTCATCCTGGCCCGGCTCGTCCAGTTGCAGGGCGTGGACGCGTCCCGCTACCGCTACCTGAGCCAGCACGAGCGCGGCAAGCTCATCACCGAGCACATCCCGGCCGTCCGAGGCGAGATCGTCAGCAGTGACGGGACCGTCCTCGCGATGACCGTGCGTACCGACACCGTCTACGCCGACCCGACCCAGATCGTCAGTCCCGCGACCCCGGCCGGCGTCGCCGCGAAGCTGACCGGACTGCTCCGGATGACGCAGTCCGCCATCGTCGCCAAGCTCGAGCATCCGAGCTCTCCGGCCTATGTCGTGCTCAAGTCCGGTGTCGTCGCATCGACCGCGGACGCGATCGCCAGGCTCAACCTGCCGGGCATCGCCATGCAGCCGACCTATCAGCGGGCCTATCCGAACCACGATCTGGCCGCGCCCCTGGTCGGCTTCGTGAACACGAACCCGGGCAGCGGGGTGATGACCGGCGAGGCCGGCCTCGAGGAGCAGTACAACCCCCTGCTCGCCGGCAAGCCAGGCACCGAGGTGTACCAGGCCGGGGTGAGCGGCCTGCCGATCCCGGGGACGCAGTCGGCGATCAGGCCGGTCGTGTCCGCCGGCAGCCTGCGGCTCACCATCCGTGCCGACATCCAGTGGAAGGCCGAGCAGGAATGCGCCCTGGAGGTCGCGGCATCCAAGGCGAGGACCTGCACGGTCGTGGTGATGGAGCCGCGCACGGGGCAGATCCTGGCGTTCGCCCAGTACCCGACCTACGACCCGGCATCGGTAGCCACCCTGGCCTCCACCACGGACGTCGCGGTCCAGAACATGTTCGCGCCCGGCAGCACCGCCAAGGTGATCACGGCGGCGGCAGCCTTTCAGGATGCCGGTCTGACGCCGCTGTCGAGCTACGTCGTTCCCGACTCGTTCATGTGGCACCGCGCCTGGTACCACGACGCCGAGTCGCATCCGACGCAGCGCTACACGATCGCCGGGATCATCGCGCACTCGCTCAACGACGGGATGGTGCAGGTCGCAGACCACGTCACCCCGGCCGAGCAGTACAAGATGTTCCGCACCTTCGGCATCGGCTCGCCCTCGGGGCTGAACCTGCCGGGAGAGGCGCCGGGCATCCTGGCACCCCCGGCTCAGTGGACCGGCGGCAACCGCAACACCCGCTATCAGATCTCCTTCGGCCAGAGTGTCGCAGTCACGGCGATCCAGATGGCCAGCGTGTACGCGACGATCGCCAACAACGGCGTCCGGGTCACCCCGTCGATCGTGGCCGGGCACACCACCGGCAAGGGCAGGTACGTCCCCGCGCCGAAGCCGGCCAGCAGGCGCGTGACCTCGGCAAAGACGGCCGCTGAGCTGATGGCTGTGCTCGAGCAGGTCCCCGTGACCTATAACCAGGCAGGGGAGTCCTGGGGGATGATCCCGGGGTATACCGTTGCCGCTAAAACCGGTACCGCGCAGGAGCCGGGCAAGAACTGGTACGGATCGAGCTTCATCGGGATCGCGCCGGCGAGCAGCGCCGGTCTCGTCGTGGCGGTGAACGTCCAGGATCCCCGCCGGGGCAGCTACTTCGGCATCGACGTGGCCGGCCCGGTCTTCAATGCGGTGATGAAGTTCGCCCTGGCCACCATGAAGATTCCGCCCGACGGGGGCCGTGTCCCTTATGTCCCACTCACTGCGCCGTGAAGCGAGGTAACCTCAGCCCGTGCCAGCGGCCCTTCGTCCCCGATATGTCCCGGAGCGATCGCTCACCGGGCTTGCCGCGCTGCTCGGGCTGAGGCAGCCCGACAGCGATTCTTCATTTATCCATAACGAACTGCGCGGGGTCACCGGGATCACCCACGACTCGACCGCCGTGCGGCCCGGTGACCTGTACGCCGCCCTGCCCGGCAGCCGGCACCACGGCGCGACGTTCTGCGATCAGGCTGCCGCGGCCGGCGCCGTTGCCGTGCTTACCGATTCCGGCGGCCGGGAGCGGGCGATCAGGTCCGGCCTGCCTGTCTTCGTCGTCGCCGATCCGCGAGCCAGGCTCGGCGAGGTGGCCGCGTGGATCTACGGCGATCCCTCGGGCAGCCTCCAGCTCATCGGGGTGACCGGGACCAGCGGCAAGACCAGCACCACCTACCTGATCGAGTCGGGGCTGCGAATGGCCGGCTATACGACCGGCCTGGTCGGCGGCGTGGAGACCCGGGTCGGCCCGGTGGTGGAGCCGAGCAGGCTGACCACGCCGGAGGCGACCGATCTGCAGGCATTCTTCGCCGTGATGGTGGAGCAGAAGGTGACCGCCGCGGTGATGGAGGTTTCCAGTCACGCGCTCGCGCTCGGCCGGGTCGGCGGCACCTCGTTCGACGTGGCCGTCTTCACCAACCTGTCGCAGGATCACCTGGACTTCCACCCCGACATGGATTCCTACTTCGCTGCCAAGGCCGAGCTCTTCACGCCGCGCTACGCCAGGGCGGGCGTGGTCAACCTGGACGACTCCCGCGGCAGGCGCCTGGCGGCGAGCGCGCAGATCCCGGTCACGACCTTCTCGGCGTCCGGGCGATCGGAGGCGGACTGGCGCGCGGTCGGCGTGCGCTGCGGTTCCGACGGATCGACGTTCGGAATCGTCGGTCCTGGCGGGGTGGAGGCCGACGCGTCGATCACCATGCCCGGCCCGTTCAACGTGGCGAACGCGCTGGCCGCCGTCGTCGCCCTGGTCGAGAGCGGGGTGAGCCTGGCCACCGCGGTAGCCGGGGTGGCCGCCTGCCCGGGCCCGCCGGGCCGGCTTGAGCGGGTCGAGACCGGCGAGGACCTGACCGTGCTGGTCGACTACTCGCACAAGCCAGGGGCGGTCGAGGCTGTGCTCAGCGCGCTGCGGCCGGTCACCCAGGGGAGCCTGCGGATCGTGCTCGGCTGCGGCGGCGACCGGGACGCCGGCAAGCGGCCGCTGATGGGCGCGGTCGCTACCGAGCTTGCCGACGTGGCGATCTTCACCAGCGACAACCCGCGCTCGGAGGACCCGCTCGCGATCCTGCACGAGATGCTGGCCGGGACGCTCTCCGTGCCGCCGGCGGACCGCGCGCACGTGATCGTCGAGCCGGACCGGGCAGCGGCGATCGGGATGGCCATCGGCGAGGCGGGCAAGGGGGATGTCATCCTGATCGCTGGCAAAGGCCATGAGCGAGGACAATACGTGGGAGACAGGGTCATTCCCTTCGACGACCGCGAGGTCGCTGCGCAGGCCATCGCCGACCGGGCCAGGGCGGAACGGGCCAGACTGGCGCTCGCCCGCTCGGAACTGGCGCGAGACGAGCTGAGCGAGGGCCTGGCGTGATACCACTGTCCATCGCCGAGATCGCGCGGATTACCGGCGCCGTCCTCGACAGCGTGCCTGATCCGGCGGCTATCGTCGCCGGGCCTGTCGTGATCGACTCGCGGCAGGCCGAGCCCGGCGCGCTGTTCGCCGCGCTGCCCGGTGAGCGCGCCGACGGCCATGACTTCGCGGCCCGGGCGGTCGCCGCGGGGGCTGTGGTCGTGCTCGCGACCCGCCCGGTCGGCGCTGCCGCGCTGATCGTCCCCGACGTGCCCGCCGCGTTGGCTCAGCTCGCCCGTGCCGTTGTCGACCGGCTGCCCGAGCTCACGATCGCCGGCATCACCGGCTCGGCGGGCAAGACCACCACCAAGGACCTGGCGGCGCAGCTAGTCGGGGCACTCGGCCCGACGGTCGCGCCGCACAACTCGTTCAACAACGAGATCGGTCACCCGCTGACCGTGCTGCGCTCCGGTGAGCACACCAGGTTTCTGGTCTCCGAGCTGTCGGCCCGCGGGCCCGGGCACATCGCCGCGCTCTGCGAGGTCGCGCCGCCGCGGATAGGCGTGGTGCTGTGCATCGGGAACGCGCACGCGGGCGAGTTCGGCAGCATGGCGCAGATCGCGGCGGCCAAGTCGGAGCTGCCGCAGGCGCTGCCAGCCCACGGTGTCGCCCTGCTGAACGCGGACGACCCGCTGGTCGCGGCCATGGCCGGGCAGACCAGCGCGCGGGTGGTGTCCTTCGGCCGCGCGGCCGGCGCGGACGTCCGGGCCGTGGACGTCCGGCTGGACCGGCTGAGCCGGCCGCGTTTCACGCTGGCCATGCCCGGCGGCTCGGCCCCGGTCGAGCTGCGGCTGCATGGCGAGCACAACGTCACCAACGCGCTCGCTGCCGCCGCCCTCGCGGCCGAGCTGGGGATGGAGCCAGCCGAGATCGCCGGGCGGCTGTCCGCCGCAGCCGCGCAGAGCAGGTGGCGGATGGAGGTCACCGAGCGTCCCGATGGCGTCGTCGTCGTCAACGACGCTTACAACGCCAGCCCGGAGGCCATGACCGCCGCGCTCGAGGCACTGCGGGTGATGGCCGCAGGCGGTCGCGCCTATGCTGTCCTGGGCCGGATGGCCGAGCTCGGTGAGCGATCGCGGGAATTCCACGAGCAGACTGGCATGGCCGCGGCGCGAGCCGGGGTGGCCGGCCTGATCGCCGTCGGCGACGAGGCTGCCCCAATGCTCACCGGGGCCAAGGCGGTCGCCGGATTCGCCGGCGAGCTGCTCGCGGTGCCCGACGGGCCGGCGGCGGTCGCCGCGATCTCCGAGCGGCTGCGCCCGGGCGATGTCGTACTGGTCAAAGCGTCGCGGGCCGCTGGCCTGCAGACGGTTGCGCTGGCGCTCGCCGCCGGGGAGGTCGCCCGATGAGGACGATTATCGTGTCCGCTGGCGTGTCGATGATCCTCGCCCTGTTCGGCACCCCGCTGGCCATCCGGCTGTTCCGCCGGCGCGGCTACGGCCAGCTGATCCGCGAGGAAGGCCCGAAAGCGCACGCTACCAAGCGCGGCACCCCGACAATGGGCGGCACCGTCATCGTGCTGGCGACCTTGATCGGGTACTTCGTCGGGCACGTGCTGACCAGCGAGCCGATCTCGACTTCCGGCGTCCTGGTGCTCGGCCTGATGACCGGCCTGGGCCTGGTCGGATTCGTCGACGACTTCATCAAGATCTACCGGCAGACCAGCCTTGGCCTGCGCAGCGGCGCCAAACTGGCGGGTCAGTCGGTGGTCGGCGCGATCTTCGCGGTTCTGGTGCTCCGGTACCCGGACGGCTACTCGCTGACCCCGGCCGATCCGTCGCTGTCCTTCCTGCGCGACTTCGGGCCGACGCTCACAGTGCTCCCGTTCGTGCTGTGGATCGTCATCATGATCGGCGCGGCCTCCAACGCGGTCAACCTGACCGACGGCCTGGACGGGCTGGCGACCGGGGCCGCGATCCTGGTGCTCGCCGCCTATGTGCTGATCGCGAACTGGCAGCTGCGCAATGACTGCACCCAGCTACTCACCAGGAACTGCTACTTCGTCAGGGATCCGCTCGACCTCGCCGTCGTCGCGGCCGCCGTGCTCGGCGCTTGCTTCGGGTTCTTGTGGTGGAACGCGCCGCCCGCGCGGATCTTCATGGGCGACACGGGCTCGCTGGCGCTCGGCGGCGTGCTCGCCGGCCTGGCCGTATGCACGCGTACCCAGCTGCTGCTGCTGGTGCTCGGCGGCCTTTTCGTGATCATCACGATGTCCGTGATGATCCAGGTCGGCTCGTTCAAGCTGACCGGCAAGCGAGTGTTCCGGATGGCGCCGTTGCAGCATCATTTCGAGCTGATGGGCTGGGCCGAGACGACCATCGTGATCAGGTTCTGGCTGATCGCCGGCCTGTTCGTCGGGCTTGGCCTGGGCATCTTCTACATCGAATGGCTGCCGTCGTAATGCCTGGCTACGGGGTGGATGAGTTCGCCGGCGGCCTGGCAGGCCGCCGGATCTGCGTGGCGGGGCTCGGGGTGAGCGGACCGCCGGCTGCCAGGGTCCTGGCAGCTCATGGCGCGCTCGTCACCGCGGTGGACTCGCGTGACGACGACGAGGGCCGCGCGATCGCCGACAAGCTGGTGGGCATCGGGGTGCAGGTGCTGCTCGGCGAGGATGCCGCGGCCACGCTGCCTTCTGGCACCGACCTCGTGGTCACCTCGCCTGGCTGGAAGCCGTCCGCGCCGCTGCTCGCCGCCGCGTCGGCCTCCGGCGTCGAGGTGATGGGCGATGTGGAGCTCGCGTGGCGGCTGCGGCCCCGGCTGCCGGACGGCCGCAGGCAGCAGTGGCTAGCCGTCACCGGGACGAACGGCAAGACCACGACGGTGCGGATGCTCGCGCTGATGCTGCAGGCGGCCGGCTACCGGGCGCTCGCGGCCGGCAACGTCGGCACCTCGCTGGCCGACGTGGTGACCGAGCCCGAGCCGTACGAGGTCGTGGCGGTCGAGCTGTCCAGTTTCCAGCTGCACTGGAGCTCGACCATCGAGCCGATGGCCGCCGTGGTGCTCAACGTGGCCGCCCACCACCTGGACTGGCACGGCACCATGACCGCGTACGCCGCCGACAAGGCGAGGATCTTCGCGCCGGGGACGGTCGCCATCGGCAACGCCGACGACGAGCGGTCGACCGCGATGGCGGAGGCGGCCCGGCGGGCCGGGGCGCAGGTGGCCATGTTCCGGCTTGGCGAGCCCGGGCCCGGCGAGCTCGGAGTACGCGGCGGGTTCCTGGTCGACCGGGCCTTCGGCGACCAGGCTTCTGGGGCCGGCGTCCGGCTCGCCGCGGTGTCCGATCTCGGCGCACTCGGCGCGCAGCGTCCCGCCGGGCCGCTGGGGGAGGGACAGCCGGAAGACAATGGCGCGCCGCGGCAGCGGGGGCCAGCGCCGCACAACGTCGCCGACGCTCTCGCGGCGGCGGCGCTAGCACGCGTCTACGGTGCCCCCGCTGGGTCGATCAGCGCCGGGCTGCTCGCGTTCCGCCCAGAACCGCACCGGATCTCGCTGGTCGGCCGGGTCGGCGGAGTCGACTACGTGGACGACTCCAAGGCGACCAACCCGCATGCGGCCGCCGCCTCGCTGGCGGCCTACAACCCCGTGGTGTGGGCGGCTGGCGGGCTGCTCAAGGGCGCTGACGACGACCTTGACCTGCTGGTCGGTCAGGCCGCGCGCCGGCTGCGCGGCGTGGTGCTGTTCGGCGCGGACCGGGGCAAGATCGCCGCGGCGCTTGTGCGACACGCGCCGCAGGTCCCGGTAGTTGAGGTCAGTGGCACCGACACTGGAGCCATGGACGTCGTAGTGAAGGCGGCAGCGAGCCTTGCCGAGCCGGGCGACACCGTGCTGCTCGCGCCGGCCGCCCAGTCGTTCGACATGTTCCGCGACTACCCGGCCAGGGGGGATGCGTTCGCGGCCGCTGTCAGGCGGCTGGCGGACACGCGGTGAGCGCGGCTGGCCTGCGGCCGAGGGCCGCGGCCGTGCTCGCGCCACTCAACCGGCCGCTGACCTCGTACTACCTGATCGTCGGGACGACCGGCCTGCTGCTGGCGATCGGCCTGGTGATGGTGCTGTCGACCTCGTCGGCGTCTCAGCTGGACGCCGGCGGCTCGCCGTACAGCGTGTTCGTCCATCAGGCTCTAGGGGCGGTGGTCGGGGTCGCGCTGATGTGGGTGCTGGCGCGGACGCCGCCCAGGGTTTTCCGGGCGGTGGCGTACCCGGCGTTCATCGTGGCGCTGGCTAGCCTGGTCCTCGTCCTAGTCTTCGGGACTCCCGTTGCCGGGGCACAGCGCTGGATCCACATTCCGGTTCTGGGCAAGGTCCAGCCGTCGGAGTTCGCCAAGCTCGCGTTCCTGATCTGGGGCGCCAACCTGCTCGCGCGCAAGGAGGAACTCGGCCGGCTCAAGGACTGGCGGACGCTGCTGATCCCGCTGCTGCCCGGGGCGGCGACGCTCGGCCTGCTTGTCGTGCTGGGCGACGACCTCGGCACGACCTTCTTGCTCCTGGTCATCTTGCTGGCGCTGCTGTGGGTGATCGGCACGCCGGCCAAGCTCTTCGCGGGCGTGCTCGGCCTGGTCATCTTCGCGTTGCTGCTGCTCATCCAGGTGGCCAAGTACCGGTCAGGCCGGATTAGCAGCTTTCTCAATCCGACCATGACCAACAACTGGCAGCTGATCCAGGGCAAGTACGCGATCGGATCAGGCGGCCTGTTCGGCGTCGGGCTCGGCGATAGCCGCCAGAAGTGGGGCTGGGTGCCGAACGACGACACCGACTTCATCTTCGCCATCCTGGGCGAGGAACTGGGCCTGATCGGCACTGGCTGCGTGCTCCTGCTCTACAGCGGACTGGCCTACGCCGGACTGCGAGTCGCCCGGAGGGTGACCGACCCCTTCATGCGCCTTGCGGCGGCCGGCGCGACCGCGTGGATCATCGGCCAGGCGGTCGTCAACATCTGCGCGGTCGTCGGCCTGCTGCCGATTACTGGTGTCCCGCTGCCGCTGATCTCCCAGGGCCTGTCGTCGGTTCTGGCCACGATGGCGGCGACCGGGATGCTGCTGTCCTTCGCCAAGTGCGAGCCCGGCGCCAGAGAGGCGCTGGTGACGCTGGCCGCGCGGCGGCGGCGCAGGCTGCCGGGAGTGCTTCGGCGTGACCCCGTGCTCGCTCAGGCAGAGCCGCCGCCCGCCGGCAAGGCAGACCGGCCGCCCGGCGGTAAGGCAGCGGCGCCGCCCGGCGGTAAGGCAGCGGCGCCGCCCGGCGGCAAGGCAGAGCGGCGGACGCGGCCGGCCAGACCCGGGCACCTGCGGCAGAGCGGACAGTCTAGGCTGGCTGATCCAGGCCGGTCGGACACGCCGGGCGGCAGCGCGCGGGGTGGCGCGGACCGGCCTGGCGGGCGGAGAGGCCGCGCTAGTCCGCTTGGGCGGGCCGGCGGCGGCTCCCGGGCGGCCGGCGGCCCTGGCGTTCAGGCCGGCGGTGCACCTGGTTCCCAGGGCGGCGCCGCGGGCTCCCGTACGGACGGCGCCGCGGGCTCCCGTGCAGGTACTGTCGGCCCTGGTGGTCGCCAGCGGTCGCCGGCGCAGGACAGCGCGCTGAGCGTGCCGCGCCAGCCTGCTGCGCCTAGCGGGTCGGGCCAGCGGAAGGCGGCCCGGCAGGCGCCAGGGCAGCGGGGCACCGGGTCTGGCAGTGCTCGTCCCCGAGGCCAGTGAGACGACAGTGAGGTGCGATAGTGCGGAGCGTGGTGATTGCCGGCGGCGGCTCCGGCGGCCACATCGAGCCGGCGATGGCGCTAGCCGACGCCCTGCGCCGGATCGACCCTGAGGTCAGGATCACCTGCCTTGGAACGGAGCGCGGGCTGGAGACCAAGGTCATCCCCGCCCGCGGGTACGCGCTCGACCTGATCCCCGCGGTTCCGCTTCCCCGCTCGCTCAACAAGACGCTGCTCTCGGTGCCCGGCCGGATGGTCGGCGCGGTGCGGGCGGCTGTCGACGTGCTCGACCGGGCTGAGGCAACCGTGCTCGTGGGCTTCGGCGGTTATGTCGCCACGCCCGGGTACCTCGCGGCGAAGCGGCGCCGGGTCCCGATCGTGGTGCACGAGGCGAACCCGAAGCCAGGCCTGGCGAACCGGATCGGCTCCCGACTGACCAGGCATGTCTTCATCGGGCAGGCGGGCACCAGGCTCCCGCACGCTGAGTACATCGGGATCCCGATCCGGCGCGAGATCGGCAGCCTGGACCGGCTGGCGCTCAGCGAGAAGGCTCGGGCGCATTTCGGCCTGCGGCCCGACCTGCCCGTGCTGCTGGTGACCGGCGGCTCGCAGGGCGCGGCGTCGGTGAACCGGGCCGTGCTCGGTGCTGCCGACTCCCTGCGGTCCGTCGGCGTGCAGGTACTGCATATCATCGGCCCGCGTTCTGGCCAGACGGCGAACGTGCCGCCGCGCGGCGACGTTCCGTACGTCGCGATCGAGTACCTGGACCGGATGGATCTCGCCTACGCGGCAGCCGACTTCGCGCTCTGCCGGGCAGGCGCGATGACCTGCGCGGAACTGACTGCCGTGGGGCTTCCCGCTGCCTACGTGCCGCTTCCGCACGGAAACGGGGAGCAGCGGCTCAACGCGCTGCCGGTGGAGCGTGCCGGAGGCGGCCTGATCATCGACGACGCCAGCCTGAGCCCGGAGTGGATCCGGTCCGTGCTGCTCGGCTTGCTGCTCGACCACGAGCGCGTCAGCGCGATGTCCCGCGCGGCCGCCCGGATCGGCAGCAGGGACGCCGACATCGCACTGGCCCGGCGGGTGCTGGCGATTTCCGACCGGACGGCCTCTTCCGGGCGGATGGCCTCTTCCGGCCGGACGGCCTCCAGGCGGACCGTGTCTTCCGGGCGCACGGCGTCGGCACGGTCGGCGGGCACCCGGCGCGCCGGGTCGGGAACCGGTCCGCGAACAGGCGCGGCTCCGGTCGGCGATCCGTACGGTCGTGGCCAGTCCGGTGGCGGGCAGTCCGGTGGCGGGCAGTCCGCCGGCGGGCAGTCTGGGGGCGGGCAGTCTGGGGGCGGGCAGTCCGCCGGCGGGCAGTCTGGGGGCGGGCAGTCTGGTGGTCCCTCCGGTGGCGCCCAGCCCGGTGGTCCCTCCGGTGGCGGCCGCCACCGCGGCAGCCACCGGACGAGGTAATGCGGCACCCGATCGGGCAGCCAGTAACGCTCGGCAGGACAGGAGGACAGCGGCGATGGGCCTGGTGAAGCCAGTCGAACCCGTACCGCTCGCCGACCTCGGGCGCGTGCACTTCGCGGCGATCGGCGGCGCTGGCATGTCGGGTATCGCACGGATCATGCTGGCCAGGGGAGTCCCGGTATCGGGCTGTGACTCGGCCGCGTCGGCTCAGCTTGACGAGCTAGCCGGGCTCGGCGCGCAGGTGAGTGTCGGTCATTCGGCCGAGCACCTCGACTCAGCCGACACGCTCGTGGTCTCGTCCGCGATCAGGACGGACAACGCCGAGCTCACCGAGGCGAACCGGCGGGGGATGCGCGTGCTGCACCGGGCGGCCGGACTTGCTTCGGTGATGCTTGACCGCACGGGAATCGCCGTCGCCGGAACCCACGGCAAGACCACCACGACGTCGATGCTCACCACCGTGCTCCGAGCCTGCGGCGCTGATCCGTCCTATGTGATCGGCGGGATCCTTGCCGACACTGGCCTCGGCGCGGCGGACGGCGAGGGCACCGTCTTCGTCGCCGAGGCCGACGAGAGCGACGGCTCGTTCCTGATGCTCGGTCCCGAAGCCGCGATCGTCACCTGCGTCGAGGCCGATCACCTGGACAACTACGCCAGCCTGGCCGAAATCGAGGACGCGTTCGCCGCCTTCGCGCGCCGGATCAGCCCCGGCGGGCTGCTGGTCGCCTGCGCGGACGACCCCGGCGCCAGGAGGCTGGTGCAGGGCGTCGCCGGTGCGCCAGGAGCGCCAGCGGGACTGCGGGTTGTTACCTACGGCGAGTCGTCCGATGCCAGCTACCGGGTCAGTGGCGTGACCCCGGACGGGATGGCGACCGAGTTCGACCTCGCGGCCGGCGACCAGAGCGTGCGGCTGCGAGTGAGCGTTCCCGGCCGGCACAACGCGCTGAACGCGGCCGCTGCTTACGCGACCGCGGTCGAGCTCGGGTTCGTGCCAGCGGAGGTCGCGGCCGGCCTGGCCAGTTACCGGGGTGCCATGCGGCGGATGGAGGTCAAGGGGGAGGCGGATGGCGTCCGGGTGCTCGACAGCTATGCACACCATCCGACCGAGCTGGCCGCCGACCTGAGCGCGGCGCGTGACCTCGCGGCCGACGGCCGGGTGATCGCGATCTTCCAGCCGCACCTGTTCAGCCGGACCAGGATCTTCGCGAGCCAGTTCGGCGCCGCGCTCGGCGAGGCCGACGAGGTCTTCGTCCTCGACGTCTACGCGGCGAGGGAGGATCCCGAGCCCGGCGTGACCGGGGCGCTCGTCGCCGACGCCGTACCCGGCGGACGGGCTGTCTTCTGCCCCGACCGGGCCGGCGTCCCGGCAGCGATAGCCGACCTGGCCAAGCCCGGAGACGTGGTGCTGACCATGGGAGCGGGCGACGTGACCAAGCTCGGGCCGCTGATCGTGGCAGCCCTGCGCGGCCGTGCCGGTGACGGCGCGTGAGCGCGCGGACGCCGGCCTGGCGGAGCTGGCGGGATCCGTGGAAGGCTGCGTTCTTCGGTGTGGCGGCGATCGCGCTGGTCGTCGGCGTGGCTTGGGCCCTGCTCGGCTCTAGCTTCCTGGTGGTGCGGTCGGTCCAGACGATCGGGCCTGGCCACATCTCACGGGCGAAGGTGCTCGCGGCGGCGGGGATCACGCTGGGAACGCCGCTGATCCGCATCGACACGAATGCCGTAGCGCGCAGGGTAGAGCGGATCACCCAGGTGCAGTCGGCGCGGGTGACGCGGTCCTGGCCGAACGCGATCGTGATCTGGACGAAGCGGCGCACCGCGGTGTTCGCCGTTCCCGCTCAGGGGAGTTATGACCTGATGGATGCCTACGGCGTGGTCCTGCGCCGGCTCCCGGCGGTGCCTGCCGGGCTGGTTGTCATGAGGTCGCCGGGCGGGCCAGCGACTGCGCTGCGGGGTAACCCGGCCGTGCTTGCCGCCGGAGCGGTGGTCAGGGCGCTGCCGTCGTGGCTGCGTCGTCAGGTCACGCGCGTGCGGGCGGAAGGGCCAGCGAGCGTGGTCCTGATCCTGCGGAACGGGGCCACGGTGGTCTGGGGCACCCCGGGGCGGGGCGCGGCGAAGGCACGTGAAGTCGCGATCCTGCTGCGCACGGGTGCGAGGTACTACAACGTAAGCGATCCCACCACGGCCATTACCGGCGCGTCAGGGGGCGGAAGCGGATGACGGGGCACGTACCGTGATTGAGGCATCACCTATCGCGACACGCAGGACCAGTAGCGGCGAGGTTAGTTGACCAGCGATACCGCGCAACCCTACTGTCCCTATCAATCGGCAGCTTGACATAACTCTAAATCTCAACCTGAGGGTGAGAGTTGACATGCTGGATCGCGGAACCTGCCGTGTCCTTCCGGGGGAGCTGTGGCGTGCACCGCTTAGCTGGTCAGCTGGGCTTGGCAGGATGGCAGGCCCCAGACGCAGGCACGTAACGCGATAGGCAAACGAACGGGAAGGTCCCTCCGTGGCAGCACCGCAGAATTATCTGGCGGTCATCAAGGTAGTCGGCATTGGCGGTGGCGGAGTCAATGCCGTCAACCGGATGATCGAAGAGGGCCTCAAGGGCGTTGAGTTCATCGCGATCAACACCGACGCGCAGGCGCTGCTGATGAGCGATGCCGACGTCAAGCTCGACGTCGGCCGGGAGCTCACCAGGGGTCTCGGGGCCGGAGCCAACCCGGATGTCGGGTACAAGGCCGCCGAGGACCATCGCGAGGAGATCGAGGAGGTGCTCAAGGGCGCCGACATGGTCTTCGTCACCGCAGGTGAGGGTGGCGGCACGGGGACGGGCGGCGCACCGGTCGTCGCACAGGTCGCCCGGTCACTCGGCGCGCTGACCATCGGCGTCGTGACCAGGCCTTTCGGCTTCGAGGGCAAGCGCAGGGCAGCGCAGGCCGACACCGGGATCGAGCGGCTGCGCAGCGAGGTCGACACCCTGATCGTGATCCCGAACGACCGGCTGCTGTCGATCTCCGACCGGCATGTCAGCGTGCTCGACGCGTTCAAGGCTGCCGACCAGGTGCTGCTGTCCGGTGTTCAGGGCATCACCGACCTCATCACAACCCCGGGCCTGATCAACCTGGACTTCGCCGACGTCAAGTCGGTGATGTCCGGAGCAGGATCGGCGCTGATGGGAATCGGCTCCGCGCGCGGTGACGACCGTGCCGTGGCCGCCGCCGAGATGGCCATCTCCAGCCCGCTGCTCGAGGCCAGCATCGACGGGGCCCACGGCGTACTGCTGTCCATCCAGGGCGGCTCGGACCTGGGTCTGTTCGAGATCAACGAGGCGGCGCAGCTGGTATCCAATTCCGCCGCCCCGGACGCCAACATCATCTTCGGCGCTGTCATCGACGACGCGCTAGGCGACGAGGTGCGCGTCACCGTCATCGCGGCCGGCTTCGACGAGGCCCAGGCCGGCCGATCCAGGCCCGGCAACCGCGCGGCCGGCGCCTACCAGCCAGCCCAGGGCTCCGATGCCTTCGGTGCGCCATGGCGGCCGGTCACCCTGCCCAGCCTCAAGGACCCCGCGGCGCTGGCCGGCGCGTCTGGCGGTAGCGGACAGGCCGGCGTCGCGGCGGCCGGCGCTGCTGTGGCCGCCGCTGGCCCTGGGGCCGATGCGCACGCCAGCCAGGTCAGCGACGCGGTGCCGCCGCCGAGGTCGGCGGAAGGGCAGTCGGCTGCTGGCGCACATGACCAGCCAGGCGCTGGCGGATCGGCCGGGACCGGTGGCAGCACCGGGCGCGGCGACGGCCCGAGCACCAAGCGCCGTTCTGTCGTCTTCGAAGAGGACGACGAACTCGACGTACCAGACTTCCTCAAGTGAGCTCGCGGCTCAGCGGATCCGCAAGCACCCTGCCTGGTCTGGCCAGGCCGGCCCGGCTATGCGAGGGCGTCGGCGTGCTCTTCACGGGGCGGGGCGGCGGGGTCAGCTCCGGCCCTTTCAGCACGCTCAACCTCAGCGAGTACGTCGGCGACGATCCCGCCGCGGTTGCCAGCAACCGGGACCGGGTGCTGCGCGCGATCGGACCCGGGCCGCAGCGACTGGCCTGGATGCACCAGGTGCACGGGACCAAGGTGGTTATCGCTGACGCTGCCTTGACCGTCAGTGCCGCGGCGCCCGGGAGCGCTGAGTCAAGCCCTCAGGCCGATGCCATCTTCACCAACTCGCCGCTGATCGCGGTCGGGGCGCTTGGCGCGGACTGTGCCCCCGTGCTGGTCGCTGACGTACGGGCCGGGCTTGTCGGCGCGGCACATGCCGGGCGGCCAGGAATGGCTGCCGGGGTCGTGCCGGCGCTGATCGAGGCGATGGCACGCGCAGGCGCCGATCCTGGCCGGATGCACGCGATCATCGGGCCAGCTGTCTGCGGCCAGTGCTACGAGGTGCCGGCCCAGATGCGGGACGAGGTGGCCAGCGCGGTACCTGAGTCGGCGTGCGTCACGAGAGCGGGCACGCCGGGCCTGGACTTGCGTGCGGGACTGCGCGCTCAGCTGACGAGGGCCGGGCTGGTGAGAGTGAGCGATGACCTGCGGTGCACCGCCGAGTCCGATGAGCTGTTCTCGTACCGGCGTGACGGGCAGACCGGGCGATTCGCCGGCCTGATCTGGCTCACGCCATGATGAGGGCATGACCAGCCAGCCCGACGAGCACGCCAGCGCGGACGAGTCTCGCCGAGCTGAGCTCAGCGAGAACCTGGCGGCGCTGCGGGACAGGATCTCGGCCGCGTGCGAGGCGGCGGGGCGCTCACCCGGTGAGATCACGCTGGTGGCGGTCACCAAGACCTTCCCCGCATCAGACGTCCGGCTGCTGGCCGGCCTCGGCATTATCGACGTGGGGGAGAACCGCGATCAGGAGGCGGCACCGAAAGCGGCCCAGTGCGCGGACCTTAAGCCGCCTTTGCGGTGGCATTTCGTCGGCCAGCTTCAGGTGAACAAATGCGCGAGCGTGGTGCGCTATGCCGACGTCGTGCACTCGGTGGACCGGATGCGGCTAGTGCACGCCCTTGCGACGCGGGCGCGGGCGGCCGCGCGGCTGGTCACCTGCCTGGTGCAGGTCAATCTTGACCCAGCCGCCGGTCAGGACGCCGAGCCGGGTAGCGCCGACGAGACTGGCCCGCCCCGAGGCGGCGCGCTTCCGGCTGACGTTCCTGCCCTGGCCAGCGCCATCGAGTCAGAGAGTGGTCTTGCTCTCGGCGGGGTGATGGCGGTAGCGCCGCTCGGCCAGCCGCCGAGGCCGGCATTCGCCAGGCTCCGCGAGATCGCGGGTGAGGTCAGGGCAGCGCATCCGGGAGCAATGATGATTTCCGCGGGCATGACCGGTGACCTTGAAGATGCCATTGCAGAAGGTGCGACACACGTGCGTGTCGGTACGGCGTTGCTCGGTGGCAGGCGCGCCTTCGTCAGGTAATGTCCGACGCGTAGCACACGGCGCAAGCTGGGCTGCACCGATGTTTGCTACACAGCGGCATGACGGAGGACTGACGATGGC
>DASWAA010000142.1:0-16625 GCA_036391385.1 Streptosporangiaceae bacterium
AGCGCCGCTCCGACGCCAATCCCGAGCGCTGCCAGCGTCACGTTCAAGAGGTGGGTGTCAATCATCTCGTCCGCCTCCCCCATTCTCAATGTGTACGTTGTTTACATTCCCCAGGATCGCCTACAAAGTGAACGATGTCAACATGCCGGATGGCCTTAACTGGCCGGAGTCTGGTGCCGGGCGCCTGGGCCTGCGCTAACGCGACGATCCAGCCAGGCCATTCAGGATGAAATCAGCGCTGCGGTCGATCGCGAGCGCCTGCTCCTCCTCGGAGAGGAGAGCGAGCGGGCCGTCGAGCAGCAGCGTGGCCAGACCATGCACAGCCGACCAGGCCGCGATCTCCGCTCCATCGCGCCGGCTAGGGTCCAGAACCCCGTGCTCGACCAGCTCGTCAAGCACACTGCTGACGAAAGCGAAGGGCGTGTTCGCCGCTATCCGCTCGGCGATGTCATGAACGGGCGCCTCCGGCCGGCAGAACGCGGTGCGGAACAGGCCGGGATTCTGCCTGGCGAACGTGAGGTAGGCCCGTCCCAGTGCCTGCAGCCTGCGCACCGACTCCTGAGCCGGATCGGGTAGCGGCTCTCCTGATTCCAGGCTTACCCGCATGGCCATCGCCAGCGCATCGAGGGCGCGCTGCTTGACCACCTGCAGCAATTCTTCGTGATGAGCGAAGTGCCGGTATGCGGCCGCGGCCGAGACGCCGGCCTCCCTGGCCGCTGCTCGTAGCACCACGGCATCGGGCCCGCCGGTCCTGGCCATCTCCGTCGCCGCATCGGCCAGTGCGTTGGACAGGTCACCGTGGTGATAGCTGCTCCTGTGGTGGCGGTGATCATTGCCATGCTCGCCTGTCACCTGCGCCATCCAGTCATAGTGCAGCACAAGCGCGAAGCAGACAATGTCTACGCCTGATCCGGCCGCGCCCGGTCGGCCGCGGCCATGAAGACGACGGTGTCGCCGCTTGCCAGCGCGAACTCGGCATCGGCGACGACCTGCTCGCCGTTCAGCACTGCGATAACGCTGCCGCCCAGCGTCATTCCGACGGCGGCGACCGCCTGCGCGAGCGTGGCCGCGCTGACCATGGTCAGGTCGCTGCCTCCCGGCGTCAGCGTGCCGGATCGCCGCACCACGATGTCAGGGGCCGGACGGTGCCGCGCGAGGAGATAGTCGGCCGGGGTGTTGACATTCACCAGCGAGTCGAGTCCGGGGTCGAGCGCGGTGAGAAGCGGGTCCGCCGCCAGCGTCACCTCGTCGAGCCTGAGCACGGCGCACTGCTCGAACAGGTAGCCGGGCCGCAGCCGGCCCCGTGCTACTAGCTGCTCAGCCAGCGGTGCGAGCGCCGTGCGGTAGCCGGCGGCCAGCGGCTGCGCGAAGCCCCTTGCCACCGGCAGGACCACGTCGGCGGGTGGAGCAGCCGTTTCGGCCGCGCCGAGTATCCGCCGGACGAACGCCGGGTGCAGGAAGGGCAGGTCCGTCGAGCACACGAACGCGAACTCCGCCAGGTCGGCGACGGCGGCCAGCCCGGCGGCGATCCCCTGGAGCGGGCCCAGCCCCTCGCGCGGATCGTCGACTACCTGCACGCCGGCCGGCAGCGAGGGGAGTGCCTGCCCCGCGGCGCGGACGACCGCCACCGGGCCGAGCCGCGCGAGGATGCCGACGGTCCGGCGCAGGAGCGTCGAGCCATGCCACTCCAGGCCCGCCTTCGGCGATCCCATCCGCGACGACCGCCCGCCTGCCAGGACGATCCCAGCAGATCTGCGCATCGCATGATCCTAAGCCCGAACGGCGCAGCCCGCGGCCGGCTGCCCCCGCTAGCTGGCCGCGGCGGAGTCGAGCAGGCCCCGCCGACGGCGGACGACAGCGTCTGCCCTAGCGAACATCATGTCGACGACGATGCCGATCACCAGGATGACGATCATGATCGAGATCGCCCCGGACAGGTCCTGGTTGTCCTGCGCGGTGTTCAGCAAGATCCCCAGGGACGGGTGCCCGATGATGACCACCAGCAGCTCGCCGGCCATGAGGCTTCGCCACGCGAACGCCCAGCCCTGCTTGAGCCCGGCTACATAGGCGGGCAGCGATGCGGGCAGGATCAGGTGCCGGTACAGCGCGATGCCGCGCAGGCCCATCGTCTGGCCAGCCCGCAGCAGCAGCGGGGGCGTGTAGTCGACGCCGGTGATGAGCCCGCTGGCGATCGACGGAGCCGCGCCGAGCACCATGACGAACAAGATCGCCGACATGCTGGCACCGAACAGGATGATCGCGAACGGGAACCAGGCGATCGACGGCATCGTCTGCAGTCCGCTGATGATGGAACCGGTCGCCGCCCGCAGCGGCGGGATCCGGGATACCACCGCGCCTATGACCGAGCCGATCAGCAGCGCGAGCACGTAACCGAGTACCGCTGTCTGCACTGTCGTCCCGATCGCCTGCCACAGCAGCGCATGATGCAGCTGGTCCCACAGGCTCGACAGGGTGGCGCCTGGGCCCTTGACCAGCCCCGAGGCGGTGTCGCCGCGGAAGTTCGCGAGGTAGAAGACCTGCCAGGCCCCCAGCACCAGCGCGACGGCGAGCAGCTTGGGCCAGACCGTGGTCCAGGCCGCGCCGGCGATCCGCCGTGCGTCGGCGGCCGGCCTGACCTGGCCGAGCTCGAGGCTGTCGAGCCCGCTGATCGCCGACGGCTCGGCCGCGGCCTGCCGGGCGGTGCTAACTGACATGGCGCCTCATCTCCTCACGCAGCCGGTCGGTGACCTCGCTGGCCAGTTCGGCCACGCTGGCGGAGTCGATCCGGCGCGGTCCCGTCCTCGGCACGTCGTACTGCTCGATCACGCGGCCCGGCCGGCTGCTCAGCACAGCTACCTTGTCGCCGAGCCTGGCCGCCTCCCGGACGTTATGCGTGACGAACAGCACGCTGAGCGACCGCTCGGCGCAGATCCGCTCGAGCTCGTCGTGGAGCAGGTCACGTGTCATCGCGTCGAGCGCTCCGAACGGCTCGTCCATCAGCAGCACGTCGGCGTCCTGGGCGAGGGCACGGGCCAGCGCGACCCGCTGCCGCATGCCGCCGGACAGCTCATGCGGGCGCTTGTCGGCGAAGTCCGCCAGGTGCACCGCCGCGAGCAGGTCAACGGCCCGCCGCCGCCGCTCGTGCTTCGGGATCCTCCGTGCCCGCAGGGCCAGCTCGACGTTCCTGCGCGCGGTCAGCCACGGGAACAGCGCGGGTTCCTGGAACATCATCGCCACGCGCCCGCTGGTCTCCACCCGCCCTGACGTCGCCACGTCCAGGCCGGCGACGATCGACAGCAGGGTCGACTTGCCGCACCCGGACGCGCCGACCAGGCAGACGAACTCGCCCTTGCCGACGGTCAGCGACAGCCGGTCAACGGCGAGCAGGGCGCCAGCACCCCGGCCATACACCTTGGACACGTCGCTGAGCCGGATAGCGGCGCTGGCCGAGCCAGAGCCGTCCGCCTCGGCGAGAGCGCCAGCGCGGCGGGCGCGCGCCCGGAGTTCCGGGGGCGCGCCCTGCCGCTGGGTCAGGCTCACGAGCTGACCTGCGGCTCTCCGGCCGCCTTGAGCAGTGCGTTCAGCGGGCCGAGGTCGTACAGGCCAGGAAGGTTCTGCACCGGCGAGAGCAGTCCGACGGCAACGGCGTGCTGCGCGTCGGTCGCCAGCGACGAGGCGATCGGGTCGTCGGTGAACGTGATCTCCTTGAACGCCGCGGCCAGAACGCCCGGGTCAAGGCCCTTGCCAAGCAGCGTCGTCAGCTCGGCATTGGCCGCCGCCTGAGCGCCAGCCGGGTCCGAGTGGATGTAGTCGTTCGCCTTGACCTGGCCCTTGAGCAGGCCGCTCACGGCCGTCGGGTGCGCGGCGAGGAACTTCTGCGTCACTACCAGGTTGGTCGTGACGAACTGGCCCTGCGGCCACAGGCTGGCCTCGCTGACCAGCACGTGCCCGCCGTCTTGCACCATCTCGATGTCGTAGGGTGCGGGCTCCCATCCGCCGGCGATCTGGCCGGACTTGAACTGGAGCACCGCCGCGGAGTTCGGCGTGATCGGCGTGATCGGCACGTCGCCGCCGCCGGTCGCAGTGGTGGTCAGGTGCTGCTGCCTGAGCCAGTACCGCAGTGCCACGTCCTGGGTGTTGCCGAGCGACGGCGTGGCGAGCTTCTGGCCCTTGAGCTGGGCCGGGCTGGTGATGCCCTTCTTCACGACCAGCGACGCGCCGCCCGAGGCAGCGCCGGAGATGACCCGGATCAGGGTGCCCTTCGAGGTCTGCCAGGCCTTGAGGGTCGGGTTCGGGCCGACGTAAGCGGCGTCGAGCTGCCCGGCGAGCAGCGCGGTCGCCTCTTCCGTGCCCGTGCTGAACGGGACGACCTTCAGCGTCACCCCCTTGCCAAGCTCGCTGGCGAAGAACCCCTTGGCGATGCCGATGAGCGCGGGAGCGTGGGTGATGTTGGTCTGGAACCCGAGCCGGAGTACGACCGGGCTGCCGCCCGAGCTTCCCGTGCTGGCGTTAGACGACGAGCAGGCGGTCGCCGCCAGGGCGGTAGCGGCCGCGGCCCCCGCCGCGATCAGAGCTCGCTTCATGTGGCCTCCTAATAGTTTCTCGATCTACATACTAGACATAGTTGTCTACTAGGAAACTAGTTTTTAGGCAAAATGCGTTCGGAAGCTCGTGCCATGCTGGCGGCGACGACCGAGGGAGGCTAAGACAGCCGGCAGGTCAGTTGTCGCCTGCCTGGGCGATATTGATGCCCTGGACCGAAGAGAAGCGCAGCAGGCACTCCTGCAGCCTGGCCATGTCGGCGTCGCTCGCGTTTGTCGCGCTGTAGCGCGCTGATCCCACCATGTCGGCGTGCGGGCTGGCAGGCTGGATGGGCAGCAGGCGCAGGTTCGGCAGGTGCGAGCAGGCTTGCATGACATGCCGCGCTGTCGTCATGGTCGTGTTTGACTTGAACTGCACGACCATCCACTGCTGGCCGAGCGCCGCGTTCATCCGAGCGCATCCGCCGAGGCCCAGCAGCGCGGCGCCGGCAGCCACGGCGAGCACGGCGCCGCAGGCGCGACGGAGTCGGGTTCGGGGCCTTGGCACGCATCAAGCATAGGCGGGCCGCCGGGCCATGCCGCCGGTGGTAGCGGACAGGAGGAACGGTGCAGCCAGCGACTCGGGTCCATGCACTGATCGAGGATTACGCGCTGATCGGCGACATGCAGACCGCGGCGCTTGTCAGCCGTGACGGTTGCGTCGACTGGCTCTGCCTGCCGAGGTTCGACTCCGATGCCCTGTTCGCCGCGCTGCTCGGCGACAAGCACAACGGTCAGTGGCGGCTGAACCCGACCTCGGCGGAGGGCCCGCTGTCCCGCGCGGGCGAGGTCGAGCGCAGCTACGAGCGGGACACGCTGATCCTTACCACGCGATGGGAGACAGTCGGCGGTGTCGTCCGGGTCATCGACTTCATGCCGCCGCGCGACGAAGAGCACCCGGTCCTGATCCGGATCGTCGAGGGCGTCGCCGGAGCCGTGGAGATGGAGTGCGTGCTCAGGCTGCGCTTCGGCTACGGGCGGATCGTGCCCTGGGTGCGCCGCATCGGCCACTCCGTCGCCGCCGCCGCCGGCCCGGACTCGGTGTGGATCACCACCCCGGTCCAGCTAGTCGGCCGCGACCTCGCGCACCGGGCGAGCTTCGTCGTCCGGGCCGGCGAGCAGGTGCCGTTCGTCCTGACCTGGATGCCGTCGCACAAGGAGGAACCGCCGCCGCCCGTCGACGTCGCCACCGCCCTGGCCCAGACGAGGGCTTTCTGGGATTCCTGGGTCGGCCGCTGCACCTACCAGGGCCGCTACCGGGATGCGGTCGTCCGCTCCCTCATCACCATCAAGGCACTTACCTACGAGCCGACAGGCGGCATCGTCGCGGCCGCGACGACCTCACTGCCCGAGGATCTTGGCGGGGTCAGGAACTGGGACTACAGGTACTGCTGGCTCAGGGACGCGACCCTGGTGCTCGAAGCGCTGCTGCGCAGCGGATATGTCGAGGAGGCGGCGGCCTGGCGGCGCTGGCTCGGCCGCGCCGTGGCCGGGTCGGCAGCCGAGGTGCAGATCATGTACGGGGTGGCGGGCGAGCGGCGGCTGCCCGAGTGGGAGGCAGGCTGGCTGCCCGGCTACGAGGACTCGGCTCCGGTCCGGATCGGCAACGCCGCGGTCGGGCAGCGCCAGCTCGACGTCTACGGCGAGATCGTCGACGCCATCATGCTCGGCAGGCAGGCGGGGCTGGACTTCGACAAGCACACCGTCAGCCTGATCGACAAGATGCTGAGCTACCTCGAGCAGCACTGGAGCGAGCCGGACGACGGGATCTGGGAGGTGCGCGGCGGGCCCCGGCACTTCGTCCACTCCAAGGTGATGGCCTGGGTCGCCTTCGACCGGCGGATCAAGATGGCGGAGTCCGGCATGGCAGGCGCGTCGGCCCGCGTGCTCGATCACTGGCGGAAGACCAGGGACGAGATCCACGCACAGGTTTGCGAGCAAGGCTTCGACCCGGCCCGCGGAACCTTCACTCAGTACTACGGCAGCACCGAGCTCGACGCTGCCGTGCTGATGATGCTGGAGGTCGGATTCCTGCCGCCATCGGACCACAGGGCCATCTCGACCGTCCAGACGATCAGGCGCGAGCTGACCCGCGACGGCTTCGTGCAGCGCTACACGCTGCCCGCGTCCGGCTCGTCACCGGTCGACGGCCTGTCCGGCGGTGAGGGTGCGTTCCTGGCATGCAGCTTCTGGCTGGTCAATGCGCTCTGCCTGATCGGCGAGGAGGCGGATGCGACAGAGCTGTTCGAGCGCCTGCTGTCGCTGCGCAGCGACCTTGGCTTGCTCAGCGAGGAGTACGACCCGCGGTACCAGCGCCAGGTCGGCAATACGCCGCAGGCGTTCAGCCACGTTCCGCTGATCCTGGCGGCACTCAACCTGGAGAAGCACGAGCGCGCGACGTGCCGCCGCGACTAGGCCGTGTCCCGACACGGCCTAGTCGCCGTATCCCACTCTGCGCAGCTGCTGGCCGGCGACCTTCTCGATCTCAGCGAGCTGGGCCGGGCTCAGGAGCCTGCGCCAGCCGTCCTGCTCCTTCTGCCGCTTCGGCACCTCTATCCGCTCGATCCTGGCGTCGATGAAATCCGAGAACGCGGCGGCGATCGCCTTGGGCTCGGCCACCAGCTGCTCATAACGGAAGGTCGTGAGCTGGTCAGGACCGAGACTGCTGCGCAGCTTGGCCATCTTGTGCACCGAGCCGCGCCAGCGCATCGCGCACTTTCCGGCTGCTGACAGCCTCGGCCAGGTCGCCCGGTCCAGCTCGGTCTCGATACCGAAGAACGGGTTGGGAAACTCGCTCTCGACGTTCTCCACCCCGCGCCTGAACCAGGCGAGTTCCTCCGGGTCGGAGAGCATCGACGCGACTACCGCGCGGCCGTCCCTGATGATCTGCACGATCCGGGCGTCAGGGAAGGCGTCCACCAGGCCCTCGGCGCAGTACATCAGGGCCGGGCTGGCGTCGCCGAACCGGAAGATCTCCCGCTCGTCCACGCAGGTACCTGACGGGAGCAGGCCGGCCGCCGCCTGGCATTCAGGCCGGCAGGTCATGCAGGCGTGCGGTGACACCTGCCAGGCCTGGGCGAAGGCGTCACGCAGGACGGTCGCGGTGGCCTCGCCGCGGCCCTGCTGTATCGACGGCGCCCGGGCGAAGGCGATCACCACGCTCAGCACGCTGGGCGGGCCGATGGTCAGGTGGAATCCGGGCGTCCGCTTGAGCGCACGCGCAAGAAGGTCCGCTCCGGAGTGGGGGGCACCGATCACGAAGACCGGCTGGCGGACCTTGCGGCCGTTGACGACCAGGATGTAGGGGCGTGGTGGCATGACTGCCATCCAGTGTCGCATTGCGCCGGAGCGGCTGGGCCAGCAACCGCTCCAGGCCGCCCTGTGTCGCGGCTGACGTGCTCAGGCGCGAGCCACCGCCGGGGCGATCGCGGGCTCCTGGCTCGCGAACTGGGTGTGGTACAGCTCGGTGTACAGGCCGCCCGCGGCGAGCAGTTCCTCGTGCGTGCCGCGCTCGGTGACCTGTCCGCCGTCGATGACCAGGATCTGGTCCGCTTCCCTGATCGTGGACAGCCGGTGCGCGATCACCAGCGAGGTCCGGCCGGCCAGCGCGGTCTTCAGCGCGCGCTGCACTGCGGCCTCGGACTCCGAATCCAGGTGCGCGGTCGCCTCGTCGAGCACGACCACGGACGGCGCCTTCAGCAGCAGCCTGGCCAGGGCGATCCGCTGCTTCTCGCCGCCCGACAGCCGGTAGCCCCGGTCGCCGACGACGGTGTCGAGGCCGTCGGGCAGCGTCTCGATCAGTGACCAGATCTGAGCCGCCCTGCAGGCCTCGACGAGTTCCTCCTCGCTCGCTCCCGGCCTGGCATAGCTGAGGTTGGCCCGGATCGTGTCGTGGAACATGTGCGCGTCCTGCGTGACCACGCCGATGGTGTCGTGCAGCGAGTGCTGGGTCACGGTCCTGATGTCGGTGCCGTCGATCCTGATCGTCCCGGACTGGGGGTCGTACAGGCGCGCGACAAGGTGCGTGATCGTGGTCTTGCCGGCTCCCGACGGGCCGACCAGGGCCGTGAGCTGCCCGGCCGGAGCGCGGAAGGTGATGTCGTGCAGCACGTCCGCGTTGGCGTCGGTGCGCTCGGGCACCGGCAGCGCGATCGACTCGAGCGAGGCCAGCGAGATCTCGGCGGCGGTCGGGTACCGGAACCTGACGTGCTCGAAGTCGATGGCCGGAGCCGGCGCCGACGGCGCCATTCGCAGCGGCACCGCGTCCGGCGCGTCCTCGATCAGCGGCTTGAGGTCGAGTACCTCGAAGACCCGGTCGAAGCTCACCAGCGCGGTCATCACGTCGACCTGGACATTCGACAGCGAGGTGATAGGGCCGTAGAGCCTGGTAATCAGCGCGGCGAGCGCGACCAGCGTGCCGATCTTGAAGAAGTCCTGGATGACCAGCCAGCCGCCGAGACCGTACACCACCGCGGTGGCCAGCGACGCGAGCAGCGTCAGCGCTACGAACAGCGACGACCCGTACATCGCCGTCTGCACCCCGATGTCGCGGACCCGGCCCGCCCGGCTGCCGAAGACCTCGACCTCCTCGTTCGGCCGGCCGAACAGCTTGACCAGCATCGCGCCGGCGACGTTGAACCGCTCGGTCATGGTCGATCCCATCGCCGCGTCGAGCTGCATCGACTCCCTGGTCAGCCGCTGCAGCTTGCGGCCAACCAGCCGCGCCGGGACGACGAAGAGCGGGATCAGCACCAGCGCGACCAGCGTCACCTGCCAGGACAGCGACATCATCACGATCAGCACGAGCACGAGCGAGAGGACGTTGGCGACGACCGACGACAGCGTGGTCGTCAGGGCCTGCTGCGCGCCGATCACGTCGCTGTTGAGCCGGCTGACCAGCGACCCGGTCTGCGTTCTGGTGAAGAACGCGATCGGCTGGCGCTGGACATGCCCGAAGACCTCGGTGCGCAGGTCGTAGATCAGGCCCTCGCCGATTTTCGCGGAGTACCAGCGCTGCCCGATCGACAGCAGCGCGTCGAACAGGGCCAGCCCGGCCACGGCCGCCCCGATGGCGAGCACGACGCCGGTATTGCGGGGCAGGATCCCGTTGTCGATCAGGCGCCGCAGCAGCAGCGGAACCGCCACGGTTATCCCTGCGTCGAGGGACACGATGATCAGGAAGAAGATCAGCTCACGGCGGTACGGCCTGGCGTAGGACATGATCCGGCGGACGGTGCCGCTCTTCAGCCGCTGGTGCGTCACCGATCGGTCGCGCGAGAACGAGCGCATTGCATGCCAGCTGCCATAGGTCATGCCGGAGCAACTCACATCCCCCCGCGATGCTTCCCCGGTTAGCTAAGGGCGAACGACAGTCAGCTTCGCTCGGTCATAGCGCGGAAGTGGTCACCGCGAGCGAGGTAGGCACCGGTCGCCGTGCACTGCCCGCTTCCGCACGACACAGCGCCGAGAACGGAATACCGCCGGTCGCCGGTCACCGCGTCCGGGGGAGGCGGAACCAGGACCGGGGAGGCCCATCGCTTCCCGGTGCCACGGCAGATGATCGCGACCGGGCTGCCGCGTCCGCGGACCTCGTAGCCGACGACCTCACACGAGCGCCGCGAGGAGCAGCTGACCGCGCTCAGCCGCACGAAGGCGGTGGTGACCGGGACCGGACGTGACCACCGGCCCGCTGCCCACGTCACTGCCATGCCGGCCCGGGCGTTGCGGCCGTTGTCGTAGGAGCCGATCGCGACGCACAAGCCGCTGGCCGGGCAGCTCACCGAGGCCAGGCCGTCGTAAGCCTCGAACGCACGGATCACGGTGCCGGCCGGATACGCGATGGTGACCGCCCTCGCCCATCGTCCGTTCGACTCGGAGGCGGCCATCGGCCAGTAGACGTTGCCGGCGCCCACGTACTGGCCGACGGCCACGCAGGTGCCAGGCTTCGCACAGGAAATGCTCGTGATCGACGCATAGGGATTCGGCGCTGCCGCGGGCGGTGCGGCGATCTCCTCGGGTTCCCAGGCGGCACCAGACTCCGCGGCGACGAACGCCTGCTGGCGGCCTGCCCGGTCCAGGTAGCGGCCCGCCGCTGCGCAGGAGCCCGTGGCTGGGCAGGCTACGGCCGTCAGCATCGACGTCGGGCTGGTCGCCGCATCAGGCGGGAGCGGCACAGGCACCGCCCGCTGCCAGTGTCCGCTGACCCGCGCCGCCGTGAAGCTATCGGCCGACATCGGCGGGCCGTAGCTGCCGACCGCGACGCACGCTGCCGAAGCCGCGCAGGCTATTGCGCTGATCGCGGCGTCCTGACGCTTCGGCGGCCGGACGACAAGCGGCCTCGCCCAGCGGCCGTCAGCCTCGACGACAACAACAGGAAGCTGGATCTTCGTCGTGCCGCCCCCGGGCATGGCACCGCCGGCGATGCACCAGCGAGCTGCCGGGCACGTGACAGCGCTGAGATAAGTACCGGGAAAGGCGGCGACACCGGGCTGGACGCTAGCGGGCCCACCTGGCGCGCGGCAGCCGGCGACAGCCAGGGCACCGACGGCGAGCAGGGCAAGTCCGGCCCGGATTCCAGCTGGAGCTCGCACGGATCCGACGCTACGGCCCGAGCGTCACGTCAGCGCATCATCCAGGTAACGCTAGCGGCGGCTGCGCAAGAGCTGGGCCTGAGCGCGCCGCTCCGCCGCTGCCTGCTCGGCCAGGGAATTACCTGGAGCCTGCGCGAGCAGGGCCTTGGTAGCGCGAGCAGCCGCGGGATCGATGGCCAGCAATGCCGCCACCAGGTCGGAGACGGCCGCCTCAAGCTCCGCGGCGGGGACGACGAGCTCGGCCAGGCGCAGCATGAGCGCCTCGGCCGCGGTGATCGTGCGAGCAGTCAGGCACAGCTCGATCGCCCGCGGTAGTCCGACGATGTCGACGAGCGGCTTAGTCCCGGTCAGGTCAGGGACCAGGCCGAGCGCGGGCTCCTTCATGCAGAGCTTCGCGTCGTCGGCCAGGATCCGCAGGTCACAGGCGAGCGCCAGCTGGAAGCCGGCCCCGATGGCGTGCCCCTGGACCGCGGCGACCGACACGATCGACGGATTCCTGAGCCAGAGGTAACCGGCCTGGTACCCGGCGACCTGCTCCTCGAAGTCGGCGTCGCTGGGCCTGGCGACGGCGGACTCGCCGCTGGCCGCCTCGGCTAGCACCTTCAAGTCGATCCCGGCACAGAACGAGGGCCCGTCGCCGCGTACCACCACGACCCTGACTTCTTCGGGCAGGCTCGCGCCGATCTCTGCCAGGCCGAGCCAGACAGCCGGAGTCATGGCATTGCGGCGCTCGGGCCGCCCCAGCGTGACAGTCGCGACCGCTCCGTCGACTGCGAGCCGCAGCCCGTCAGCGAATTGCCCGGCCTGGCTGCTCGTCACGCTGGCTCCTCGGTTACCCCTTGGCCCGTCCCCGGGTCGCGCCGCCCCTGCTCCGCAGCGATACGCCAGATTCTGCCAGGATGCGATGGATGAACCCGTAGGACCTGCCGGTTGACGCGGCCAGAGCCCGGATGCTCTCCCCGGCGCTGTATCGCTTCTGCAGCTCAGACGCCAGCTTAGTGCGATCGGCACCGGTCACCCTAGTGCCCTTCTTGAGGGTCTCGGTCACGCCTTCCTCCCGAACTGCCTGCGACCGTCGCACTGGCGTGAGGTCGCAGTGCGCAAGTGTGCCGCCGTGCGTAAGTTCGCTGCACTGCGTATCCCGCCATGATCACTCAATAACTCGCCCGCGGCTACCCACACGGCAGCAAAAGATCGCGACATTTACTGACCATCACCGCGCCTATCTCGCTTGGCAGTCAAACGGCCCTAGTCGGTAAACTCCGCGCCCGGCTGATCGGTTTCGGTCAGGCCAGTGCGACCAGGTCGGTGAGGTCAGCGCTCCACAGATCCTCGACGCCATCGGGCAGCAGCAGCACTCGCTGGGGGCCAAGCGCCTCCACCGCACCCTCGTCATGGGTGACCAGCACGATTGCCCCGGCGTACCGGCGCAGTGCCGACAGGATCTCGGCCCGGCTGGCGGGATCGAGGTTGTTCGTCGGCTCGTCAAGCAGCAGCACGTTGGCGCCAGACACCACAAGCAGGGCCAGGGCGAGCCTGGTTTTCTCCCCTCCGGACAGCACCCCGGCCGGCTTTGCCACGTCGTCGCCGGAGAACAAGAACGAGCCGAGAATGCCGCGCTGATCGGCCTCGGTCAGATCGGGCGCCGCTGTCTTCATATTCTCCAGGACGGTGCGCTCGTTATCGAGCGTCTCGTGTTCCTGGGCGTAATATCCGATCCGCAGGCCATGACCGGGGCGCACCTCGCCGGTGTCGGGCCGTTCCACCCCCGCAAGGATGCGAAGCAATGTGGTCTTGCCGGCTCCGTTCAGCCCGAGTACGACAATCCTCGCCCCTTTGTCGACCGCCATGTCGACGTCGGTGAACACCTCAAGCGAGCCGTAGGACTTGGACAGGCCCTGGGCGGTCAGCGGCACCTTGCCACAGTGGACAGGCTCGGGAAACCGCAGGCGTGCCACCCGGTCGGCCTGCCGGTCGGCACTGACGCCCGCGAGCAGTTTCTCCGCCCGCCTTGCCATGTTCTGCGCCGCCTTCGCCTTGGTCGCCTTGGCCCGCATCTTGTCCGCCTGGCTGTGCAGGGCCGCGGCCTGCCGCTCGGCGTTGACTCGCTCGCGGCGCCGGCGCCGGGCGTCGGTCTCGCGCTGGTCCAGGTAGGCCTTCCAGCCGACGTTGTAGATATCGAGTTCGGCGCGGTCGGCGTCGAGGTGAAAGACCTTCGTCACGATCGCGTCGAGCAGTTCCGTGTCGTGACTGATCACGATCAGGCCGCCGCGGAAGCTGCGCAGGTGATCGCGCAGCCAGGTCACCGAGTCGGCGTCGAGGTGGTTGGTCGGCTCGTCGAGCAGCAGCGTGCTCGCACCGCCGAAGAGGATCCTGGCCAGCTCGACCCGGCGGCGCTGGCCGCCGGACAGCGTACGCAGTGGCTGCCTGAGTACCTTGGCGGGCAGGCCGAGGCTGGACGCCAGCGCGGCTGCCTCTGCCTCGGCGGCGTACCCGCCGAGCACCGTCAGCCGTTCTTCCAGCTGGCTGTAGCGGCGGACGGCCGCGTCGCGCCTGGCCGGATTCGTGTCGGCCATGCCGACTTCCGCCTGCCGCATGCCCGCCAGCACCTCGTCCAGGCCGCGGGCCTGGAGTATCCGGTCGGTAGCCAGTACCTCGAGGTCGCCGACCCGGGTGTCCTGCGGCAGGTAGCCGATCGAGCCGCCGCTGCGTGCTCCCCCGGCGGCCGGCTGGCCCTCGCCGGCCAGCACTTTCAGCAGGGTGGTCTTGCCCGCTCCGTTCCGGCCGACGAGACCGATCTTGTCGCCCGGCGCGACCTGGAAAGAAACATGCTCCATGAGCAGCCGCGCCCCAGCGCGCAGCTCAAGATCATTAACCGAGATCATCGGGTTCTACGCTCACTCTCACAACTTCTCTAACGGGACAAAAAGGGCACTAGCTTGCCCACGACGCCCAGCGACGCAGGCGTCCCGTTTACGAGAGGAGCGGTTGCATACCCGTGAGTGTACCGGAGTACTTGGTCGGACCAGGCAAAGTGTGATCGGCGCAGCGAGCGCCCCCGGAGCGGCCTGAGGGTTAGGCGCCGCGGACCCGCCGGGCCGCCCGGTTCAGCGCGCTGATCACGGCCCGCAGCGACGCGCGAACGATCGACTCGCTGATCCCGACGCCCCAGTAGACCCGGTCGCCGATCTCGATCTCCAGGTAGGCGGCGGCTTCCGCGTCACGTCCCGCCGACAGCGCGTGCTCGGTGTAATCCAGAACGCGGACGCTCACCCCGCCCAGCCCCATGTCGAGTTCGGACAGCGCCTCGCAGAACGCGGCGATCGGCCCGTTGCCGACTCCGGCGAGGCTGTGCTCGACGCCGAACGCGCGGACCGTCGTGGTAATCCGCTCGATGCCGTCCTTGCTGGTCGAGCCGAAGCTCACCAGCTCGAACGCGCCGGGCGCGAGGTACTCGTCCTCGAAGGCCTGCCACATCTGGGCGGCATCGACCTCACCGCCTTCGGTGTCGGTCTGCCGCTGGATCACCTGGCTGAACTCGATCTGGAGCCGGCGCGGCAGGTCGAGATGGTGGTCATGCTTCATGATGTAGGCGACGCCGCCCTTGCCGGACTGCGAGTTCACCCGGATGACGGCCTCGTAGGTGCGGCCGACGTCCTTCGGGTCGATCGGCAGGTACGGCATGTGCCACGGCATCTCGCTGGCCGGGCGGTCCTGCGCGGCGGCGATCTCATCCAGCCGGTCGAAGCTCTTCTTGATCGCGTCCTGATGCGAACCGGAGAACGAGGTGTACACCAGGTCGCCCGCGTACGGGTGCCGCTCGTGCACGTCGATCTGGTTGCAGTACTCGGCGGTGCGCCTGATCTCGTCGATGTCGCTGAAGTCGATCATCGGGTCGATTCCCTGGCTGAACAGGTTCAGGCCCAGGGTCACCAGGTCCACGTTGCCCGACCGCTCGCCGTTGCCGAACAGGCAGCCCTCGACGCGCTGCGCTCCGGCCAGCACCGCCAGCTCGGCGTCGGCGACCGCCGTGCCGCGGTCGTTGTGCGTGTGCACGGACAGTACGACATGCTCGCGGCGGCTGAGGTGCCGGCTCATCCACTCGATCTGATCGGCGTAGACATTCGGCGTGGAACGCTCGACCGTGCAGGGCAGGTTCAGCACGATCTCCCGGCCCGGCCCCGGCTGCCAGGCGTCCATCACGGCCTCGCAGATCTCCAGCGCGAAGTCCAGCTCGGTGTCCATGAAGATCTCGGGCGAGTACTCGTAGCCGAACTCGGTGCCGGCCAGGTAGGTCTCGGCGAACTTGATCACAGCCCGGGTGCCCTCGACGGCGACCGCCTTGCACTCCTCGCGGCCGTCGCCCGGCCAGCCGAAGACGACGTCGCGGAAGAGCGGTGCCGCCGCGTTGTACATGTGCACCGTGGCCTGCCTGGCGCCTGCCAGCGACTGCACGGTGCGCTCGATCAGTTCCTCGCGCGCCTGGGTGAGCACCGAGATCCGGACGTCGTCGGGTACCGACCCGGACTCGATCAGGTGGCGTACGAAGTCGAAGTCGGTCTGGCTGGCGGCCGGGAAGCCGACCTCGATCTCCTTGTAGCCCATCTTGATCAGCAGGTCGAACATGGCCTGCTTGCGGGCCGTGTTCATCGGGTCGATCAGCGCCTGGTTACCGTCGCGCAGGTCGGTCGAGAGCCAGCGCGGGGCGGCGGTGATGCTGCGCGAGGGCCATTGCCGGTCAGGCAGGTCGACGGCGGGGAACGGGCGATACCGGTGACACGGCATGCCGGACGGCTGCTGGGCGAAGCTGTGCTGTGGCTGAGTCATGAAACGCTGCTCCTGACGAGAGATCCGGAAAGGAATCGGTCGGCGCAGCACAAGACCCCCGCGACGAGGGGCCGACCGGTCTGGTTACCGGGCCTCGCCGCGGCCGCGAAGAAGCAGCTGCCGCATCATGACCCGTTCAGTGTAGCAACAGGTGCTGGTGTGGCCTAACCAGCTGCCCGTGTCCCGCTTGGCCGGCCAGCGCACGGACAATAGGACGACGATGACACCCAGGACGGAGTGCACATGAGCGACAACCGGGGATCCGCGCAGATCGGCGTCACCGGGCTGGCCGTGATGGGCCGCAACCTGGCTCGCAACCTCGCCAGGCACGGCTACCGGGTCGCCCTGCACAACCGGACCTACGAGCGCACCGCGAGCCTGGTCGCCGAGCATGGCGACGAGGGCACCTTCATCGCCTCGGAGTCGATGGCGGACTTCGTCAGCTCGCTGCGGCAGCCGCGGGCCATCATCGTCATGGTCAAGGCCGGCCAGCCGACCGACGCCGTGATCTCCGAACTGGTGCCGCTGCTCGACGCGGGCGACATCGTGATCGACTGCGGCAACGCGCACTACGCCGATACCCGCCGCCGGGAGGCCGAACTGCGCTCCCGCGGACTGCACTTCGTCG
>DASWAA010000143.1:0-5263 GCA_036391385.1 Streptosporangiaceae bacterium
ACGCCGTACCTGGCCCAGTGGTGGCGGGACGCGCCGAACCTCAAGGCGTCGAATCCGGTCCGGGTCCAGTTCGCGACGGTCACCAGGCACGTCGGCGCGACGCTGGCGCTCGGCGGCAAGATCACGGGCATCGTCCGGTTCAGGAACCGGAGCGGGCGGCCACTGCGCGGCATGTGCGTCTTCGTCGACGGGAGCAGCGCACTGGGCCCGGTGAGCACCGGCGCGTCCACGGCCAGGGACGGCAGCTACCTGATCGAGGGCCTGCCGACGGGCCGCTATTCGCTGGCATTCGGCCCGGGATGCGGATCGAACGGCAACCTGCTGTACCAGAACTACGGGCATCTGGTCAGCGTGACCGCAGGTGCGACGAAGCGGATCGACGCCTTCCTGCAGCCCGGCGGCATCCTGTCGGGAACGGTCACCTCGGCCGCTGGCGGCACCCCGCTGCACGGCATCTGCGTCGGAATCGGCAGCCTTGGCGATTTCACCAGCACCAGGAGCGATGGCACGTACAGCATGGACCAGCTACCGCCAGGCCGGTACGCGGTCTCGTTTGTCGGCGGCTGCGGAAGCGCGGGCAGCTACGCGCCGCAGTGGTACCCGGGCCGGGCGAGGTCCTTCTACGCGGCCCGGGTGACGATCACGGCGGCGAAGGACACCTCGGGGATCGACGCGGCCATGAAGCCCGGCGCCACGATCAGCGGGACGGTGACGACCCGTTCGGGCTACAAGGTCAGCGAGGTCTGCGTCGGGGCGCTCGATCCTGGCACGGCGAGCGCGTTCGGCGAGCTTGGCGACACGCTCAGCCGCGACGGCAGTTATCGGATCGCGAACCTGGCGCCCGGCCAGTACCAGGTCGTGTTCTTCTGGTGCGGGGTCGGTGCCGGCTACGCGCCGCAATGGTTCAGGTCCGCGCCGGGTCCCGGGCGGGCCGCGCTCGTCGACCTGCCGCGCGCCGCGACGGTAACCGGCATCGACGCGGTGCTCAGGCCAGCCGGGGCGATCACCGGCACGCTGAGTGACAGCGCGGGTAACCCGATTCAGTTCGCCTGCGTGTCGGTCATCAACCGGAGGGCCGGCGGCTTCAGCGAGCTGTACGACCTGGTGATCGGCGGGGGGTACTTTATCGGCGGACTGCCGCCCGGAAGCTACGACGTGCAGTTCATCGACTGCGGCGGAGTCGGCTACGCCACTCAGTGGTACTCGGGCAAGGCGCTCCAGCGGACGGCAAATCCGGTCTTCGTCACGGCCAGGCACGTGACGAAGGGCATCGACGCGGTTCTGACGACCAAGACGGGCTCGGGCTCGATCTCGGGGCGGGTCACGGCCAAGGCGACCGGCAGGCCAGTCGGGGGCGCTTGCGCCGTCGCCTACCGGAATGGCTTGTACGCCTTCGCCACGACCAGCGATAACGGCGACTACACGATCAAAGGCCTGAGCAGCGGCAGCTACCACGTGTCGTTCTCCGGCTGCCGTCGCAGCACTCCCTATGCGGGCGCGACTCGCCCTGGCCTGGTCCGGGTCATCTCGCCTGGCAAGGTCACCGGGATCGACGAGGCTCTGGTACTGGCCGGGTCCATCTCGGGCGCCGTTCTCGGTGGGCTGCCGACGCCGGTCGCGGAGCCGGGGATCTGCGTCGACGTGGTGGCAGCGGCGGATGGCGCCCTCGTCGCCTTCGCGGAGACCGGACTTGGCGGGCGCTACCTGGTCGGCCACCTGGCGCCCGGCACCTACCAGGTCTACTTCGGCGATCCTTTCTGCCCCGGCGGCACGGAGGGCCTCGTGCCGCAGTGGTACGACGGCAAGCACACCAGAGCCGCGGCCACCAGCGTGGTCGTGCAGCCGGGGAAGGCCAGCGTGGGCGTGGGCGCGACGCTGCTCGCTGACGGCACCATCGCGGGTACTGTCACCGGCCCCGCCCCCGCAAGCACGCCCCTCACGGGGATCTGCGTGATCGCGAGGCCGCTGAACGGGACCAGCCCGGTCTACGCGGTCAGCGACGGCGGCGGGTACTCGCTGACCGGCGTGCGGCCTGGCCGGTACCAGGTGGAGTTCCAGTCCGGGTGCGGCGCGACCGGATACGCGGCCCAGTGGTGGAACGGTGCCAGTTCCGCGGCTGGCGCGACCGTGATCACCGTGGCTCCAGGGGCGGTGACAGCAGGCATCAGCGCCGCGATGCAGGGCTAGCGCTGGCTGGTCAGGATCATCGCCGAACTGGCGGGCTGGCTGACCCGGTCGAGCAGGCTTTTGAGGCTGTCGCCGGAGTGTCCGGTCAGGACCGTGACGTCGGGCACGGTCTCGTGCACCAGGCGCGCGGTCGCTCGTGCCTGCTCAGCCCCGTCGGTGGTGGCCGTGGACAGCACCACCAGTTTCGCCCCGACCTGCCTGGTCAGTGCGGCTAGCTCGGGGGCGGGAAGATCGGCGGACAGATGGTGCACCTGCCAGTGGTTCTCCCGCAGGCAGGCGGCCGCCATCAGGGCAGGCATGCCGTGCCGCTCGCCAGGCGGGGTGGTCACGACCGCCGAGCCGCGCGGGCGGCCGGATGGCTGGCTGGCGTGGATGGCGATCAGCCGCTCGCAGATGGCGGTGGCGCGGTGCTCCCTGGCGATGGAGACGCGGCCGGCTGCCCACTCGTCGCCGACCCGCCGCAGCGCTGGCGCGATCACCCGGTCACACAGGTCGGTCACCGTGACGTGGCCGGCCAGCCGGGTCATGGCGCGGCGTGCCTGGGTCTCGTGGCCGTCCACGATGGCGGCATAGAGCCGGTCCGCCTGGGCGGGCCAGTCACGGACCTTGATCTCGCTGGCAGGCTCCCGCCCGGCTGCCCGCCTGGCCGCGAAGGCGCGCACGTCCGCGTCGGCGACCTCGTAACCGCGCCGGACCTTACGGGCGGGCAGCTGCCCGTTCCTGACCCAGGCGTAGGCCGTCTGGTAGTGGACGCCAAGCGTGTCGGCGGCATCTTGCAGTCGCATCGACCTACCGCCTCCAGTCACCGATTTGTGCTCCCCTCTTACTTAGTGTAATTTAGTTCTCGTAAGAGCACAGGGGCGTTGGACATCCTGCTAGGCCGGGGTCAGTTAGTCTCGGCTCTCTCTATATTTAGCATAACTTAGTTCTGGTTAAGTAGCGAGCGCTGGCCTTGCTCGCCGTGTCCGGGATCTGCGGGGGCGTTCCCGGACACGGCGACCAGGGCCAGCTCTCGCGCGCTTTGCCTGCGGGGGCTGGGGTATCAGCTAAAGTGCGACTCGTCTGAGACGCGCGACCAAAGCCATGCGCGGCACGGGACCAATGGACTTGGCCCGTCAGGGCTTTTCGGGGTGTACTGAGCCTGCGGGCAGGCCGCGGCGAAGCGGACAGGAGTAGGCGATGAACGTGTTCTGGGCGCCGTCTGACGAGCTTCCCAGGGAGGCCAGCTCCCCAGAGGACATATCCCGGTTCGTCGTGGAGGCGGCGGTGCACGCGCCGTCGGTGAACAACACCCAGCCGTGGTGGTTCAGCGCCGGCGACCACGAGATCAGCGTGCATGCCGACGTGGAACGACGGCTGCCGATCGCCGACCCCGCCGGCCGCGAGATGATGATCAGCTGCGGCGCGGCCGCCTTCACTGCCAGGGTCGCGCTCCGCTACCTCGGATTCGTCCCGGTCATCAGGGTGCTGCCCGACCCCGACCTGCCGAATCTCGTCGCCAGGATCAGCTACGCACCCGAGCTGACCCCGCCGGTCGACTACGAGCGCCAGCTATTCGCCGAGGTGCCGCGACGGCGTTCCCATCGCGGCGGGTTCGACGAGGAGCCGCTGCCGTCCGGGCTGCTCCCGGCCCTGCGGGACGAGGCGTCCAGGGAGAGCGCGACGCTCCGGGTCATGGGCGACGACGGTCAGCGTGCCGCGCTGGCGGCGGTCGTAGAGGCGGCCGACTGGGCGCTGCGGCTGGACCAGGCGCGGGTGCGCGAGAGCGCACGGTGGGCACCGCCGCCCGGCAGCCCGCGCCGGGACGGCGTCCCGGCCACCGCCTACCCGGCCAGGCCCGAGCGGACCGAGCCGGCTTTCCCCAGCCGCGACTTCGCCCACGGCCATGGCTGGGGGCTGCCGCCAGCGGGTCACGGCACGGTACCGCGTGCCGCGGGCCTGGTCACGGTGCTCACCACGGCGGCCGACCATCCGGAGGACTGGGTCAAGGCAGGGCAGGCGCTGCAGCGCGTGCTGCTGCTGGCGAGCAGTTGCGGGGTTAGCGCGGCACTGCATACCCAGCCGCTGGAGATCTCCCAGCTCAGGGACTTCATCGCCACGACCTTGTGCGACGGGGCCCACCCGCAGATGGTGGCCAGGTTCGGCACGACGGGTCAGGTATCGGTGAGCGTGCGGCGCCGGGTCGACGAAGTGCTGCTCTAGAGGGAAGGCGCGCAGTCAGATGGACGAGAAGGCGCAGGAGAATAAGCAGATTCACGTGTTCCTGCTCGACGATCACGAGATCGTCAGGCGCGGCGTGCGGGAACTGCTCGAGGCCGAGCCTGACATTGTCGTGATCGGCGAGGCGGGGACCGCGGCGTCGGCACTGGCGCGGATTCCGGCGCTGCGCCCGGACGTCGCCGTGCTCGACGTGCGCCTGCCGGACGGAGACGGTGTCAGCGTCTGCCGGGACATCAGGTCGAAGATGCCGGAGGTCGCGTGCCTGATGCTGACCTCGTTCGGCGACGACGACGCGCTCTTCGACGCGATCATGGCCGGGGCGGCCGGTTACGTGCTCAAGCAGATCCGGGGTACGGACCTGGTCGGGGCGGTGCGGACCGTGGCCTCCGGGCGGTCGCTGCTCGACCCTGAGGCGGCCAGCCGGGTGATGGCGCGGATGCGCGACCAGTCCAGGCGGGCCGATCCGCTGGCGGCGCTGACCGGCCAGGAGCGCAAGATCCTGGAGTTGATCGGGGAGGGCCTGACCAACCGGCAGATCGGCGAGCGGCTGTTCCTGGCGGAGAAGACGGTGAAGAACTACGTCTCGGCGCTCTTCGCCAAGCTCGGGATGGAGCGGCGAACCCAGGCCGCCGCCTATGCGGCCAGGCTTTTTGACGAGCCTGGCCACCATACCGAGTAGGGATTATTCAGGCGTTTCGGCGCCTGGCTCGGTCAGCGGGACGGTCCAGATCAGCTCGGTCCCGCCGCCAGCGGCCGGCTTGGTCACCAGCGACCCGCCGAGGCCGGCCGCCCGCTGCTCGAGGTTGCGCAGGCCGCTGCGGCGACCATCCGGGGCGATGCCCTTGCCGTTGTCCCG
>DASWAA010000144.1:0-2101 GCA_036391385.1 Streptosporangiaceae bacterium
GGCAGCCAGGCGATGAGGTCTGCCTGTTCCAGCTGATCGCCACGACCGTCGGCACTCCCCGGCGCAGGGCCGACACCAGGCTGCCCGTGCCGCTCGCGCAGTCAGCCGAGCTCCAGATCCGGGTCGGACCCTCCTTGATCACCAGCGCCAGATGCCGCGGCCCGATGTTGAACGAGCAACTGGCGGGCTGAGTGGAGACAACGCTCAGGCTGAACTGCGGCAGCTGCCGCGCCCCGAAGGTCAGTGCCGCGGCGGTCAGGCTCAGCACGATCGAGCTCTTCGCGCAGAAGGCTGGCTGGAAGCCGTGGAAGCCCCGGGTGCTTGCGGACGCACTCGGAGCAGGACTCGGCTGACCGCTCGCGCCAGGCGAGCCAGACTTACCCTGCGATGCGGATGTGCTCCGGGCCGGCCTGACGGACGTGCCGTTTCCTGGCGAGCCGCCGCCCTGAGGTGCGCCCCGGCCATGCGTGCCGCCGCCCGGTGCGAGCCCGGGCCTGCCGGGTCCGCCCGCGCCGGCCGGGTGCGGACGAACCTGCAGCGCATCAGACAGGGTCCACGCGGCCATCGTGAACACCGACAGGCCGATGACGAGGACGGTGAAGCGCCGCCGCCAGTACGTGCCGGACGAGTGGCTCGCCGGGCCGATCATCCCCCGAACGGGGCTTGAAGCGCCCCCGTAATGATCGGCCCAGCCACGCATCCGATAACGCAACGCGTTCTCCCCCATGCGAGGAGTATGCAACGGTGCCGTGCCGCGCAAGTGCCGCCCCGCCGTGCGAGCACAAGGACATCGCCGCAGGCAGGCGGCTTGCTGGGGGCTTGCCCGCTTTCCTTGCGAGGTGCCGGCTGCGGGCTGTCATGGCAGGATCGATCCCGTCATGAGCAGCAGCTACGAGGTCCCGATTACCGCCTGGTACGCGGCGAGTGCCAGGGACCTGCCCTGGCGTCAGCCTGGCACCGGCGCGTGGCCCGTCATGGTCAGCGAGTTCATGCTGCAGCAGACGCCGGTAGCCCGGGTCCTTCCGGCCTACCAGGCCTGGCTGGAGCGCTGGCCAAGCCCGGCGGCGCTGGCGTCGGCGACCCCTGCCGACGCCGTAAGGCAGTGGGGCAGGCTCGGCTACCCGCGTCGCGCGGTCCGGCTGCATGCCTGCGCGCGGATCATCGTGGCCGAGCATGGCGGCGAGGTTCCGGCCTCGCTGGCAGCGCTGCGCTCGCTGCCCGGGGTGGGCTCTTACACCGCGGCCGCGGTGGCCACCTTCGCCTTCGGTCACCGGCACCCGGTACTCGACACGAACGTGCGACGAGTGCTCGCCCGGCTGGTGGGCGGGCAGGAGAACGCCAGCGGATCGTCGGCGAGCGTCGCCGAGGTCGCCCTGGCCCAGTCGCTGCTGCCGCCCGCCGACGCGAACCGGTCGGCCCGCTGGTCGGTAGCGATCATGGAACTAGGTGCCCTGGTGTGCACCGCCACCCGGCCATCCTGCGAGCGGTGCCCCGTCCGGTCCGAATGCGCCTGGCAGCAGGGCGGCTGCCCGCCCGGCGCACCCCAGCGGCGGGCGCCGCGCTACGAGGGCAGCGACCGGCAGTGCCGTGGCGCGATACTCGCGGCGCTGCGCGGCGCAAGCGGCCCGATCCACGTCGCACAGGTCGACGCCTGCTGGCCAGAGCGGGCACAGCGGACGCGTGTACTTGCCGCACTGCTCGCCGACGGCCTGGTGGTACGGCACGCGCACGACCTGGTGGGGCTGCCCGGCGATGCCCCGCCGCCAGGGCTGTAGACCGGCGATCCTGCGCAGACGGCCGCGGGGAGCCCGCCCAGATGGGCGAACTCCCCGCACTCCGCTAGGTCCGCAGTCCGCCGCGACGACTGTCGCTGCGGCGACTGACCCGCCGCTCAGGAACCCGACGCCTGCCCGCGCTCGGGCGCGGCCTCTGTCCCGGTCCCGCCTGCCGCCTTGGCCAACTCGACCGGCGGCGTGTCAGGAACCACCTCCGGCTTAGGCACGCCCTTGAAGGTGAACTTGGCTTCCTTGCCAGTGCCCTCGGTGTCGACCATGATGATCTGCCCGGCCTTCACCTCGCCGAACAGGATCTTCTCCGACAG
>DASWAA010000145.1:0-15174 GCA_036391385.1 Streptosporangiaceae bacterium
GGCCCGACCCCGGCAGCCCGCCCGTCCCGAACGCGATCCGCGGCACCGGCTTCCCCGCCGCCCGGCCCGACCCCGGCAGCCCGCCCGTCCCGAACGCGATCCGCGGCACCGGCTTCCCCGCCGCCCGGCCCGACCCCGGCAGCCCGCCCGTCCCGAACGCGATCCGGCGCAGGTCGGGTCCGATGACACCGTGGCGGTCGAGCCCATGCTGATCCAGGCCGGCCTCGGGGCGGCCCGGTGCGGTCCGGCCGAACGCGCGCCCCCGGCGGCTTGCTGCCTTCGCCCTGCGTCGCTGCTCGCCGGCCAGCCCGAGCCGTACCGGGCGGGACGAGCGCGCCGGCGTCTGCTGACCAGTCTGACCGAGCTGACCAGGCCGCCAGCTCAGGCCATCGAACGCGGCCGCGGACCCCGCCACACCCGATCGCAGCCGCAGCAGTGACAGGCCGCGCCGGCCGGCGGCGGGCGGCGGCACGACCGGCACCAGCCCAGGCGGACGAGTTCCCACCCAGAAGGCGCCCTTGCGCGGGCTCGCTCCGGTGAGCGTCGCGGTCAGCCGGGCCTGCTCACGCCGGGCCCGGCGAGACCTAGCCGGGCCGGCCAGCCAGCCGACCGCGCCGAGCGCGGGCGCGTCTTTGGCGGCGTCGCCGATCAGCCAGTGCCCGCCCGCCGCCGCCCTGCTCGCTCCGAGACGGGCGCGCTGCCCGCCAGCAAGGCCCGCGGCGCCGAGCGCGGCCGGCGCGGCACTGCCGCCGCTCTCCATCGCCGGCGAATCGTCAAGCGGGCTGAAGGACACCCCGAGCGCGACCGCGATCCGGACCGTGGCGAACAGCACGAGCGGGCACAGCACCGCGTCGTAGAACACCGACGACGGGAGCACCCGTGCCACGGCGGCCAGGGTGACCTGGGGAGTGTCAAGCACCAGGCTCAGCGCGGCGGCCAGCACCTCGCCGACGGCCGCGGCTACGGTAGCCGCCGTGATCGCCAGCAGCGCTGACTGGCGCGAGGTGAACCGCATCTTGCCGCCGAGGTAGCCGGCCACGCACAGCACGAGCGCGTACTGGCCCACCAGTGCACTGGCCGGCGGCGCGAGATCGAGTGCGAGCCCGGCGAAGAAACCGGCGAGCAGGCCGATCCGCGGTCCGGCGACCAGGCCGAGCGACACCACGCAGAGCAGCACCAGGTCAGGCACTCCCCAGCCAGGCAGTGGCATGCCGTTCACGATGGTCAGCTGAATCAGCACGACGGCGAACAGCCCGCCTGCCGTCACGACCACACGCTTCATCGGATTAGCCCAGCCCGCCTAGCTGTGCCCCGGCCGCGGGCTCGGGTGTGCCGGGCTGACGGAAGGCCCTGGCGAGGCCGACCCTGATGGCGCCGGAGACGGGGTCGGCCTGGGCCGCGGCGGCAGCACCGAGTACCTCGGGTTACGGCGGGGCGGCGCGATCACGATCCCGACCACGTTCAGCGCTGAGAAGTCCGCGTACGGACGCACCAGCGCCTGGCCCGTCAGTGCCCCCGACCGGTTGCGCACCGAGACGATGGTGCCCACCGGGACGCCGGGCACGAACGGGCGGTCCCGCACCGACGCGGCCGTCACCAGCGGGGTACCGATCGCCAGAGCCTGGGCGTCGAGCACCTGCAGCCTGAGCAGCCCGGCGCCTGACCCGCTCCGCCCGCCGCCGGTCACCCATCCGATCTGGCCTCCCGGGGCGAGCCGCACCCCGACCACCGAGCCTGGGTCGCTGGCGAGCTGGACCGTGCAGGTGCTGCCGCTGACGGCGACGACCCGGCCGACCAGGCCGCTGCCGTCGATCACGGTCTGCTGCGGCCTGACCCCGTCCGCCGAGCCCGCGTCCAGCGTCACCGTCTGCTGGTACCCCTGACCAAACGCGATCACCGACGCGGCGACGACACGGTAGCCGCCCTTACCCGCCACCTGCAGCAGCCGGTCGAGCTGGCGGTACTGCGACTTACGCAGCGAGGCGGCGCTCAGCTCGGCTCGCAGCCTGATGACCTGCTGCTGCAGGGCCGCGACCCTGGCACCGCTGCCGCCCGAGCCGGCCAGCCCCGAGTCGATGAACCTGCCGACCGGGCCGGTGACCGTGCTCGCCGTGCGCTCGCTGCCGCCGAGCAGCGAGCCTCCGAGATCCCGCACGGTCCCGACCACCGAGGACGACCCGCTGGAGTAGTCGATGGCGATCAGGGCAAGCGCGGTGGCGAGGGCGATGCTCAGGAGCAGCCGGGTCCGTCGGGTGTCGCGCATGCCGGCAGCCCTCTAGCGGCGTGACTCTGGTACGAGCACCTGGCGTAGCGTCTCGAAGTCCTCGACGCACTTGCCCGTGCCTAGCGCGACCGAGTCGAGCGGATGGTCGGCGACATGGATCGGCATCCCGGTATCCTCGCGCAGCCGCTGATCCAGGCCGCGGAGCAGGGCCCCGCCGCCGGTCAGCGCGATGCCGCGGTCCATCACGTCACCGGCCAGCTCGGGCGGGCACTTGTCCAGCGTGGTCCGGACCGCGTCCACGATCACGGCGAGCGGCTCCGCGATGGCATTGCGTACCTCGCCGGCGGAGATCACCACCGTCTTGGGCAGGCCGCTGACGAGGTCACGCCCGCGGATCTCGGCGCTCGGCTCGTCCTGGCTCGGGTAGGCCGAGCCCAGGGTGATCTTGATTTCCTCGGCGGTCCGCTCGCCGAGGGTCAGCGAGTATTCCTTCTTGCCGAAGCTGATGATCGCCTGGTCGAGCTCGTCCCCGCCGACCCTGATCGACTGGGCGGTGACGATGCCGCCGAGGGAGATCACTGCTACCTCGGTGGTGCCGCCGCCGATGTCGACGACCATGTTGCCGGTCGGCTCGTTGACCGGCAGGCCGGCTCCGATCGCGGCGGCCATCGGCTCCTCGATGATGTACACCCGGCGGGCGCCCGCCTGGTGGCCGGCCTCCTTCACCGCGCTCTGCTCGACGCCGGTAATTCCGCTCGGCACGGCGATGACGATCCGCGGCTTAGCGAGCCCGCCGCGCCGGTGGACTTTCTGGATGAAATACCGCAGCATGCGCTCGGTCACGTCGAAATCGGCGATGACGCCGTCCTTTAGCGGACGGACCGCGATGATATTTCCGGGTGTACGGCCGATCATTCGCTTAGCTTCGAGACCGACCGCCACGATCTGTCCGGTATTGGTGTTGAGTGCCACCACTGATGGCTCATTGAGAACAATTCCGCGCCCTCTGACGTACACCAACGTGTTGGCAGTGCCCAGGTCGACGGCCATGTCACGGCCCATGAAGGCCAGCGCGTTGCTCATCTGCTTCCCTATGGTCAGGCGACCGATCGTGAATACAGAACGCTCTTGTATAGAGCGCCCCCTATAGCCGCATATTGCCCGCATTCATGATGCCGCGGGCGCTGGCGATGCGCAGGGAATGAGACTACCTGGAAGGCTAGCGCGCTTCCTCACCGGGCACGGCTTATTTACGAGGAACTTTCCACTCGATGACCCAGCCAGATTCCGGTGACCCAGAGAAGTGCGAAAATTCCGCCGAGAATATACATAACAGGAATTACCGCGCCAGCCGCGATGATAAGAACCTGGAGCACGCTCCCGCCGATCAGCGTCACCCGGCCGAGCCGGCGGGCCAGGGCACCGAGCACGATCGCGGCTGCCGTGCCGATCCCGGCGGCCAGGCCCGCCGTCCCGGGATCCACGTGCTCAAGCCGCACGGCGGGGACGATGGTGAGCGCGATGACGACCGCCTCGAGGAAGAGCACAGTCGCGGCATACCGGCTCATCCGTCCTCCCGGTCCGGTCCGGCCTGGCCGCGCGCGCCCCGGCTCTGGACCGAGCGGCTCGGGCCTGCCGGTCCCGCAGGGCCGGCGCCGGTCAGCAGCAGCCGTGCGTTACCTGCGGTGACCACCGAGCCGGTGATCAGTACCAGGGTTCCGGCCGCGGGCCCGAGGTCGGTGTCACCGGACAGCAGCCCGGCCAGCGGGCCGCCGATCGCCGCCGCTGCCTCGTCGGCCAGGCCGACCGCGACCTCGATCGCGGCATCCAGCCGCGCGGCGACGTGCACCCGGTCGGGGCCGAACACGTCCCTGGCGAGCTCGGCCAGCGCATCAGCCCCCATCGATCGTTCCGAGGAGTTCTGGGTCGCCACCACCGCCGCCGCGACCGGCTCGAGCTCGTTCAGGATCCCTGTCACGTCCTTGTCCCCGGCGACCGCCAGGACAGCGATCACCTCGGCGGACCCGAACGACTCGACCAGCGCCGAGGCCGTCGCGGCCATTCCGCCCGGGTTGTGCGCGGCGTCGATCAGCACGACCGGGCTTCGGCGGACGATCTCCAGCCGTCCTGGTGAATCCATCATCGCGAACGCCGTAGCCACGAGGTCGGCGTCGAGCGGCCGGGTGCCGCCGTGACTGGACCGGCTGGCGCCGCCTGCCAGATCCTGCGAGCCATCAGGCGATCCGCCCGCGCCGGAGAAGGCCTCGACGGCCGCGAGCGCGCAGGCAGCGTTGGAGGCCTGATGGGCGCCGAAGAGCGGCAGGTACAGATCGTGGTACTCGCCGAGCAGGCCCCTGATGCTCACCCGCTGGCCGCCGACGGCGAGCTCGCGGCTGAGTACCCCGAACTCGATTCCCTCCCTGGCGACGCTCGCGCCGACCTCGCTCGCCCGCCGGAGCAGCGCGGTGGCTGCCTGCACCGGCTGCTGGCCGAGGACGGCGACGGCGCCCGGCTTGATGATGCCTGCCTTGTCCGCGGCGATCGCCTCGACGGTGTCGCCGAGGTACTGCGCGTGGTCGAGCGAGACCGGGGTGACCACGGCGACGGCGCCGTCAGCCACGTTGGTGTTGTCCCAGGTACCGCCCATGCCGACCTCGATCACCGCGACGTCTACCGGGGCGTCGGCGAAGGCGGCGAACGCCATCGCGACAAGCACCTCGAAGAAGGACAGCCGCACGGGCTGGTTCGCGTCGACCAGCGCCAGATAGGGCTCGATCTCCCGGTAGACCTCCGCGAACCGCTCCTCGCTCAGCGGCTCGCCGTCGATGCAGATCCGCTCCCGCATCTGGACCAGGTGCGGGCTGGTGAACAGCCCGGTCCGCAAGCCCCTTGCGTGCAGCAGCGTCTGCGTCATCCGGGCGGTCGAGGTCTTGCCGTTGGTCCCGGTGATGTGGATGACCGGGAAGGACCGCTGCGGATCGCCGAGCAGGCCGGCCAGTTCCCTGATCCGGTCAAGAGACGGGTCGATCGAGTGCTCGGGCCTGCGCAGCAGGATCTGCCGCTCGATCTCCCGAATCTCTGCCGAGACGTCGGCATTCATCGGCGCGCCTCCGGCACGACGGTCACGACTCGACCAGCGTGGCGAGCCGACCGCCGATCCTGGCGATCTCGGCCTCAGCGACGGCCAGCCGCTCCCGGCTCTTGGCCACCACCTCGGCCGGCGCCTTCTCGACGAAGGACGGGCTGGACAGCTTGCGCTGCGAGATCTCTGCATCGGCCTGCGCAGCGGCGAGTTCCCTTGTCAGCCTGCGCCGCTCAGCGGCGACGTCGATCCCGGTGGAGGTGTCGAGCCGGACCGTGATGCCCTCGGCCTGCACCGAGGCGTTCGGGCTGAACCCGTCCGCTGGCTCGGTGAGCCGCAGCAGCGCGCGGACCGACGGCTCGTGCGGCGCGAGCGGCGACTCGACGATCCCGTCGAACGCGGCAGGCACCTGCTGTGACGGCCGCAGCCCCTGGTCGGCACGGAACCTGCGAACGCTCGTGACCAGCCGCATCAGCGCCTCGATCACAGATTCAGCATCGGGGTCCTTGTCGGTGGTCACGGCGGCTGGCCAGGACGCGATCATGACCGACTCGCCGCCGGTCAGTGCCGTCCAGAGTTCCTCGGTGACGAACGGCATCAGCGGGTGGATCAGCCGCAGCAGCCGGTCGAGCACGTGTCCGAGCACACGGCGAGTCCTGGCCGCGGCTGCCTCGTCCGGGCCGTTCGGCCCAGTGCTGGTCAGCACTGGCTTGGCCAGCTCCAGGTACCAGTCGCAGAACTCGTCCCAGGCGAAGTGGTACAGCGCGTCGCTGACCTTGGCGAACTCGAACTCCTCGAACAGGTCGTCCACCTCGGCGGTCACCGCGGCCAGCCGGGACAAGATCCAGCGGTCGGGCACGCTGAGGCTGGCCCGGTCAGCCTCGCTGAGGCCGGTGCCGGCGTCGGCGCCGTTCATGAGCGCGAACCGGGTGGCGTTCCAGAGCTTGTTGCAGAAGTTGCGGGCGCCGGCCACCCACTCCTCGCTCAGGGCGACGTCACCGCCCGGGCTGGCACCCCTGGCCAGGGTGAACCGGGTCGCGTCGGCGCCGAATCGGGCGATCCAGTCGAGCGGGTCGACCGTATTGCCACGGGACTTGGACATCTTCTTGCCGAACGCGTCCCGCACCAGGCCGTGCAGCGCGACCTGGCGGAACGGCACCGCCTGCTCCGGGCCGGCCTCGCCCATCGCGTACAGGCCGAACAGCATCATCCTGGCGACCCAGAAGAACAAGATGTCGTAGCCGGTGACCAGCACGCTGGTCGGGTAGAAGGCGCGCAGGTCCGGCGTGTCGTCGGGCCAGCCAAGGGTGGAGAACGGCCACAGCGCGGAGGAGAACCAGGTGTCCAGGACGTCGGCATCCTGGGTCCAGCCCGGGCCCGGGGCCTCCTCGTCCGGCCCGACGCAGCGGACCTCGCCGGCTTCGGAGTACCAGACCGGGATCCGGTGGCCCCACCAGAGCTGGCGGCTGATGCACCAGTCGTGCATGTCGTCTACCCAGTCGAAGTACCGGGCGGCGAGCTGCTGCGGGTAGATCCGGACCCGGCCGTCGCGCACCGCGTCACCGGCGGCCTTGGCCAGCGGCTCGACCTTGACGAACCACTGCAGCGACAGCCGCGGCTCGACCGTGGTGCCGCATCGGCCGCAATGGCCGACGGCGTGCACGTACGGCCTGATCTCGCGCACCACCCGGCCGTCGGCGCGCAGCGCGGCGAGGACGGCGGGCCTGGCCTCGAAGCGGTCCAGGCCCTCGAACGGCCCGGCGGCGGTGACGACGCCGCGCTCGTCCATGATCGTCATGCTGGGCAGGTCGTGCCGGCGGCCGATCTCGAAGTCGTCAGGGTCGTGCGCGGGGGTGACCTTGACCGCGCCGGTGCCGAACTCGGGGTCCACATGCGGGTCGGCGACGACCGGGATGTGCCGCCCGGTCAGCGGCAGCTCGACCGTCGTGCCGACCAGATGGGTGTAACGCGGGTCGTCGGGATGGACGGCGACGGCGGTGTCGCCCAGCATCGTCTCCACCCGGGTCGTGGCGACGACGACGGACTGATCGCCCTCGCCGTACCGGATGCTGACCAGCTCGCCCTCGTCGTCGGAGTGGTCGACCTCGATGTCGGACAGCGCGGTCATGCAGCGCGGGCACCAGTTGATGATCCGGTCAGCGCGGTAGATCAGGCCGTCGTCGAACAGCCGCTTGAAGATGGTCTGGACCGCCCGGGACAGCCCCTCGTCCATGGTGAACCGCTCGCGGGTCCAGTCCACGCTGTCGCCGAGATGGCGCATCTGCGACAAGATCTTGCCGCCGTACTCGTGCTTCCACTGCCACACCCGCTCGACGAACGCCTCCCGGCCAAGGTCGTGGCGGGACAGGCCCTCCCTGGCGAGCTCGCGCTCGACGACGTTCTGGGTGGCGATGCCGGCGTGGTCGGTGCCGGGCAGCCAGAGCGCGTTGAAGCCCTGCATCCGGCGGCGCCGGACCAGCGCGTCGATCAGGGTGTGGTCCAGGGCGTGGCCGATGTGCAGCGAGCCTGTGACGTTCGGCGGCGGGATCATGATCGTGAACGAGGGCGCGGCCGACGCCGCATCGGCCGTGAAGTAGCCGGCCCGCACCCAGCCCTCGTAGCGGCGGGACTCGACCTCGCCCGGCAGGTACTGGGGCGGGAGCTCGCGCCGCTCCCCGGGCGATGACCCGGCCTCGCGGGAGGGCACTGCATTGTCAGCGTTCGTCACGTCAGCAGAGTCTACGGAGTCCGGGACACCAGTGTGCGCACGCTGTGCCGCACGTCCGGCTCGGCGCGGCCTGCACCGGGCGACCGGCCCGTGGGCATTCGTTCCGTATGCTTAAATCTGACCGTCTTGCTGTCTTATCCTTCTCCCTATTGACTGCCAGTCTGACTTACGTCGATAAGTACGAGGTGATGATCCTTTGGCCCGGCCGTCGACCGCAAGCCGCGACCGGCAGGACTCACCGCGGGTCATCGACCTGCGGGACCTGATCAGCAGGGCGGCGACCCTGCCGGACCGCGTCCCGCTCACGGCCGTCAGGTCCGCCAGGCCGCTGCGATTCGTCGGACCGCACCGGGGGGCCAGGGCGATCAGGCCGGCGGTGCCTGCCGCGCCGGCCGGCGCGCTCCCTGGGCTGCCGATGCCGCGGCGGGTCAGGCCGGACGTCAGCGCGCCGAAGGCCATCGCGGTGCTGATCGTGATCACCGTGACCTGTGTGGCGCTGACCTGGGCCGCGGTCAGCGTCGTCGATCGCGGGCTCGCGGCCGGGAACCCCGGCTCCGTCGCCATCGCCGGGCCGCTCGCCGCCCCTGCGCCACGAGTGGCCGGGCTCTTCCCGCGCCGGTACGGGAAGGTGCCCGATCCGGCCGAGCAGCATCTGATCGACGAGTTCGGCGCCCGGTTCTACGTGATCGCCACGGGGTCGGCGGGTAGCCCGGCGGCCCGCGGGTCAGCGGCGAGCGTGGTCCGGCCGTCCGGGCTGTACGGCGAGCCCGGGCACATCGACCCCGCGACCGGCAGGCCGGCCTGGATAATGTACCTCGGCCTGGGCTCGAGCCGGATGCTCGGTGCTCCGGCGAGCACCATGGCCAGGCTGATGGGCAGCCTGCTTGGCCCGGCAAGCCAGGTCGGTTACTGGCACGTGCGCGCCGGCGCACGCGGCGGCAGCACGGACTGCACCGTCGCGGTCCTTGACCAGGTCCCGGTCTCGGTCTGCGCCTGGACCACGGAGCGCACGGCCGGGGCGGTCATGTCGCCGCTCAGGGACACCACCGTGGCGGAACTGGCGGTGATCATGGTCACGATGAGGTACAGCCTGCAGACAGGCTGAGGCCCCGCAGGCTGGCTGAGCCCGGCAGGCTCAGGCCGACTTCTCGCGCGGCGCGCGACGCGCGACGTCGCGCGGTACCAGCGTGGGATTGACGTTCTGCAGAACCGCCTCGGCGGTGATCACGACCCGCTCGACGTCCTTGCGGCTCGGCACCTCGTACATGACCGAGAGCAGGACTTCCTCGAGAATGGCCCGCAGCCCGCGGGCGCCCGTGCCGCGCAGGATCGCCTGGTCGGCGACCGCCTCGAGCGCGTCGTCGGTGAACTCCAGGTCCACGCCGTCAAGCTCGAACAGCCTGCGGTACTGGCGTACCAGGGCGTTCTTTGGCTCGGTCAGGATCCGGATCAGCGCCTCGCGGTCCAGGTTGTGCACGCTTGTGATGACCGGCAGGCGGCCGACGAACTCGGGGATCATCCCGAACTTCAGCAGGTCCTCCGGCATGACCTCGCCGAACTGGTCGGCGGAGGTGCGGTCGGTCTTGACCCTGAGCACCGCGCCGAAGCCCATGCCGCTGCGGCCCACCCGCTGCTCGATGATCTTCTCAAGGCCCGCGAAGGCACCACCGCAGATGAACAGGACGTTAGTCGTGTCGATCTGGATGAACTCCTGGTGCGGGTGCTTGCGCCCGCCCTGCGGCGGCACTGACGCCGTCGTGCCCTCCAGGATCTTCAGCAGCGCCTGCTGCACTCCCTCGCCGGAGACGTCGCGGGTGATCGAGGGGTTCTCGCTCTTGCGGGCGATCTTGTCGATCTCGTCAATGTAGATGATCCCGGTCTCGGCCTTCTTCACGTCGTAGTCGGCCGCCTGGATCAGTTTGAGCAGGATGTTCTCGACATCCTCGCCGACGTACCCGGCCTCGGTCAGGGCGGTCGCGTCCGCGATCGCGAACGGCACGTTCAGCAGCCGCGCGAGCGTCTGGGCGAGCAGCGTCTTGCCCGATCCCGTCGGGCCGAGCAGCAAGATGTTCGACTTGGCAAGCTCGACCCCGTCCTCGGCCACGCGCTCGCCACCGGACTGGATGCGCTTGTAATGGTTGTAGACCGCGACCGAAAGGCCCTTCTTTGCCTTCTCCTGGCCGATCACGTACGAGTCGAGGAACTCGTAGATCTCACGGGGTTTCGGCAGGCTGTCCCACTTGACCTCGCTGGGCTCGGCCAGCTCTTCCTCGATGATCTCGTTGCACAGGTCGATGCACTCGTCGCAGATATACACGCCGGGCCCAGCGATCAGCTTCTTGACCTGCTTCTGGCTCTTGCCGCAGAACGAGCACTTCAGCAGGTCAGCGCCATCGCCTATGCGTGCCACCGCTTACTCCCTCTCCCGCCGCCGCCCAGAGGGCGCCCGCCCCACGCGACCATCTTGCCTGGACATCATCCGGACCGCCATCGCTTACGCGACGCATGTGCGCACGCGCTTAGGACGACACTACATCGGGCTGGCGCTTGATCATCGTGAGTACATCATCTACCAGCCCATACTCCTTGGCTTCATGGGCGGTAAGGAACTTGTCGCGCTCGATGTCGTGGCGGATCAGCTCCTCGTCCCGCCCAGTGTGCCTGGCGAGAACGGCCTCCATCGCCTGGCGCATCCGCTGGATCTCCCGTGCCTGGATCTCCAGGTCGCTTGACTGCCCGTAGCCGCTCTCGATCGCGGGCTGGTGGATCAGGATCCGCGAGTTGGGCAGCGCCATCCGCTTGCCCTTGGTGCCGGCCGCCAGCAGCACGGCCGCGGCGGATGCGGCCTGTCCAAGACAGAAGGTCTGAATCTCGGGCTTGACGTACTGCATCGTGTCGTAGATCGCCATCATCGAGGTCATCGACCCGCCGGGCGAGTTGATGTACATCAGGATGTCCCGGTCCGGGTCGATCGATTCCAGCGTGATCAGCTGTGCCATCACGTCGTTGGCTGACGCGTCGTCGATCTGCACCCCGAGGAAGATGATCCGCTCCTCGAAGAGCTTGTTGTACGGGTTCATCTCCTTGATCCCGTACGGCGTCCGCTCGACGAACGAGGGCAGGACGTAGCGTGCCTGTGGGTCGAAGCTCATGACACCGCGCCTTCCGACGGAACCTCTACGGCGTTACGCACGACGTGGTCGACGAACCCGTATTCCTTGGCCTGGTCGGCGGTGAACCAGCGATCCCGGTCCGAGTCCTTCTCGACCTGCTCCAGGGTCTGGCCGGTATGCATCGCCGTGCGCTCTGCCAGGATCTTCTTTACGTACAGGATCTGCTCGGCCTGGATCCTGATGTCCGACGCCGTGCCGCCGATACCGCCGTGCGGCTGATGCAGCATGATCTGCGCGTGCGGCATTGCGTAGCGCTTGCCCTTGGCACCCGCGCACAGCAGGAACTGGCCCATGGAAGCGGCCATTCCCATCGCATACGTCGCGACGTCATTCGGCACGTACTGCATCACGTCGTAGATGGCCAGGCCGGCGCTGACCGAGCCGCCCGGCGAGTTGATGTAGATGCTGATGTCCCGCTTGGCGTCCTCGGCGGCGAGCAGGATGATCTCGGCACAGATCCGGTTGGCCAGATCGTCGTCGACCTGCTGGCCAAGGAAGATGATCCGGTGCCGCAGCAGGCGCTGAAAAAGCTGGTCGCCCATCGGCAGCAGCGGGGCTTCCGTGGCCCGCGCGAGCACCCGGGCCGGCAGCTGCTCATCAGGCGTCATCGTCACGGTGCCCCTCCTCACTGTGTCGTCACTGTCTGTCGTCACTTTGTCGTCAGGGCGGTCAGGTCAGCCTGGCTAGGCACGTGCGAACCACGCCGCGATTGCCGCTCCCGCGCCATTGACTTCCTGGCCCTCTGAGAGCGACCCTAACCCGCTCTCAGAGCCGCCCGGTCCACCGCTGCTGCCTGTTCGCTCTGGGCGCAGGCAAAGCCCTGACGCCCCGTGCCCGCTAAACGGTCGTGACGCCGCGGTTTACTCCGCGGCGCTGTCCTCCTGCTCCTTGGCCGATCGCCTGCCCTTGGTCCGCGGCCTGGCCGGCGCTACGTCCTCGTCCGCTCCGGCCGCGGCCTTCGCCGACGCGCGCTTGCCCCCGCGGCCCTTGGCCGGCGCGGCGGGCTCGGCCTCAGCCTCGTCGGCGGACTCCCCGGCGCCCTCATCGGCACCGAAGCTGACCGGGCGGCCGGACTCGTCGGTCACCTTGACCCGCTGGGCGAGCAGGTCGGCTGCCTTGGACCTGAGCACGTCGGAGACGACCGCGCCGAGCTGGTTGGAGCTGGTCAGGTGCCGGGCGAACTGGTCAGGCGAGACGCCCTGCTGGTAGGCCAGCTGGGTGATGTACTGGCCGATCTCGTCCTGCTCGATGCCCAGGTCCTCGCCCTCGGCCAGCTTGTCCAGGATGAACCTGGCCTTGACGGAGCGCCGGACCTCGTCGGCGATCTCCTTGTCGACGTCGGCGGCGGTCAGCTGCCGGCTGGCGATGTAGTCGTCCATCGTCACGCCCGCCCGCTCCAGCTCCTCGGCCATCGACTCGCGCCGGTGCTCGATCTCGTGCTCGATCAGCGCGTCGGGAAGCGGGATGTCCACCAGGCCGAGCATGGCCTCGATGGCACGGTCGCGGGCCTGGCCGGCCTGGCCGGACCGCCGCATCGCCTCCATCTGCTTGCGGGTATTCGCCCGCAGCTCGCCGACGGTGTTGAACTCGCTCGCCGACTGCGCGAAGTCGTCATCGAGGTCGGGCAGGTCCTTGACCTTTACGCTGCGCACCGTCACGGTGACGTCAGCCTGGCTGCCCGCGTGCTGTCCGCCGACCAGCTCGGTCTGGAACGTCGCCGTGTCCTCAGCGGACATGCCGACGAGCGCGTCGTCGAGGCCGTCGAGTATCGTCCCGCTGCCGACCTCGTAAGAGATGCCGGCGGCCTGGGCGTCCTCGACCAGCTCACCGTCCACGGTGGCCGCGAGGTCGATCGAGACGTAATCGCCCGTCTGGGCGGGCCGCGACGCCGCCCGCAGCGACGCGAACCGCTCCCGCAGCGCGCCCAGGTACTCCTCCACCTGGTCCGGCGTGACATCGGCATCGTCGACGACGACCTGGACCGCGCTGAGGTCGGGCAGCTCGAAGCTCGGCCGGATGTCCACCTCGGCGGTGAACGCCATCTCCGCGCCATCGTCCAGCCTGGTGATCTCCACCTCCGGCTGGCCGAGCGCTACGACGTTCGCCTCGCGCACCGCCTTGGCGTACAGATCGGGAACCGCATCATTGATGGCGTGCTCGAGCACCGCGCCCCGCCCGATCCTCTGGTCGAGGATCTGGCGCGGAACGTGGCCTGGCCTGAACCCGGGAATCCGCACCTGCCGGCCCACCTCACGGTAGGCGTGGTCAAGATTCGGCTTGAGCTCTTCGAACGGAACCTCGACCGTCAGGCGCACTCTGGTCGGGCTCAGTTCCTCGACGTCGGTCTTCACGACGTGGTCACTCCTCGGATTCCTGGCTACAGGCTTCGTTCCAGGGCTACAGGCTGTTCAGCACTGGATTCCCCGGCGGGATAGGACTTCGCGGTCCGCGCGGGCAAAAGGATCGCCGGCTACGGCTACGCGCGCCAAGTCTAGGGCCTTGACGCGACATTCACCCGCCACGGGTGGTGATCGGTCACGCGCCCCCGTCCCACGATGAGAACTCAGCCCGGGCGGGCCCGATCAGGCGAGGGCCGGCCAGGGCACCGGCCGCGGAACAGCCGGCCGCGCTGCACCAGGGACCTCAGGTCACCTCAGGGAGGGTCACATGAGCACACCCCGCTCGACCAGGCCGGATCAGCCCGGCCCGTCGGGACCGCCGCCAGCGGCAGGCTACGCGCCTGGCACAGAGCCGGAGCAGGCCAGATTCGGCGCTGCCCTGGGCTTCGCCGCGAGCGCGTGGCCAGCGTTCCTGGCCGCGGCCATCGGCGGCGTCGCCGTCGGCATCATCTTGCTCGTATGGCCAAAGGCGACGCTGATCGTCGCCGCCGTGCTGGTCGGCGCGTCCCTGATCGTCGCTGGCCTGCTCCGCCTGATCGACGGGTTCACCGCGCACGACGCCAGCGGCGGCAGGCGGGTGGCTGGCGTCCTGATCGGACTGCTGGCCATCGTCGCGGGCTTGTACTGCATCAGGCACTACAACATCGTCATCGGCGTCCTGGCCATCGTGGTCGGCCTGTTCTGGGTGATCTACGGAATCGCCGACATCGGAGTCTCCCTGTTCGGCGGCCCGTTCCCCGGACGAGGCCTGACGCTGGCGGCAGGCGCCCTCAGCCTGGCGGCCGGGCTGATCCTGCTGTTCTGGCCGTCCATCACGGTCGTCGTCCTGGTCCGGGTGATCGGCATCTGGCTGATCGTTTACGGACTGATGATGGCAATCACGGCATTCAGTCTCCGCCGCGCCGCCAGTGCCGCACGTGAGCGGGGGGAGATGGCATCCGTCTAGTGCGTTTCACCTGCCAGAGCGGGTATGACGCAGAACGAACGGGTACTCGCTGGCCGCCAGGGGGAACGACAAGGGCGCCTGCGGGGCCTGGTCACGAGCTTGTAGCTCGTGGCTAGCGAGAGAGGGGGCGGCTTGAATGAGCAGTTCACCCGAACGTCCAGCCGGCACGCCGGGCTCCACGGTGGGTTATGAGCAGGGGCAGGCAACCGGCAGGGAGACGGCCGGCCGAGAGTACGGCAGGGAATACCCTCCGGCCGGCCGGCACGAGGCGGGCGAGCACCGCGGGGCAATGGTCGGATTCACGGCGCTGGCCGGGACGCTCATGGTCCTCGGCGGGCTGTGGGGCGTGGTCGTCGGAATCGCGGCCCTGTCCAGCAACCACGTCTTCGTGGTCGCGCCCAACTCGAACTACACCTACCACTGGAGCGTCAGCGGCTGGGGCTGGGCTGAGCTGATACTCGGCATCGTGATCTTCGCCGCCGGTGTCAGCGTGTTCCTCGGCATGGCCTGGGCGAGGTACCTGGGAGCGGCCCTGGCGGTCATCAGCGCCATCGGCAACTTCATGTTCATCCCGTTCACGCCAGTGTGGTCGATCATCATGATCGTCCTCGACGCGTTCATC
>DASWAA010000146.1:0-1772 GCA_036391385.1 Streptosporangiaceae bacterium
CGCCCTGCTTGACGCTGACACCTTCCGGGCCAGGTTCTCCGACCTGCTCAGGCGCCACCCCGACCGGAGTCCCGAGCGGCTGGCCAGGCGAGTCCCTGGTGCCCTGTGTTACTCGTTCATCTTCGAGACCGCGAATTACGCCGACGGAACCTGGACCGTCCAGGACGAGCTAGGAGCTCGGGGCTACCAGCTCGAGGCGCGGAAGAATGCGTGGGGCAGTGCCGAGAACAAGTGCGTGTTCACCATCTGGCGGGACCCGGATAGCGACCTGCCATTCCAGGTCCAGTTCCACACGGCGGCCAGTCTTGAGGCGCAGCACCTTGCCCGGACGTCCGCTACGCTGATCAACGATCCCCGGATCCCTGCGGGCGAGGCTGCCAACCTGCGCTCGGACCTCGCCAGCGCGTGGGCCGCACTGCCGGCCCCGCCAGGGAACGACCAGATCGATGACTACCGGCGAGGCAGCACCAGCTAGGGCTACGCCATGCCGCGCCGCCTCCCGGCGGATGACCTGGCGCCCGCGGAGCGACGGTATCGGCCGGCCCAGTCGGCCCAACTTACTGAGGGCTAGCTGTCGGCCGAGGCTAGCTGTCGGCCGAGCCCGAGGCCGCCTCCTCGAAGTACTCCTTGATCAGCTGCCGCTGGCGCTCGCTCACCTGCTCGAAATGCCGCGCGAGGGCGTCTTCCCCGATGGCCTCGGCCGTCAGGTACAGGTCCTTGATCTGGTCCAGCTTGGCCGCCGCCGCCGACGCGGGCACGGACTCCGCCGGACGGGTCTCGGCCGGCCTGGCTGCCATGGCTGGCGGCTGGCCGCCGGTACGGCTGTCGCTGGCCGGCCGGTTCGCGGGGAGGACGGGCTCGAAGAACCCCCGCGCCTGGCCCGACTCGGTCGCAGCCGCATCGGGCCGCCCGTGACCTGGCGGCTGGCCGTTGCCAGCCCGTTCCTCGTGGCCCGCCGGCGGACGGTGCGGCAAGATCACGGGAAGGGGCGCAGTGTCGTCGTCGTCCGCCGACGGTTCGTGTCCCTCATCGGAGGTAACCGACGGGACCGGGGAACTCGACGTGCTTGTCGATGGCATGCTGCCCGAAGGCCTGTCGCTGGTCGACGACGATGAACTATCCGCAGCCGACGTACCGCTCGTGACTGAGGCATTGCCAGCTGACGGAGCACGGGCCGCGGAGGAGGCACTGCCCACCGCCGACGCGCTGTCCGGTGACGAAGTGCCACCAGGCGACGACATGCCGACGGAGGAACCTGAGTCGGGCGAAGCTGCCGGAGCAGCAGGCAGCGCGGCAGGCAACGCCGGTGGCCGCCTGCCCGCAAGACGACCAGAGCCGCCTTGACGCTCGGGTTCCGCGGCGAGATCGCTCGTGCTGCCAGGTCGCGATGACCAGCTACCCCGGTCGTGGGACTGCCACGACGGGTCCTGCCAGGCTTGCCGCTCCTGACCATAGCCGGGCGGCCCGCCAGGATATCCCGGGCCATAGGCACCCTGCGGATCACCAGGATCTGGTCCCTGCCAGGCCCGGCCGGCCGGGCCGTACCCGACCGCGTCGGGCGAGCGCCATGAATCCTCGGCTGGCCCGTATCGCTGAGCCGGGCGCCCGTAGCCGTCGGCGGGCTCGTTCCGCGGACGAACCCCAGGACCGTAGGCCGCTCGCGGGTCAGGCTGCGGGCCATGCCACGCCCTAGCCTGCTGCGGATCCATCCCCTCTCGAGGCTGCCAGTCCGCGGCGGGATGTCCGTTCTGATCTAGGGGCGGGTAGTCACC
>DASWAA010000147.1:0-5607 GCA_036391385.1 Streptosporangiaceae bacterium
GCCGAACGGAGCGTCGATCTTGCGCCGCAGGTAGGTCACGTACTGGTCGACCACGTTGGAGGTGCCCTCGTAGGCGAAGTCCCACGCCGCCTCGAGGATCTGGGACCTGGTCAGCACCGCCCCCGGGTGCCGCAGGAAGAGCTCGAGCACGCTGAACTCCTTGGGCGACAGCTGCAGCTCGGTCTGCCCGCGCCACGCCCGCTTGGTGGCGGGATCCAGGCGCAGGTCGCCCTCGCTCAGAACGGCGGGCCTGGCCCGGTCGTCCCTGCGGGCCAGCGCCCGCAGCCGGGCGCTCAGCTCGATCAGGCTGAAGGGCTTGACCAGATAGTCGTCGGCGCCGGCATCGAGCCCGCGGACCCGGTCGTCTACCGCGTCCCTGGCCGTCAGCATCAGCACCGGCGTCCAGTCACCGGCCGCGCGCAGCTTGCGGCACAGCTCGAAGCCGTCGAAGCCGGGCAGCATCACATCGAGCACGATCGCCGCGTAGCTGTTCTCGGTGGCGAACCACAGCCCTTCAGGGCCGTCGACTCCCACGTCGACGGCATGGCCTTCCTCTTCCAGGCCGCGCTTGAGCAGCCTGGCCATCCGGGCCTCGTCCTCGACCACAAGAACGCGCATAACGGCAGGCTACGCGCAATCCCCGGCGGGCTGGCGCACGCCAGGACGTGGCTGCCAGCAAGACCGGAGCCCGCCGAAGATGTGAGCCGCTCACATCGTTCTCTCACGCTGGTCATATCAGCACTGACGCACTGTGGACATGCCGGACCGGACCGGCAGCGACTTGTCCGAGAGGAACGCGTCATGGAGAACGATCGGGCCGAGGGGCCACGGCGGGACAGGCTGCCCGGGTTCGAGGAGCCTGGTGAGCCCAGACAACCCGCCTACACCTGGTATGCCGGCCATAGCGAACCGCCTGGCAATCCGTGGCCAGCTGGCTACGCCCGCGCCCAGGGCATCCGGAGTTCACGACGCGCCTCGACCTGGACGGCGGCCGCGCTGATCGCCGGGGTGGCGGCAGCGACCGGGTACCTGGCCCATGCCATCCCGGGCACCGGCGCGTCCGGCGGCGGCAGTACCACGAACACCCACCCGGCTGGCAAGTCCACCACGACAGCGCCGAGTGCGCCCGTGGTGGCACCGCCGGTCACCACGTCCGGCGGATCGGGTGCCGCCGGAGGCGGAGGAAGGGACAACTGATGAACGCGACCGGGATAGCGCTGCCGGCTCAGCAGGCATGGAGCCGCGTCCGCGTCGGCTCGCAGAGCGTCGCCGCGGCCGATCGCGACGCGCTCGGCACCACGGCCAGGCTGGTCGTCTGGCCACCGCAGAACCTGCCCGCACTGCTGACCATCGTTGACGCCGAGCTTGCCCTGCTGGACGAGCAGGCGAGCCGGTTCCGTGCCGACTCGGAGATCTCCGCGCTGCACGAGGCGGGCGCGGGCAGTTACCTGATCAGCGACGGCCTCGCCGAGGCTGTCGGCATCGCCCTGGCAGCCGCCAGGTGGACGGACGGCCGGTGCGACCCGACGGTCGGCGCCGCGCTGATCTCGCTCGGCTACGACCGTGACTTCTCGGCCATCGAGCCCGGCCCGGCCGGTCCGCCGGCTACCGGGAGCGCCGTGCCTGGCTGGCAGTCGGTGCGGCTGAGCGGGCGCACGCTGACCATGCCCGACGGAGTCAGGCTCGACCTGGGCGCGACCGCCAAGGGACTGGGCGCCGACCGGGCCGCGCGGGCGGCCTTGGCGGCCGCGGGCGGCGGCGGCGTGCTAGTCAGCCTCGGCGGAGACATCGCCGTCGCCGGACGGCCGCCCGTCGGCGGCTGGCCGGTCCTGATCGCCGACGAGCATCGCCAGACCCGGGCGGCCAGGAACCTGACCGCCCGGGCGGCACCGGCACCTGGCACTGTGACGCCGCCGCCGGCCGAGGCAGACCCGGCCGTCGCGCAGCAGGTAAGGCTGCCCAGCGGCGGCCTAGCGACGTCCTCGGTCACCTGCCGTCAGTGGATGCGGGCCGGCCAGGTCATGCACCACATCGTCGACCCGAGGAGCGGGCTGCCCGCGGCCGGGCCGTGGCGCACGGTGAGCGTCGCGGCAGCTAGCTGCGCCGAGGCGAACGCCGCCTCCACGGCCGCGATCATCGCAGGCGACGACGCGCCCGGCTGGCTGACCGCGCAGGGTCTCCCCGCCAGGCTGGTCGGCTACGACGGCACCATCGTGGCGACCCGCGGCTGGCCAGACGCCGACGGCGGCTACCTCGAACCGCCAGCTATCTCGCGCCTGTCCGGCCCGGACCCCGGAGGGCAGCGGTGAGCGCGCAAGTCCTCGCCGGTCACGCTCTCACCGGTCATGCTCTCGCGGCCGCCGGCGGCTCGCAGAGCCTGTGGCTGGTCTCCCGTGGCAGCGGCCTGATCCTGCTTGTCCTGTTCACGGCGGTCGTGGTCCTCGGCGTTTCCACCCGGACCGGCGCGACGACCAGGCGCTGGCCGCGGTTCGCCGTCGCCGAGCTGCACCGGACCCTGTCACTGTTCGCTGTCGCCCTGCTCGTGCTGCATGTCGCGACCGCGATCCTTGACCCGTACGTCACGATCCGCCCGATCGCCGCGATCGCGCCGTTCACGTCGCGGTACGAGACCCTGGCGATCGGCGCCGGGACGCTCGCCGTCGACCTGGCCGGCGCCGTGCTGATCACGAGCCTGGTCAGGGGCCGGCTGGGCCTGCGGGCGTGGCGCGCCGTGCACTACCTCGCCTACCTCGCGTGGCCCTTCGCCTTCCTGCACGCGATTCGTGCGGCCAGCTACGACCAGCATCTGTGGTTCGTCGCGCTCGCCGAGTGGGGCTCGCTGGCGGCAGTGGCCACGGCCGTCATGGTGCGGCTGCTGCATCGGGAGTGGCCAGGACCAGCCACGCCTGCTGAGGGCATCACCCGACGCTACGAAGGAGCCAGACACGGATGAGACCAGACATCACCGACGAGTTCGCCGGCGGCCTGCCCGGATCTGAGGTCACGACCTCCCGAAGCCAGCCCCGCCGGGCTGACTGGCTGCCCAGGCTGCTGCCGGACGGCTTTACCGCCGAGCCGACCGGCCTGGGTGACCATCTCGCCAGCTACGGTCCGCTGCCGCCGTGCGGCGGCAGCCGGCGCCGTCGCGAGCAGCTGATTGCCGAGGTCGAGCTCGCCGGGCTGGCCGGCCGGGGCGGCGCCGGCTTTCCCACCGCCAGGAAGCTTGCCGCCGTGGCCAGCGGGCGGAACGCCGTCGTGGTCGGCAACGGTACCGAGGGCGAGCCGGCCAGCGCCAAGGACAAGGTCCTGATGGCTCAGTCACCGCACCTCGTGCTGGACGGCGCGGTCGCCGCGGCAGGCATGGTCGGGGCTCGCGATGCGGTGATCGTAGCGCATCCCGCGGTCAGCGACATCGTCGCGGGCGCGGCCGCGCAGCGCCGCCGCGCCCGCCTCGACCAGATCAGGCTCAGGGTAGTTCCGGCGGCTGACCAGTTCGTGGCCGGCGAGTCGAGCGCGGTGGTGCACTGGATCGAGAGCGGTGTGCCGAAGCCGACGTCGGCACCGCCGCGGCTGTCCGAGAAGGGCCTGCATGGCAGGCCGACGCTGGTGCAGAACGTCGAGACCCTCGCGCACCTGGCCCTGATCGCCAGATACGGCGCGGGCTGGTTCCGGGGCGTCGGCACAGCGCGAGAGCCAGGATCAATGCTGGTCACGCTGGCCGGCGCGGTTCAGGACCCGGGCGTCTACGAGGTCGCGATCGGGACTCGCATCGGCGAGGTGCTGGAACTGGCCGGCGGTCCTGACGGCCCGATCGGAGCCCTGCTGATCGGCGGCTACTCCGGCTCCTGGGCTGATCCGGCCACGACCCTCGCGCTGCCGCTGTCGGACGAGGGACTCCGCCCGGCTGGCGCGGGGGTGGGCGCCGGCCTGATCGCCGCCCTGCCGGCCGGCGCGTGCGGGCTGGCCGAGACGGCACGGATCACCCGCTACCTGGCCGGCGAGTCGGCTGGCCAGTGCGGCCCGTGCGTATTCGGGCTCGACGCCATCGCCGGCCAGCTCGAGCGGCTGGCCACCGGACGCGGGCCTGACCTGGCCCGGCTGTACCGCTGGGTCGGCCAGGTCCGGTCGGGCCGCGGCGCGTGCCATCACCCCGACGGCACGGTCGCGATGGTGGCCAGCGCGCTGGAGATGTTCCGCGCCGAGATCGACCAGCATGCCCAGGGCTGGTGCACGGGCACGGCTACCACCGCACCCGTCCTGCCGGTGCCGCCGTGGAGCCGGCCATGACCGGGCACGGCCCGCGCCTGCGGGTCAACATGATCGCCTGCGACGGCCGGGGGCTCTGCGCCGAGGTGCTCCCCGAGCTGATCACGCTCGACGACTGGGGCTTTCCGATGATCGAGTCCGACGTCCCTCGCGAGCTGGAGGACCAGGCGGCCGAGGCCGTAAGGCTCTGCCCTCGCCTGGCCCTCCGGCTGGAGCGCTAGCCAGGCTCACGCCATCGGGTTGCGTCATGCGGCAGGGCCAGGCTCGGGCGGCACGATCGCCGCCGGGACTGGCCCTGCCGTGCGGGAGTGACCCCGCGGGGATTGCGTTAGACCGATGACTTGTCCGGCGCCGTCACGGCGCCATCGGGCAAGGTGCGGGCGGTGCGGTACCAGGAGCGCCAGATCAGCCGGTACAGCGGGATCACCCGCGGGATGTCGCGCAGCCCGGGGATGAACGGGATGAGCAGCAGGAGGATCGTGCAGATCCCGGTCAGGAGTACCGCCCAGATGTCCACGCTGCCGGAACTGCTGAACGGCGGGACGTGGTACCACATCTGGTACAGCCAGAGCCACGGCTGGCCGGGGTAGCTGCCGGTCTCGTTCATGACGCCCCACTGGTCGCCGGTCAGGTGCAGGTTGGTGGCGAGCGTCTTGTAGTACTGACCGTCGGCGACGAACAGCAGCGGCTTGGTGTAGTCGGTGCCGAAGAACTGGTGCTGGGCCAGCAGGTCGGCATCGAGCGCGCCGCTCTGCGCCATCTTCAGCTCGTAGGCCATCATCACCGGAACCGGCCCGGCGCCGGGGACGGGGAGCAGCCCGCTGGCCGGCAGGCTCGTCGCCTTCGTCACCGCCGTGTCGTACGCGGACGCCCACTTCTGCTGCTGGGCCGGCGTGGCGCTCTTGTACTGGCTGAGCGCGGTCGCCAGGGCCGGGGTAGTGTGCGCCAGCGTGCCGAGCGGGACGACGACGAAGGCGTTCCCGGCGTGCAGTGGCATGGTCACGCCGGCCAGGGTCTGCCAGTTGACCGGCCCGACCTGCTGCACCGCGGCTGTGCCGTTGTTGTACGGCGGGCCGTAGCTGGCGGCACCGGCGGTGCCGTCCAGTTCCATGGCGGCGGTCGCGACGAGGTCCTTCGGGCTGGACGTCGCCCAGCGCTGCACGGTCAGCGACGGGTCGTCCGGCGAGGACAGCAGCCCGGCCATGACGAGCACGATCACGCTGACGACGACGGTGGCGATGGTGCCTTCCTTGAGGATGTCGTAGCGGCGGGTCGGGCCGCGCCATGCCGCGCGGTCGGCCTCCCTGGCCGCCTTGCGCGCTTCCTTGGTGCGGACCGCCT
>DASWAA010000148.1:0-6446 GCA_036391385.1 Streptosporangiaceae bacterium
ATGCCCAGCCGGAACCCGTGCGGGTTCACTTTCTGGCCCACTAGCGGGTCCTCTCCCTGCGGTTGGAAGCGCTGCGGCCGCCCGCGGCACCGCGGCCTGCCGCCGCCGCGCTGCCCTGAGCAGCTTCTGCGTCCGAGACGATGACCGTGATGTGGCTCGTCCGCTTGTTGATCCGGTAACCCCGGCCCTGCGCCCGCGGCCTGAACCGCTTGAGCGTCGGGCCCTCGTCGACCCAGGCTCGGCTCACGACGAGCGAGGATGCCGTGGTCCGCCCGGTGTACTCGGCGTTGGCGATGGCGCTGGCCAGCACCTTGCCGATGGGCTCACTTGCCGATTGCGGCGCGAAGGCGAGCACCGCCTGCGCCTGCTCAGCAGGCAACCCGCGGATCAGGTCCACCACCCGGCGGGCCTTCCGCGGCGTGACGCGTACATACCGCGCCTTTGCCCTGGCTTCCATCGGTCCTGCCTCGCTCTCTGTCTGCCGGTTTCGTTGCCGGTTTTGCCCAGCGTCCTTGGTCAGCGTCCCTGATCGGCGTCATCGATCACGCGGCGCCAGCTAACGACGGCTTCTCCTGTCGTCCTTCACATGGCTTCGGAAGGTGCGCGTCGGCGCGAATTCGCCGAGCTTGTGACCGACCATTGCCTCGGTGACGAACACCGGCACGTGCTTGCGCCCGTCATGCACCGCGATCGTGTGGCCGAGCATCGCCGGGACGATCATGGAACGGCGCGACCAGGTCTTGATGACGTTCTTGGTGCCCTTGCTGTTCTGCACGTCCACCTTTTTCATCAGGTGGTCGTCGACAAACGGGCCCTTCTTCAGACTACGAGGCATCGCCTAGTGCTCCTACCGCTTCTTCTTCGAGCGCCGTCGGGTGATGAGCTTGTCGCTTGGCTTGTGCGCCCGCCTGGTACGTCCCTCGGGCTTGCCCCACGGGCTGACCGGATGCCGGCCACCAGAGGTCTTGCCCTCGCCGCCGCCCATCGGGTGGTCGATCGGGTTCATCGCGACGCCCCGCACGGTCGGCCTGCGACCCTTCCACCGGCTCCGGCCAGCCTTGCCGAGCTTGATGTTGCCCTGCTCGGCGTTGCTCACCTCGCCGACCGTGGCCCGGCACGAGGCGTCTACCAGCCGGATCTCACCGGACGGCATCCTCAGGTGGGCGTGCTTGCCCTCCTTCGCCAGGAGCTGGACGCCCGAGCCTGCCGAGCGGGCGATCTTCGCGCCGCCGCCTGGCCGCAGCTCGATCGCATGCACCATGGTGCCGGTCGGGATGGAGCGAAGCGGCAGGCAGTTGCCCGTCTTGATGTCGGCGCCGTGACCGTTCTCCACGACGTCGCCCTGGCGGAGGCCCGCCGGGGCCAGGATGTAACGCTTCTCGCCGTCCGCGTAGTGCAGCAGCGCGATCCGCGCCGTCCGGTTCGGGTCGTACTCGATGTGCGCGACCTTGGCCGGGACCCCGTCCTTGTCAGCACGACGGAAGTCGATCACCCGGTAGGCGCGCTTGTGCCCGCCGCCCTGGTGCCTGGCCGTGATCCGGCCGTGCACGTTCCTGCCGCCCCGTCCGTGCAGTGGCTGGACGAGCGACTTCTCCGGCTCGCTCCGCGTCACCTCGGCGAAGTCCGAGCCGCTCGCACCCCGCCTGCCAGGGGTGGTCGGCTTGTACCTGCGGATGCCCATGTCTGCTTAAGCTCCTCTTCGCCTGCGCCTAGCCGCCCAGGCCGCCGATGTCGATCCGCTCGCCCGCTGCCAGGCTCACGATCGCTCGCTTGGTGTCCGACCGCTTGCCCCAGCCCGTGCGGGTGCGACGCCGCTTGCCTGCCCGGTTGAGCGTGTTCACGCCGGTGACCTTCACGTTGAAGATCGCCTCGACGGCCTGACGGATCTGCGTCTTGTTGGCGTGCGGGGCGACGATGAACGTGTACTTGTTGAACTCGTCCTGCAGCCCGTAGCTCTTCTCGGACACGACCGGCCGGAGCAGGATGTCCCGATGGTTGTAGACCTTGCTCACCGCTCCTGCTCCTCCTGCTTGCCTGCGCCGCCGGCCCGCGCGACGAAGGACGCGAGGGCGGTGGCGGTAAAGACCACCCGGTCGCTGACAAGCACGTCGTAGGTGTTCAGCTGACCCGGGTCGATCAGGTGCACGTTCGGTGCGTTCCGCAGGCTCTTCCAGGTGACCTTGTCCGAGCTCTCGGCGACGACGAGCACCGAGGTGGCCGAGGCGCCGGTCACCACGGACAGCACGGCGAGCGCGTCCTTGGTCTTCGGGTCGCCGCCGTCGACGAAGCCGTCGACAACCTGCACGAGGCCGTGCCTGGCCCGGTCCGACAGGGCACCGCGCAGCGCCGCCACCTTCATCTTCTTCGGTGTCTTCTGCGCGTACGAGCGCGGCTGCGGGCCATGAACCACACCGCCGCCGGTGAAGTGCGGCGCCCGGATCGAGCCCTGCCTGGCCCGGCCGGTGCCCTTCTGCCGGTACGGCTTCTTGCCGCCACCGCGCACGTCACCGCGGGTCTTGGTGGAATGGGTGCCCTGCCTGGCCGCCGCCTGCTGAGCGACGACGACCTGGTGGATCAGCGGGATGTTGACCTTGGTGTCGAAGATCGCCGCCGGGAGATCGGCCGGCACCTGACGGTCGGGCACCTCGGCCTTCGCCTTCGCCCTGGCGGCCGGCTTGCTGGCAGCCTTGACCGGAGCCTTCGCCGCCTTGGCAGCCGGCTTGGCGGCCTTGCCCTCCGCGGCGTTCTCGCCGCTCTCGGCGTCCGCGGCGGCCTTGGCGGTCTTGGCAGCCGACGTCCGCGCGCGCGCCGGAGCCTTCTCGCTCTTCTCGGCCTTAGCCGGCTCGCTGGCCGACGGCTCAGCCGCCGCGGAGTCGCTGGCGGCCGGCGTGGTCTCGTCAGTGCTCATCGGGCCGCACCCGCCTCTCTCGTCCTCGCGCCCGCGCCGACCGGTGACTTCACCGCGCTGCGAACCAGGACCAGGCCGCCGGCCGGTCCGGGCACGGCGCCCTTGATCAGCAGCAGACCCTTGTCACTGTCGACGCTGTGCAGGGTCAGGTTCAGGACCGTGGTGCGCTCGTTGCCCATCCGGCCCGCCATCTTGAGGCCCTTGAAGACGTGACCGGGGAAGGCGCAGCCGCCAATCGAGCCAGGCGAGCGGTGCTTGCGCTGAGTGCCGTGCGACGAGCTCAGGCCCTTGAACCCGTGCCGCTTCATCACGCCGGCGAATCCCTTGCCCTTGCTCGTGGCTGTCACGTCGATCAGCTCGCCAGGCTCGAAGGTCTCGGCGGTGACCTCCTGGCCGAGCGTGTACTCCGACGCGTCATCGGTACGCAGCTCTACCAGGTACCTGCGGGGCGTGACCCCGGCCTTGGCGAATACCCCGGCCGTCGGCTTGTTGACCTTGCGCGGGTCGATGTCGCCGTAGCCGAGCTGCACAGCCGCGTAGCCGTCGGCGTCCGGGCTGCGCAGCGCGGTCACGACGCAGGGGCCCGCGGCCACGACGGTGACCGGCACGATCTTCCCGTCGGGCCCGAAGACCTGGGTCATGCCAAGCTTGGTGCCCAGCACCCCTCTGACTTGCTTCGTCATCTCCGTGCGTCCCTTAAAGCTTGATCTGGATGTCGACGCCCGCGGGCACGTCGAGCCGCATCAGGGCATCGACGGTCTTAGGCGTCGGGTCGATGATGTCGATCAGCCGCTTGTGCGTGCGCATCTCGAAGTGCTCACGCGAGTCCTTGTACTTGTGCGGCGACCGGATCACGCAGTACACGTTCTTCTCCGTCGGCAGCGGCACCGGCCCCACGACCTTTGCCCCAGTCCGCATCACCGTGTCGACGATCTTCCGCGCCGACGAGTCAATGACCTCATGGTCATAGCTCTTCAGCCGAATGCGGATCTTCTCTCCCGCCATCGTGGCCTCGTTATCCCTTACGCCTCAGTGCTGCCGACTCCGCGAGCCCGACTGTCTGCCGGTCCCGTGCTTGCTCGATTAGCTCTGGTGCGCAGGGGTCCCGGTCGATCGCGTTCAGCGACGACCGGGATTCCCCTGCGTACCTGAGCGTTATTTCAGGATCTTGGTAACCCGACCAGCCCCGACGGTCCGGCCGCCCTCGCGGATAGCGAAGCGCAGGCCCTCCTCCATGGCGATCGGCTGGATCAGCTCCACCTTCATCTCGGTGTTGTCACCCGGGAGGACCATCTCGGTGCCCTCCGGCAGGTTGACCACGCCGGTCACGTCGGTGGTGCGGAAGTAGAACTGCGGACGGTAGTTGTTGAAGAACGGCGTGTGCCGACCACCCTCGTCCTTGGACAGGATGTAGACCTGAGCCTCGAACTGGGTGTGCGGCGTGTTGGTGCCCGGCTTGATGATGACCTGGCCGCGCTCGACGTCCTCGCGCTTGATGCCGCGGAGCAGCAGGCCCGCGTTGTCGCCGGCCTGGCCCTCGTCGAGGATCTTGTGGAACATCTCGACGCCGGTGACCGTCGACTTCGTGTGCTTCTCCTTGATGCCGATGATCTCGACCTCGTCGCCGGTGTGGATGACACCGCGCTCGATCCGGCCGGTCACCACGGTGCCGCGGCCGGTGATCGAGAACACGTCCTCGACCGGCATCAGGAACGGCTTCTCGATGTCGCGGACGGGCTCGGGGATCGAGTCGTCGCACGCGTTCATCAGGGCCAGGACCTGCTCGCCCCAGGCCGCGTCGCCCTCAAGCGCCTTCAGCGCGGAGACCCGCACGACCGGCACGTCGTCGCCAGGGAACTCGTACGCCGAGAGCAGCTCGCGCACCTCGAGCTCGACAAGCTCGAGGATCTCCTCGTCGTCGACCATGTCGGCCTTGTTCAGCGCGACCACGATGTACGGGACACCGACCTGGCGGGCCAGCAGCACGTGCTCGCGGGTCTGCGGCATCGGGCCGTCGGTCGCGGCGACCACCAGGATGGCGCCGTCCATCTGCGCCGCACCGGTGATCATGTTCTTGATGTAGTCAGCGTGACCTGGGCAGTCAACATGCGCGTAGTGGCGCTTCTCCGTCTGGTACTCGACGTGCGAGATCGAGATCGTGATGCCACGCTCCCGCTCTTCCTTCGCGTTGTCGATCTGGTCGAACGCGCTGGCGGTGTTCACGTCGGGGTACTTGTCGTGCAGCACCTTGGTGATCGCCGCGGTCAGAGTCGTCTTCCCGTGGTCGATGTGCCCGATGGTGCCGATGTTGACGTGCGGCTTGGTCCGCTGGAACTTGGCCTTCGCCACTGGTGTCTCCTCGTTGCGATCGTTCCCCACAGGCGTGGGGGTCTGGCGCTCACGCGGGGCGCCGGTTGCTTATGGCTTCTTGCTGCCTCTGTCGGTGCGGTTGTACGGCTGGTGCTGCTTACTCGCCTCGTGCCTTGGCGATGATCTCCTTGGCGATGCTGGGCGGGACTTCGGCATACGAGTTGAACTGCATGCTGTAGTTCGCCCGGCCCTGGGTTCGGCTGCGCAGGTCGCCCACGTAGCCGAACATCTCGGAGAGGGGCACGAGGGCGGTGATCGCCCGGATCCCCTTCCGCTCTTCCATGGCCTGGATCTGGCCGCGGCGGCTGTTCAGGTCGCCGATGACCTCACCCATATAGTCCTCCGGCGTGGTGACCTCGACCGCCATCACCGGCTCAAGCAGGACGGGGTCGGCCTGACCCGCCGCCTTCTTGAACGCCATCGACCCGGCGATCTTGAAGGCCAGCTCGGAGGAGTCCACCTCGTGGTAGGCGCCATCGGTCAGCGTGACCTTCACGTCGACCATCGGGTAGCCCGCGAGGACGCCGAACTCGGCGGCCTCCTGGCATCCGGTGTCCACCGACGGGATGTACTCGCGCGGGATCCGGCCGCCGGTGACCTTGTTCTCGAACTCGTAGCCGCCGCCGTCGCCGCCGGTCGGCTCCAGGTTGATGATCACCCGGCCGAACTGGCCAGAGCCACCCGTCTGCTTCTTGTGGGTGTACTCGACCTTCTCGACCTTCCTGCGGATGGTCTCGCGGTAGGCAACCTGCGGGCGGCCGATGTTGGCCTCGACACGGAACTCCCGCTTCATCCGCTCGACCAGCACCTCGAGGTGCAGCTCGCCCATCCCGGCGATGATCGTCTGGCCGGTCTCCTCGTCGGTCCTGACCTGGAAGGTCGGGTCCTCCTCGGCGAGGCGCTGGATGGCCGTGCCCAGCCGGTCCTGGTCGCCCTTGGTCTTCGGCTCGATCGCCACGTTGATCACCGGCGCCGGGAACGTCATCGACTCCAGGATCACCGGCTTGGCCGGGTCACACAGCGTATCGCCGGTCGTGGTGTCCTTCAGCCCCATCACGGCCACGATGTGGCCGGCCAGGGCCGTCGGGCGCTCCTCGCGCTTGTTGGCGTGCATCTGGTAGATCTTGCCGATCCGCTCCTTGCGGTCCTTGGTGGAGTTCAGCACCGA
>DASWAA010000149.1:0-5174 GCA_036391385.1 Streptosporangiaceae bacterium
GGCTCGACTTCTGGGTCGTGGCAGCGCGCAACGCCGATGTGGCGAGCGTACGGCGCCAGTCGGACGAGCGGTGGCGCGAGGTGATCGTCTCGCTGGTACTGGCGGGCCAGCAGGCCGGAGAGTTCGCGCGGATCGACCCGCAGCCGTTCTCGATCTTCGTGTCGGCGCTGCTCGACGGGCTAACTGTGCAGATCGCCCTGGACGATCCGGTAGTTGACCCGGTGAGCGCGTTTGAGCTATCCATGCGGTACATATCCGAGCACCTCGGTTTCCCCTGGGCGCCCAGCGGGCGTGAGCACGGCAGCGCCCCTGTCGCACGGGCCGGAGCAGGAAGGTGAGCGCGCCATGTCTGGTGGGCAGATCGAGCTGGTCTCGCTGAGCAAGCGCTTTGTCGAGATGGCGGTCGACGACGTGGACCTGCTGGTCGCCAGCGGTGAGTTCTTCTCGCTGCTCGGGCCATCCGGCTGCGGCAAGACCACCACGCTCCGGCTGATCGCGGGCTTCGAGCAGCCGACTTCCGGCAAGGTGCTGCTCGACGGAGCCGACGTCACGAACGTCCCCGCCAACAAGCGCAAGGTCAACACGGTCTTCCAGAGCTACGCGCTGTTCCCGTTTCTCAACGTGTTCGACAACGTGGCGTTCGGCCTGCGCAACCGGGGCGCGGACAAGGCGACGATCAGCCGGCGAGTCAGCGACGTGCTCGACCTCGTCCACATGAGGTCGTACGAGAAGCGGCGGCCCGGCCAGCTGTCCGGTGGCCAGCAGCAGCGAGTCGCGCTCGCCAGGGCGCTGGTGCTCGACCCCGCGGTGCTGCTGCTCGACGAGCCACTCGGAGCACTGGACGCGAAGCTGCGCAGGTCGCTGAAGGTAGAGCTCAAGGCCTTGCAGGAGCGGGTCGGCATCACGTTCCTTTACGTTACGCACGACCAGGAGGAGGCGCTGACCATGTCCGATCGCCTCGCGGTCATGCGGGCTGGCAAGATCGTGCAGATCGGCGCGCCGCAGGAGATCTACGTCGAGCCGGCCGACACCTACGTGGCTGACTTCCTCGGCGTGTCCAACCTGATGGAAGTCGAGGTGGTCGAGCGCGGCCCCGGCTCGCGGTGTACGGTGCGGCTCGGCGAGTTCGTCCTCGCCGCTGCGGTCGGCGGCGAGGATGCGCCGGACCGCGCGCACGCCGTCATCCGGCCAGAACGGGTCAGGATAGAGCCGTTCGAGACTGGGTCTGGCAGCTCGGCGTCAACTGGGCAGAACCGGGTCCCCGCGATGGTCGAGCGGCTGGTCTACCTGGGTTCGTCCACCCAGGTCATGCTGCGGCTGGCGCCGGGCATGCTGGTCCAGGCCCTGGTTCAGAACGACGGCGGTCAGGTTCACCTGTCGCAGGGCACGCCGGTACAAGTCCACCTGGCGCCCGACGCGCTGCGGGTCCTGGCCGGCGAGGCGATCAGCAGCACGGGCGAGGATCTGCTGGCCGAGTCGGAGGCTGTGCAGCTGCCGGCAGGGTGACGCCCGGATGGCTAGCCCCTACCTCGTTTGCCGGTTGTATGCTGGTACTTATTATAAGTGTACTTATATAAGCTGCCAGGCAAGACTTACCTGGTCGATGCTCTCGCGCGGGCGTCTGGCGGCCTGATGTTCACCGCCACCGAGGCTCTGACTCAGCTGTTCCGGGCAGCCGACCGTGCTCAGCCGACGGTCGCGGTGCTCGACGAGTTCCCGTACCTGGCACGGTCGTCCCCTGAGTTGCCCTCCCTCATTCAGCGGCACCTTGATCCAGGCGCCAGACTATCCAGTGGTCAAGTGCGCCTCCTGCTGTGCGGGTCGGCGATGTCCTCTGCCGGGACTGGGTTCGCTGGTATGGCGAGGCTGAGACGTTTGGCGGAGTCCCGTCACGGGTCGGCAGCCTTCTCTGGAGCGGGGTTCTCGGACGAGCTCCGTGACCTGGCAGCCCGGTCCCCGGAGATCGTCCTCGTCCGGCCGGATCGGCTGTATCAGGGTTCGTAATCAGCAGGCGAGGTAAGCCGGACGGCCAGGACGCGGTCCATTTGCACGAGGTAGCCAGCATCTAGGTAGAGGCAATCTAGGTAGCCTGAACCTACCTAGGCTGGAGCTACATGCGTGGGACCGGACTGTAGCTAGGAGCCGGCGCCATGGTCGAGTATCACGTAGATCTTACGCACGTCCGGGGAGTTGGCCCAGGTCAGCGCGGTTCCCTTGCGGATCGCGAAGGCATCGCCCGCCTTGAACTCGCTGACCTCGCCGTCGGGCGTCGTCAGCGTGATCGTGCCGGCCAGGACCACGCAGACCTCGTCCACCGCGTAGGACTCGATCACCGTCTCCTGCGCGTCGGCTGACCAGACGCCCGCGAACAGGCCGGGGTCGTCGCCGACGAAGTCGTTGACGTAGTACTCACCGGGGTGCTTCGGGTCCGGCGGCAGCGTGGCCTGCGGGTCGATCTTGAAGATGCCACTCATCTGGGCTGCCTCCGGTAGTGCAGATCGGTAGCTGTGCATGATGGCCGACATATCGCCCGGCCGCCGACCGAGTCTACTGTCAGAGGCGGCTAGCAGAGTTGGCGCATCGCAAGGAAGGAGGGACGATGTTAGCCATGACCCATCCTGTGTCTCGTCCCTTCACGGTCGAAGACCTGGAGGACATGCCGGATGACGGACGCCGGTACGAGCTCATCGACGGAGAGCTTCTGGTGAGCCCCGCCCCCGGCTGGTCGCACCAGGAAGCTTCGCGGGCCCTGTGTATGACCCTGCACGCTGCGTGCCCGCGCGACCTGCGCGTGCTTGCCGCGCCATTCGCGGTCCGCATTGATCAGTTCAACGAACTGCAGCCCGACGTACTGGTCACGCGGTTCGCCGACCTTACGGAGAAGAACCTGCCCCGCGCCCCGATGCTCGCGGTCGAGGTCATCTCGCCGAGCAGCGGACTGCGGGACCGCAGCCTCAAGAAGGCCGTGTACGAGCGGATGGGCGTACCGTCGTACTGGCTGGTCGACCCGAACCGGGACCAGCCCGCGCTCACCGCCTACGATCTGGCTGGCGGCTCGTACAAGGAGGTGGCCGCGGTGACGGGGCGTCAGGCATGGAGCGCCAGCCGCCCGTTCCCGGTCCAGATTGTCCCGGCCGACCTGGTCGCCGGGCTCCGGCCCTAGCGGGGCTGTCAGGAGTTCAGGTAGGCGAGCACGGCCAGGACGCGGCGGTTGTCGTCGTCGGATGGTTCTAGGCCGAGCTTGATGAAGATGCTCGTGCTGTGCTTGCTGACCGCCTTCTCCGACACGAACAAACGCTGAGCGATCGCCGTGTTGGAACGGCCCTGCGCCATCAGCTCGAGGACCTCGCGCTCGCGGGGTGACAGCGCGGCGAGTGGCTCGTCGGCCGAGCGCTTGCGCAGCAGCTTCCCGACCACCTCCGGGTCAAGGACGGTGCCACCGGCCGCGACCGTGCGCAGCGCCTCGACGAACGCTTCGTCGCTGAAGACCCGGTCCTTGAGCAGGTAGCCGACGCCGCCAGCCTGGTCGGAGAGCAGCTCGCGGGCGTAGAGCTGCTCCACGTACTGCGAAAGCACGAGGACTGGCAGGCCCGGCACCGCGCGGCGAGCCTCCAGTGCAACCTGCAGACCCTCGTCTGTGAAGGTCGGCGGCAGCCTGACGTCGATCACGGCCACATCAGGGCGCTCGTCGAGCAGAGCTGGCAGCAGCTCAGCGCCGGTGCCGACGGCGGCGACCACGTCGAGGCTGTGCGCGCGCAGCAGCCTGGTCAGGCCGTCGCGAAGGAGGAAGAGGTCTTCGGCGATGACAACGCGCATGGCACCTCGATCGCGATGATGGTCGGTCCGCCCGGCGGGCTGCTTACGGCGAGAACCCCGTCGAATGTACCGAGCCTGCGTTCCAGGCCGAGCAATCCGGAGCCACGCCGCGGGTCGGCGCCTCCGCAGCCGTCATCGATCACGGTGACCTGTAGCCGGCCATCGAGGTGGCTGACTCGCACTTGGACCTGACGGGCACCAGAGTGTTTCACGGCGTTGGCCAGCGCCTCGGCGACTGCGAAGTAGCACGCGGTCTCCACTGGCAGGTCCGGCCGCCCGGCCAGGTCGATCTCAACCTCGGTGTTCAGGGGAGTGTCGAGCGCCAGGGCGCGGATCGCGTCAGCCAGACCACGATCGGCCAGTACCGGCGGGCAGATGCCGCGGACCAGATCTCGGAGTTCGTCGAGCGCCTTGGCCGAGGTCTGCCTGGCCTCGGCCACCAGCGCCATCGCAGCCTCTGGCGAGCTGAGGATCAGCTGCTCCGCGGCGCGCAGGCTCATCCCCAGTGCGACCAGCCGAGCCTGGGCGCCGTCGTGCAGATCCCGTTCCAGCCGGCGAAGCTCGGCCGTAGCGGTGTCGACAGCGTCCGCGCGGGTCCTGGTCAGCCGCTGCACCCGGCCGGCGAGCTCGGCATCGGCGGTCGACCTGAGCAGCGACCTCGTCCACGGGTCGAGGGCACGCGGCACGAGCCACAGGCCGAACGCGACCAGCGCGAGGCCCTGCACGCCGGCCAGCACCGCCGTCGACCTGCTGTCCACCCACACCGCGCCGTAGCGAACGTCCCAGGTGTACGGCGACGGCAGCGGGACGTTCGACGGCCAGTAGATGGCCAGGGCAATGCCATAGATCCCGAACAAGGTCAGCCCGGCCAGTGCCAGGTCGGCGGCGATCGCCGGCAGGCGAAGGACGAGGACGAGCGCGGCTAGCCCGACGGTGATCGTCACGCCCGCGTTCCACCAGGTAGTCCCGAGCCACATGGTCCGGCCGTTCAGCTCGACTAGCAGCCCGTAGACGACCAGCAGGAGCAGTCCCCACCGGAGGCCATCAGCGCCGCCGGGGGAGTCAGCATGCTGCCGCAGCAGCTTCCGGCTGACGTAGGAGTCAGGGTCCGTCCGTCGCCAGGTCAGCCAGAGCCCGGCGGCTAGGAACGCGAACGCCTGCACCAGATCCAGCTGTGCGTACATCCACCCCGACCCGCCGCCTGCCAGGCCATAGCGAGTCTGCCATTCCAGTCCGTAGGTCCGTGAGAAGTCCCGCACGACCGTGAAACCGTAGAGGCCGAGGTACACCAGCGCCAGGGGAGCGACCTTTGACCGCACGTGGCCGGGCGCGAACGTCCACAAGGCGAGGGCGAGCCC
>DASWAA010000150.1:0-1917 GCA_036391385.1 Streptosporangiaceae bacterium
GCCGTAGCTGGAGACGGTGATCCAGTCGATCTCGACGCTGTCGTGCCTGAGCAAGCGGGAGAGGTCGGCCATCACCATCATGGCGCCCTTGAGCACGCCGAGCAGCACCAGGTCGCGACCGGCATACTCAGCGTCGATCTCCGCGGCGAGCTCGGCGAGCCTGCCGCGGATCTGATCTCCGGTGAACAGGATCTCCCCGAGAGCGGGCACCGGGCTCACTGCACTCCCCGTTCACTGTCCAGCGCTGCGTGCGTGTGCTCGGGGATGCGACGGACGCAGCCAGCTGCCGGGCCGGTCAGTGATGACCGCCGTGGGCGCCGGCGCCGCTGGCCGCGTGGTGGGCTGCCGCCACGGCAGCCTGGGTCGCCGCCGCAGTCGCCGCTTGCATAGCGGCGTGAGTGGCAGCCTGAGTCGCCGCGTGCGTAGCGGCGTGAGTCGCTGCGTGAGTCGCCGCCTGCGATGCCTGGTGAGCAGCGTGCGTGGCCGCGCCGGAAGCCGAATCGAAGGCCACCTCGGCTGGCATCCCAGCCGCGGCTCCGGCGGCCGCCACGGCGGCGACCGTCAGCTGGCCTTTGCCCATCTGCTCCAGCCGCTTGCGCACCGGCGTGCCCGCCCGGCCCCGGTAGAGCAGGGAGTCCAGGCCGATGGCATGAGCCAGGCCCCCAAAAGCCGCCTGCGCGGTGTCGACGGGCCCGTTCGACAGCGCCATGGCGTCCAGGCGCGCCCGGGCGTCCGCCACCCGGGCCTGGTCGAGGATGAGGTACCTGGTGGTCAGGAACCTGCGCTCGGCCCGCAGTGCGCCTGACGCGACCAGCCGGTTCAGGTAGGCCTGCAGGATGCCGCGTCGCGGGCGGCCGACCCAGATCCTGGGTCGCATCGGCTGCCTGGCTTCGACCAGCGACCGCAGCGCCGCGTCTAGGTCGGCATCCGCGGTCGGAGCCTGGTCGCGGACGATGATGCGGTCGCTCTGGATGTCGATCCGGCCGCTAGCGGCCAGCCGCACTAGCTCGGAGCCCATCAGGCCGTAGCTGATTCGCGTGGTTGCCACCGTGCCCTTATGCGCCAGTACCGATAGCAGGACCAGGTCCTCGCCGAGACTGTCCATATCAGCGATGCTAAGCCATGGCCCGGCCGGCCGCACTGAGCCGAAGTTCCGGCCCGCGGCCTACCGCTACTAAGCGGATTCGGATCACCACGCGACGCATACCCTCACCCGGCCCGGGCACGGAGGTAGCGTCGGCGGTCAGCACCTGGCTGGCCGAGCCGCCGACCGCAGCAATCATTCGACGCCCGGCGATGAGCCACGGGCGGAAGGGCCAAGGTGCAGCGATGCCGAATCCGGTCGCGTGGTTCGAGGTAGACGGACCCGACGCCATGACATTGCAGAACTTCTACTCCAGGCTGTTCGACTGGAAGGTCGACGCTAACAACCCGATGCACTACGGCATGGTCGAGCCAGCCGACGGAGGCATCGGCGGGGGCGTCGCCGCCACCGAGGACGGCTCGTCCCAGGTCACGTTCTACGTGGCGGTGCCCGACCTCCAGGCGGCCCTGGACAAGGCCGGGCAGCTCGGCGGCCACACGGTACAGCCACCGATGGATGTCCCTGACGGCCCGACGATCGCCTTCTTCAGCGATCCGGCCGGGAATCGCATCGGCCTGATGAAGGCGCAGGCCTAGCGAAAACGCAGGCATGGCGCTCGGCTAGCCGCACGAACCTGGCTAGCCGAGCGACTCGGCCCGGTAGACCGGCTCGCCCTGGACGTAGGTCGCCAGCACGCCGGTGAGCGCGATCTCGGTTGCCGGGAGGGCAAACGGATCCCGGTCAAGCACCACCAGGTCGGCTAGCTTGCCCGGTTCGATCGACCCGGTCACGTCGTCCAGGTGGTTCACGAACGCCGAGCCGATCGTGTAGGC